>NZ_JBHTGY010000096.1:0-195498 GCF_042676305.1 Paenibacillus sp. GCM10027630 | reverse complement strand
AAGACCGTTTAACGCAAGCTTGTCTTAAGCTCAAAAGTAATGCTAGCGAGAATTTACATTCTCTATTTTAACACTCACTCGTTGTTCAGTTTTCAAAGGGCAATTGTTGACAAAGCCACGTCATTGCTGACTTTCCTCTTTGTCGTTTTGTGCCAACTTGTTTAGCGGCGACTTTTATAATATAACACATTCGCCTACTACATTGCAAGCTTTTTTTTCAAGTAATTCTTTAGACAGTAGAAGCTGTCTACTCGAACCTGAGAATAGGCAAGTCGAGGTTAATCTAGAGTAAGTATAATCTATACTTTCCAATCAAATAAAAAACCTCCGCCGCAAAAGCAGCGAAGATTAATTTATCACATATCGCCTAACAGAGTCAAGTATAAATTATGTTAGATTATTTTTGTATAACTTCTTGAATATGTAGGTTACGTTGAATAGATAAATTAATAATTTGTCCATTCACATTAACCCAAGGGCGAGTAGGATTAGCACGATCTGAAAACACGATTTCACCAATACGGCCATCGCTTAATTTAACCAACACTCCATTATGGAACTGAGTTACCTTTTGTATAAAGGTTTGCACCATAACAGGATCCAGCTTGCCAAAGGATTCGGTAAAGAGCTGGTCCAACACCTGATAGCGAGAAGCTGCCTTTTTATGATAACGGTCAGAGGTCATAGCATGGAACATATCGGCAATAGCGACTATTTTGGAATAAAGATGAATTTTATCTCCTTTAATTCCATAAGGATACCCAGAGCCATCTTCACGTTCATGATGCTGTATAGCTGATAGCTTCACACCCTCGTTAATAGCTGCAACACTTTTTAAAAGATTGTAGCCTATAACCGTATGCTGTTTCATTTCTTCCAACTCATCAGGAGTAAGCTTGTTGGGTTTGTACAAAATTCCCGAATCAACCTTTGCATTACCAATATCATGTAGGAGACCACTTAAAGCAACTGGCATTAAATCTTTAGTAGGAAGTCCGTGCCATTTGGCCAAAGTATAGGAGGTTAAGCTAACCATAATACTATTGTGAAGTAGAAAATCAGTTAATTGATAGGACTTTGGACTAAAAGTTAAAATTTGATATTGATCAATATGTTTTATTAGCGCCTCTAACTGGGTCCTAACTTCCAGGATGGGAAAGTTACTTCCACCTACTGAAATAAAAACCTTTCGCAGCAGCACCAGCATTTTATCATATTGTTCGAAAAATGGAAGAATGGAGTTGCTCGGCTCTTCAATGATAGCTTCAGCTGTATTCTCTTGCTCATTTGCTTTGGATTCGATGGATATGGAAGGGATGAGAAATGCCTTTAAAATCTCGATATCTTTATCAATAACGACTCGGCCCTTTGGAAATAGGATATTCCCATGCTTTGTTTGCACGTTATCGTTTATTTTCTCGCCGCCTTTTAACTGGGAAACGGAAATTGTCGCCATGTAAATTCCCTCACCTTACTTTCTTTCTTATCACATCTTTATTTTAAACGAAAAAGAATGGGGATGTAACCCCCATTCTTACTGTTTCTGTGAAAAAAGTCCTATTTATTTATTATTCGGAATCTGTAGATTCAACAATTTCCTCACCGTCTTGATCTTCGGCAGGCTCTTCACTCTTTTCCACTCTTGCAACTGTGGCTACTTCATCTTCATCTTTGATGTTAATAAGCTTAACCCCTTGAGTGTAGCGTCCCATCATGGAAATCCCCGACATACTAGTCCGGATGATGGTGCCTAGTCCTGTAATAATCATCAAGTCCTCGTCATCGCTGACAATTTTTAATCCTACTACAGGTCCATTCTTCGGAGTAACGTTCAAGGTTTTAATCCCTTTGCCGCCACGTGATTGAATCCGGTATTCCGATACCGGTGTTCTTTTTCCGAAGCCTTTGGACGTTACAATCAATACACTGCTGTCTTCTTGAACAACGTCCATATCGATAACAGCATCGTCTTCGCCAATGTTAATTCCTTTCACTCCCGTAGCGGAACGTCCCATTGAACGTACTTCCTTCTCAGGGAAATGAATCGAAATTCCTTGCTTGGTACCCATAATAATCGTTTGGTTGCCATCAGTCAGCTTAACGCCAATCAAATCGTCGTCCTCACGAAGCGTAATTGCAATTAAGCCGCCTTTACGGATGTTCCCATAATCATTAAGTGCGGTCTTCTTAACTAAGCCATTCTTGGTGGCAAAGAACAGCTCCTGTTCAGATTCAAAACCTTCCACTGGGATAACAGCATTAATCGTCTCGCCCTGTTCAATCTGTATCAAATTGATAATTGGGGTACCACGTGCTGTACGGCTAAGGTCAGGAATCTCATAAGCCTTAAGACGATACACTTTTCCCTTGTTCGTAAAGAAGAGTAGGAAATGGTGAGTGTTCGTCACGAACAAGTGCTCAACAAAATCCTTGTCCTTCGTGTCCATACCGATAACACCTTTACCCCCACGCTTTTGACTGCGATAAGTGGTAACAGGTAGCCTTTTGATATAGCCGGTATGCGTAATAGTGATGATTACATCTTCCTGAGGAATCAGATCTTCATCCTCGATGCTCTCCATACCAATTGTAATTTCAGAACGGCGCTCATCGCCAAATTTCTCTTTAACTTCATTCAGTTCCTGGCTAATAATAGCGAGGACCAACTTCTCATCAGCCAAAATGGCTTTATATTCAGCAATCTTTTTCATAAGCTCAGCGTATTCTTGCTCAATTTTCTCACGCTCTAAACCAGTTAACCGTTGCAAACGCATATCCAGTATAGCTTGAGCTTGATCGAAGCTTAAAGAAAACTGATTGATTAAACCTTCACGGGCTTCTTCCGTTGTTTGCGAAGCACGAATTAATGCAATAACCTCGTCCAGATGATCCAAAGCAATCCGCAAGCCTTCGAGAATATGCGCTCTTGCTTCTGCCTTACGAAGTTCAAATTCCGTACGCCGGCGAATAACTACTTTCTGATGCTCCAGGTAATGGAACAGCATTTCTTTCAGGTTCAATACCTTAGGCTCACCATTCACTAAGGCAAGCATAATAATCCCAAAATTCGATTGCATCGCAGTATGCTTATATAAATTGTTTAAAACAACATTAGGATTAACATCACGACGCATTTCGATAACAATACGCATCCCGTTGCGATCCGACTCATCGCGCAAATCGGTAATTCCGTCGATTTTCTTCTCGCGAACAAGCTCGGCAATTTTCTCAATGAGACGGGCTTTGTTTACTTGATAAGGCAGCTCATGAACGATAATACGAGCCTTATTGTTATTTTCTTCAATGGTAGCTCTCGCTCTCATCGTGACTGATCCACGACCGGTATTATAAGCTTGCTTGATACCTTCACGTCCCAGAATATAGCCGGCTGTTGGGAAATCCGGCCCTTTGATGGATTGCATAAGCTCCATTGGAGTTACATCCGGATTTTCAATCAGCTGATGTACTCCATCGATAACTTCTTTTAAGTTATGGGGAGGAATATTGGTTGCCATCCCTACTGCAATACCAGAACTGCCGTTCACCAACAGATTGGGAAACCGGGCAGGCAGCACAGCCGGTTCATGTTCCTCACCGTCATAGTTAGGAATAAAATCAATCGTTTCTTTATTGATGTCACGTAGAAGCTCCATCGCGATCTTCGATAAACGCGCTTCGGTATAACGCATAGCCGCCGCCATATCACCATCAATGGAACCGAAATTCCCGTGACCGTCTACAAGCATATATCTCAAAGAGAAATCCTGCGCCATACGTACCATGGTCTCATATACGGCACTATCACCATGCGGGTGATATTTACCTATAACTTCTCCAACGATTCTCGCAGATTTCTTATGTGGCTTGTCCGGAGACATGCCAAGCTCGGACATTGCAAATAAAATACGGCGATGTACGGGTTTAAGCCCGTCCCTGACATCGGGCAAAGCTCGGCTTACGATAATGCTCATCGCATAATCCATAAAGGAAGTACGCATCTCCGTGCCTATATCGATATCTTTTATTTGTGAGTGCTGTTCTTCCGACATTGTTGACCTCCTACTAGTTTTGCTTTAGCAAAACTAACTTCGTAAACATAATCTGAACTTTCCGTAGAAACGTTGATTCCATAAGTCGCGTGCTAAGCTTCGCCAAGGCAAAACTAACTTATAAGCCTGGTCTGAACTTTCCGTAGGAAAGTTCAGATTAGACTCGTTAGATATCCAAATTCTTCACATATTTCGCATGCTGCTGGATAAACTCTCTACGTGGTTCTACGTTCTCACCCATTAATGTATCAAACAAGGTATCTGCATCGATCGCATCCTGAATACTAACCTGCAGCATTGTACGACTTTCGGGGTCCATAGTTGTTTCCCACAATTGGCCCGGATTCATCTCTCCAAGACCTTTATAACGCTGCACGTTAACTTTGACGCCTTCACCAAATTCTTGCATCACAAGTTCTCTTTGTTTTTCGTTGTAAGCATAACGAATCGTCTTATTACGCTCCAGTTTGAATAATGGAGGCTGAGCAATATATATATATCCGACCTCTATAAGTCTACGCATATATCTGTAAAAGAAGGTAAGCAGCAATGTACGAATATGAGCTCCGTCAACGTCAGCATCAGTCATAATAATAACTTTGTGATAACGAGCCTTGGCTATATCAAAATCATCACCAATACCAGTACCCAAGGCTGTAATAATAGCCCGAATCTCAGTACTGGATAAAATTTTATCAAGCCGCGCTTTCTCAACGTTCAATATTTTACCCCGAATGGGCAAAATAGCTTGGAAATGGCGGTCTCGCCCTTGTTTGGCTGAACCACCCGCGGAGTCACCTTCAACGATATACACTTCGCTGATCGAAGCATCCTTGGAGGAGCAGTCGGCAAGCTTACCAGGCAGGGCACTAACTTCAAGCGCACTTTTACGTCTTGTCAGTTCCCGGGCTTTACGCGCTGCCTCTCTGGCACGCGCTGCCTGGACGCCTTTCTCGACAATCTTCTTAGCAACAGCCGGATTCTCATCGAGGAATTCCATCAGCTTCTCAGAGAATAACGATTCTACAATACCCCGAACCTCGCTGTTTCCAAGCTTCGTTTTCGTCTGCCCTTCGAATTGCGGTTCTGGAATCTTAACAGAAATGATCGCGATTAAGCCTTCCCGCACATCATCTCCAGATAAGTTAGAGTCACTTTCTTTGATTGCATTATGTTTACGGGCATAATCATTCATTATGCGCGTCAGCGCGCTCTTGAAGCCCGATTCATGAGTACCGCCCTCATGGGTATTTATATTATTGGCAAAGGAATATATATTCTCCGTGTAGCCATCATTGTACTGAATAGCAATTTCGACTTGAATATTATCTTTAGAGCCTTCCGTAAAGATCGGCTGATGCACAGGCTCCCGGTTACGGTTCAAATATTCAACAAAGGAGATAATACCCCCTTCGTATATGAATGAATTGGACACATCTGTCCGCTCATCAGTCAAAGTTATTTCAATACCCTTATTAAGAAATGCAAGCTCCCGGATTCGGGATTGCAACGTATCGTAATCATATTCTGTTGTTTCTTTAAAAATCTCATCATCCGGCCAGAAGGTAGTCTTGGTCCCTGATTGTTCCGTTTCGCCAAGCACCTTAAGGTCGTATTGCGGCACACCTCTTTGATATTCTTGTTCATGCACTTTGCCCTCGCGTTTAACCTGAACGATTAACTTTTTGGACAGCGCATTCACTACAGAAATACCAACACCATGCAAACCACCGGAAACCTTGTAGCCTGAATCGTCCCCGCCAAATTTTCCGCCTGCATGCAGAACCGTAAGCACGACTTCCAATGTGGAGCGCTTCAGCTTAGGATGCTCACCAACCGGAATACCACGTCCGTTATCTATAACCGTTATGCTGTTATCACGGTGAATGATGACTTCAATTTTTGTGCAATAACCGGCCAAAGCCTCGTCAATACTATTATCGACAACTTCCCAAACAAGGTGATGAAGACCTCTGGCGCTTGTAGATCCGATGTACATCCCCGGACGTTTTCTAACGGCTTCGAGACCTTCGAGCACCTGTATCTGGTTTTCATCATACGTATTTTGATTCGCAGACATTCTGACACCCACTTTTCCAAGGTAAAATCTAGTTCGTTAACAATTGATGCGCCCGTTTCTTCAAGGTCATGGAGGAAATTGGAGAGTAGTATACCTTAGATTGTGTGACAACAAGCGATTTGCATTCTTCTTCGCCGATCACTTCAACCTTCTTCTCTTTATTGGCATAGCTGATAAATTGCTTTGATATTTTGGAAGATTTTTCAATAGACAAGTCAAATATGGCAACAAGCTCGGATGCACGAATAATTTTTTCTCCGCCTAAATGGATGAACATAGTTGGCCATCTCCTTATTACGTGAGACTTTAAGTTAAGCTTCCATTCTGCACATGAATGACAGAAGCATTTTCCAGCTTGGATAAATCGATGCTTTCGATTCCGGTCGTTGTTATAAAGGTTTGAACCTTGTTTTGAAAGGTTTCAATCAGTTGGGTTTGCCGAGAGCGGTCCAGCTCTGACAGTACATCGTCCAATAATAGTATTGGGTATTCGCCAACTTCTTCACGGATCAATTCAATTTCTGCCAGCTTTAAAGAGAGTGCCGTTGTCCTCTGCTGCCCTTGAGAGCCGAAGGTTTGTACTTCTTTGCCATTGATAAAAAACAATAAATCATCCCGATGCGGCCCGATCAATGATACACCGCGCCGAAGCTCCTGTTCTTTCACATGTGATAACTTTATCATAAATTGGTCAAATAAAACAGATTCATCTTGGACAGCTCCTTGATCGAACGAACAAGCATACTGAATCTCAATCTGTTCATTGCCCCCAGTAATTCCTGAATGAATCTTTTCCGCCCATATTTGCAGCTTCTTTATAAAGCTTTGACGTTTTTTAATGATTTTAACACCAAACTGTGCCAATTGTTCGTTCCATACTTCCAAAAGGGCCGCTTTTGTGTCTCGAGTAGTAAATAACTGCTTTAAATAATTGTTCCGCTGCACCAATATTTTCTGATACTGCGATAAATCGTATAAATAAGCGGGATGGACCTGGCCGATTTCCATATCCAGAAACCTCCGCCGGACGGACGGGGAGCCCTTAACAATTTCCAGATCCTCCGGTGCAAACATCACAACGTTTAGAGACCCGATAAAATTACTTAGCTTGCGCTGCTCCAGGCCATTTATTTTTGCTTTCTTACCTTGCTGAGAGATGGTCAAATCAAGCTGACATGAGCCATATTTTTTATCCACTTCGGCATGCAGTAGGGTGTGGGGAGCATTCCATTGGATGAGCTCCTTGTCCTGATGCGTCCGATGCGATTTGGTTAGTGCAAGTACAAATATCGCTTCCAGAAGGTTGGTTTTCCCTTGTGCGTTCGGACCGACAATAATATTGACCATATGCCCCGATTCAAAATAAACCTCATCGTAGTTTCGGTAATTCTGTAAAGAGAGCTTTTTCAATTGCAAAATGGTTCCTCCTACAGCCTCTGCCAAGGATAAACGGCCACGCCTTGCTTAGAGCTCTTCTTTAGAAAAAGATTTCTCTAGCTGCGCACTACTTGAAACTCACCGCATCCTTCAACACTTACTTTATCATCATGAACAAGCTTCTTGCCGCGGCGATTCTCCGGCTCCCCATTTACTAGAATTTCTGTTTCCTGCAAAAAAAACTTGGCTTGTCCGCCGCTGGATATACAATCAGCCAACTTCAAAAATTGACCGAGAGTTATATAGTCCGTATGGATGTTTACTGTTTTCATCAGGGCTTCCTTGCTCCTTCGTCAGTTATTAACATGTGGATAAACAAACGCATGAACCTATCCCCAATTTAATTCGTTGTGCGGTAAGGGAGAATTAGCTGCAGCAGGGTGGAGGATTCCTCCATGGGACGGATAATAATCGGCTGCATCGCACCGGTAAAGCCTATATGAATCAGCTCGCTGTCAATTACTTTAAGGGCATCGAGCATATATTTTGAATTAAAGGAAATCCGCAGCAGTTCTCCGGTTAATTGGGATACATCAAGCTGCTCGGTTACTTTCCCCAGCTCTGAGGAGCTCGAGGAAATTTCAATGGTTTGATCCTCACGCATGATCATCTTAACTATATTGGTCTTTTCTTCTCTGGAAAGCAAATAAGCCCGATCGATAGCGTTAGCCAGCTGCTGTGCGTTAATAACAAGTTCGGTTTGATAAGCCTGGGGGATCAGCTTGGAAGTATCAGGATACGTTCCATCCAAAACTCTAGTATAGAACAGGATGGAGCTAAGCTGAAATAATACCTGGCTTTCTGCAAAAATGATATCGATCAGCGTATTTTGATCCGGCAAAATTTTGGCCAATTCATTCAAAGTTTTCCCTGAAATGGATACATTACTCACTGGGAACTCATCATTGACTTCGATTTGCGTTTCTCTGCTTCCTAATCGATGCCGATCACAGGCGGTGAATTTAAGATTGCCTTCATTTACGGTCCATAAAACACCTGTTAGAACCGGTGTAGATTCATTCGTGGAAACAGCAAAAGAAGTTTGTTTGATCATTGATTTAAGCAAATCACTAGGCATTTGAATTCTTCTATTCTCTTCGATACTTGGCAAAGTTGGATATTCTTCCGGATCTAGGCCAACTAATTGAATTTCAGAAGATCCGCTGCGAATAATCGTCAGAAAATGGTCTTTAACCTCTATTTCAATCTTGGAAGCAGGCAGCTTACGAACAATTTCAACGAAAAATTTGGATGAAAGAACTACGCTTCCCGGTTTTTGCAAGTCTATTATGCTTATTTCATTCTTTTCGTTCGGAATATGGCTTTGAATGGAAATGTCCGTATCGCTTGCTGTAAGCGTCATTCCATTAGCATCGGCATCTATTTTTATCCCGCTCAATATAGGAATTGTTGTTTTGTTAGAAATAGCTTTGGAAACATGTTGAATGGATTCATTTAAATACTCTTTTAATATCGTTAATTTCATACTGTCACTCCTATGATTCGAAAATGTGGAGATGTCCATTTATCCCTTCATAATACTCTTTTTTTATTAGTAATAGTAGTAGGGGCAGTGGATATGTGGATATGTGAGTAAAAGGTGCAAAACGAAAGCCTATCCACATGTTAATAGTTTGTGCATAGGCTTAATGTTATTCAGATGGGCTGGGAGCATGATTTGTACTACTTACATCGTGACATTTTTTACTTTCTCCATCAAGTTCTGGACGATGCGGTATAGCTCTTGATCCGTCTTCAACGCTGTAGAAATTTTCTCATGAGCATGAATAACGGTTGTATGATCTCGGCCGCCAAAGGCTTCACCGATTTTGGGCAATGAAAAATCAGTCATTTCACGAGCTATATACATGGCAATTTGCCGCGGATAGGCTACCATCTTCGTACGTTTACGTGCTTTAAAATCCTCCAGCTTCAATCCGTAAAATTCGCCAACCCTTTGCTGAATATCCTGGATCGTAATGACCTTCGGTCGGCTGCTCGGAATAATATCCTTTAATGCCTCAGCTGCGAGATGCGATGTTATATCTTGATTGATTAACGAGGAATAAGCAACGACACGAATAAGAGCTCCTTCAAGCTCACGAATGTTCGTATCGATCTGATTGGCTATGTAAACCATGGCCTCATTGGGTACTTCCAGGTTTTCGGCTTTTGCCTTTTTACGTAAAATGGCAATCCGGGTTTCCAAATCAGGAGGCTGGATATCGGTTATCAGTCCCCATTCAAATCTTGAGCGCAGACGTTCCTCTAGTGTAGGAATTTCCTTGGGAGGGCGGTCGCTTGAAATAATAATTTGTTTGCGTTCCTCGTGAAGCGCGTTGAAAGTGTGAAAAAATTCTTCCTGTGTTTGTTCTTTTCCGGCAAGGAACTGAATATCGTCAATAAGCAGCACATCGATAGTACGATATTTATTGCGGAAGCTTTCTCCGCGGTTGTCTCGGATGGCGTTAATGAACTCATTAGTGAATTTCTCCGAAGAAATATACAGCACACGGGCACTCGGATTATGTTCCAACACATAATGGCCAATAGCATGCATTAAATGTGTTTTGCCCAATCCCACGCCTCCGTATAAAAACAACGGATTATAAGCTTTGGCCGGCGCTTCTGCTACTGCGAGCGAGGCCGCATGGGCAAAGCGATTCCCTGAACCAATGACAAACGTATCAAATGTGTACTTGGAGTTCATCATATGACTAAACGTTTCTTCAGGAACGGTGGGCGGAGCTTTCACAGGATGGAACGATTGGGAGGAGGTTGCTGATGCAGCTTTTTCTTCTTCGGTCTCGATAACAAATTTCACTTCGGCTGGTTTTCCTGTGTAATCAAGTATGGTGTCTCTTATGAGCTTGGTATATCGGTTTTCCAGCCATTCTCGAGCAAAGTTATTAGGGGCGCAGATGACGACTTTTGAATCGTTAAAAATTACGGCTCTTGTGGATGTAAACCACGTTTCATAGCTTGGTTTACTTAGCCTAGTTTGAATAATGGAAAGAACTTGCTGCCATTGCTCGTTGGGATGGCTTTCCACAATAGTATTCACTCCTTTAAAAAATAAGCGATGTGGCATAAGCCAGGTAATTGTTGAAAGAAAGCGAGTTATGTCGGATTATATCCACATTGTTAAGCTATTGTGGACAATCTTTATTAGATAGGAGTGTAAATTGTTCACAAAGATATCCACAGCCTGTTGATAATTCTGTGGAGTACTTATTGCTATCCACAGGATGAGCATAACCATAATATCAAAATATGCATGGATAATCAATGGAATCTTGGGTTTTATCCACATTCCCCATAGATTGTGTGTAACTGTTATACACAGCACAAGATATTGTTAATATTTTGTTATTATTTCGACTTTATCCGATTTTTTGACTTTTTGTTATACACAACTACATGTTTTGACAAAATAATTGATCCTACTTGAGCACAGGATGCGAAAGTTTCTTCTTGTTAATAACATCGGATTTTTTATTCGGTGCTTGGGATAACCTTGATGAAGAACATGCATTCAGGAGGAGGGTATAACTGTTTATCCATACAAGAACAACAAGTTGACTTTTTCCTCGTAAGGTGGTTTAATGTTAAGAGGTATTTTCGGGAATGGAATTTCCTCAAGGAGGTGCAGGATAGATGGGTCCTACGTTTAAACCGAATGTAAGAAAACGCAAAAAAGTACACGGCTTCCGTAAAAGAATGAGTTCAAAAAATGGTCGTAAAGTACTTGCTGCTCGTCGTCAAAGAGGCAGAAAAGTTTTGAGCGCTTAATACAAGAGGCCACTAACAGGTGGTCTTTTTTGTTGTTTTTTAAATGATTTGATACTAATTTCAATAGATAGCAAAAGGTTTGTTTTAAAACGCCTTGTTTTAGTACACGCTAGTATTGTTTTGCTGACCGGTTCGGGATATGGAGAGAACTGCCTGTGGAGAAGAAAAATCGACTAACGAAAAGGGAATATTTCGATAAGGTATACCGCGGGGGCAAATCGGTGGCTAACCACCAGTTTGTTCTATATTCCTATGTACGGCATCAGCAAGCGGGATTCCGCCTGGGGATTTCGGTAAGCAAAAAGCTTGGTAATGCTGTTGTCCGAAACCGGATAAGGCGGATGGTCAAGGAAATTGTCCGTTTGAATGCACAGAGATTTCCGGTTGGTTACGATCTAATTTTGATTGCCAGGAAGCCTGTTGTAGGAATGGCTTATGCTGAAATGGAAAAGAGTATTTTTCATGTACTAAAGAGAGCTGCACAATCAGTCCGAAAATAAGCGGTTCCATTTCTTTTTTTCTATAAGATATGGTATAGTTTATTATTGGAAAAGATAAATTAGGAGGACTTCATTTTGACGCGTCGACTAGCTAAATATTTGCCGCTTATGTTTGCTTTTTTACTGCTTGCGGGATGTGCCCCGGCAACAACAAAGATCGATCCTAACAATGGGGTATGGGACAAGTATTTCGTTGGTCCATTGTCTGATGTTCTCGATTGGTTTGCGACGCTTCTTTGGGGACAATACGGTTTATCCATCCTAGTTGTTACTCTAATAATCCGCTTCATCATATTACCTCTAACGTTGAAGCAATATAAAAGTTCCAAACGGATGCAGGAGCTTCAGCCTGAAATAAAGAAATTAAAAGAAAAATATAAAGATGATCCAAAAAAGCAGCAAGAAGAGACGATGAAGATATTCCAATCGAATGGTGTGAATCCGCTTGCCGGTTGCTTTCCTTTAATTGTACAGATGCCAATTTTGATTGCTTTGTATAATGCTATCATGCGGAATCAATATATCGCCGATCATTCCTTCCTTTGGTTGCAGCTGGGTACTAAGGATCCGTATTACATTCTGCCTTTACTGGCAGCGTTAACTACGTTCTTCCAGCAAAAAATGATGTCGTCGCAAATGGCGCCTCAAATGCAGAACTTGATGTTCATTTTCCCCGTATTGATTTTCGTAATGGCTATGAACTTTGCAGCAGCACTTCCTCTTTACTGGGTATATAGTAATCTATTCACGATTGTGCAGTCTTATTTCATATACGGACCTCAAAATAAGGGTGGCCTGTCTAAATGAAAAAAATTGTGGTTACGGGTAAAACAATTGAAGAGGCCGTGAAAAACGGCCTTCGTCAATGGGATACCACGGAGGATCGGGTAAAATTGGTAGTCCTTGAACAGCCCTCTAGAGGGTTGTTTGGTCTTATTGGTTCTAGGGATGCGAAAGTTGAGCTAGAGTTTTTGCCGGATGCTGTTGATGAAGCCATTTATTTTTTACAGGATGTTTTTAGAACGATGAGCTTGGAAGTACGTATTGATAAGAAAACGGACAAGGACGGATTGGAGCTTCATTTATTCGGTTCGGATTTGGGGATGCTGATCGGTAGAAGAGGGCAAACTTTGGATGCGCTTCAATACCTGGTTAACATTGTAGCGAACCGTTATGCGACCTCCCATGTTCGTATTGTTCTGGATGCTGAGCATTTCCGTGAACGGCGCAAGAAAACCTTAGAGGATTTGGCCGCAAGGCTGGCCGATAGGGTGATTCGAACGAAAAAAGAAGTTGTCTTGGAGCCCATGTCTTCTCATGAGCGCAAGGTGATTCATGCTAAACTGCAGGACCATCCTATGGTTCGGACCTTTAGCAGGGGTGAAGAACCAAACCGTAGAATTGTTATCGTGTACAGATAAACTTCCGGGTGCAATGATGTCATAGTTATGACTCATTGCATTTTTCAGTTGGAGCCGTTCCAATAAAGCTCCTTGCCTCTTATTTATAAGGAGGGCGGAGCTGGTTACTTGATTAAGAGACAGAGGTGCAACTATGTTAAATGACACCATAGCAGCTATATCCACTCCATTGGGAGAAGGAGGAATTGCTGTTATTCGTATAAGCGGGGATAACGCAGTTACGGCAGCTGATCGAATTTTCTATGGTAAGGATAAATTAAAAGAAGCCTCCACACATACAGTACATTATGGTTATATTAAAGATCCTCAAACCTTGGCTAGTGTTGATGAGGTGCTGGTTACCGTAATGAAAGCGCCGCGTTCGTTTACTACGGAGGATGTAGTAGAGATTAGCTGTCATGGCGGATTTATTTCTGTAAAGAAAGTTCTCGATTTGTTGCTGGAGCAGCAGGAGATAAGATTAGCTGAGCCCGGCGAATTTACGAAACGTGCCTTTCTTAATGGAAGAATTGATTTATCCCAAGCTGAGGCGGTTATTGATTTAATTCGGGCCAAATCGGATAGAGCTTACCAGGTTGCTATGAAGCAATCGGAAGGTACCTTGTCCAAAAGAATTAAGCTGCTGCGTCATGATTTAGTAGAGTTGATGGCACATATAGAAGTGAATATTGATTATCCGGAGCATGATGTCGAAGAAATGACCAATGCTTTTATCAAAAATAAATGTTCGGCCGCTATGGGGCAAATAGATGATTTACTTAATACTGCGCGGCAGGGCAAGATTTTGCGTGAGGGTATTGTTACAGCTATTATAGGTAAGCCGAATGTTGGCAAATCCTCATTGTTGAATACATTGGCACAAGAAAATCGGGCGATTGTAACCGATATTCCCGGAACGACGAGGGATGTTATAGAGGAGTTCGTTAATGTTAATGGCATTCCCCTAAAGCTATTGGATACAGCAGGTATACGTGAAACCTCTGATCTGGTTGAGCAGATTGGGGTGCAAAAATCGAAAGATGCACTTGTCGAAGCTGATTTGATTCTTCTTGTCTTCAATGGGGCGGATACACTTGAGCCGGATGAGATGACAATAATCGAGCAGCTTAAGGACAGGCAAACCATTATCATTGTAAATAAATTAGATTTGGAGCAGCGAATAGAGCTGAACCTTTTGCAAAACCATTTTCCTGCGGAACGCATTGTTATGATGTCGCTGCTGGAAGAGCAGGGGATTACGGACTTGGAAAAAGCTATCGCTAGTATTTTCTTCAGTGGTCAGGTAGAATCAAATGACCTGACTTATGTAAGTAATGCACGGCACATCTCCTTGTTAAAAAAGTCTCGAAACTCTCTTGAAGAGGCATATACGGCAACAGAGAATTTTGTGCCTATAGATATGGTTCAAATCGATATCCGCAATGCATGGGAGCAGCTTGGAGAAATTATCGGAGATTCTGTTGGAGATTCGTTGATTGATCAAATTTTTTCGCAGTTTTGTTTGGGTAAATAATGATATAGGGCATTTTTTTTGAAATAAGGTTATAGCTTAATAAATTTATGAAGTAAGTTTTCTTTTGAAAACTCCCAGGAGGTAGAGTCAATGAGTTATGTAGCAGGGCAGTATGATGTCATTGTTGTTGGTGCGGGTCATGCAGGATGTGAAGCAGCGCTTGCAGCAGCTCGTATGGGTTGTGAAACATTAATGATAACGATTAATTTGGACATGGTTGCATTTATGCCTTGTAACCCTTCGATCGGTGGACCGGCCAAGGGCCATGTTGTTCGTGAGATTGATGCGTTGGGCGGCGAAATGGGCCGAAATATTGATAAAACATACATTCAAATGAGAATGCTGAATACAGGTAAAGGACCTGCTGTTCACGCACTTCGCGCACAAGCTGATAAATTTCTGTACCAACATATGATGAAGCAAACGATGGAAAATGAAAAGAAATTGACGCTTCGTCAAGGATTAGTGGAAGAACTTATTGTTGAGGACGGCGTATGTAAGGGGATTGTTACCAAAACAGGCGCTCAATATTTGGCCAAGGCTGTAGTTATTACAACCGGCACTTATCTTCGCGGAAAAATCATTATGGGCGAATTAATGTATGAAAGTGGGCCTAATAATCAACAGCCGGCTGTTAAATTATCTCAATCTCTAAAAGATCAAGGGCTGGAGCTTGTTCGTTTCAAAACAGGTACTCCGCCGCGTGTTCATAAAGACACGATTGACTTCTCTAAGACGGTTATTCAACCAGGGGATGATAAGCCGAAGTTTTTCTCTTTCGAAACAACTGAAGAAATCCCTAATCAATTACCGTGCTGGTTAACTTACACTTCGGAACAAACCCATCAGATTATTAATGATAATTTACATCGTGCGCCAATGTTCTCAGGGGCTATTGAAGGAACAGGACCCCGTTATTGCCCGTCAATCGAGGATAAAATCGTACGTTTTGCTGATAAAGCAAAGCATCAAATCTTTTTGGAGCCAGAAGGACGTAATACGTCTGAATATTATGTGCAAGGTCTTTCCACAAGTATGCCAGAGGATGTACAGCTCAACATTTTGCGTTCCATTCCGGGGCTCGAGAAGGTGGAGATGATGCGAACAGGCTACGCTATTGAGTATGATGCGGTTATTCCTACACAGCTTAAACCTTCTTTGGAAACGAAAGTGGTTAGCGGTTTGTTCACGGCTGGACAGATTAATGGAACTTCAGGTTATGAGGAAGCAGCAGGCCAAGGTGTAATGGCAGGCATTAACGCGGCAAGAAAAGTGTTTGGACATGAAGCGGTAGTATTGGATCGTTCCGAGGGTTATATTGGAGTATTAATTGATGACTTGGTGACAAAAGGTACGAATGAACCTTATCGGCTGCTTACTTCACGAGCTGAATACAGATTATTGCTGAGACATGACAATGCTGATCTTCGATTAACACCTATTGGTCATGATATTGGTTTAATTAAAGAGGAGCGTTATGAACGCTTTTTGGAAAAATATCGGTTAGTTGACGAAGAAATCGAACGCCTGAAAACAACCAAAGTAAAACCGGTAGATGCTCAAGAAATGCTTGCTTCTATAGGAAGTGCGGAGATTAACAATTCCGTTGATTTAATTTCCTTGCTTCGCCGACCTGAGGTATCCTACGAGCATATTCATGGGATCTCGCCGAGTCCGAATGTTCTTTCGGATGAAATGAAGGAGCAGGTCGAAATTCAAATCAAATACACCGGATACATTGAGAAGCAGCTCATTCAAGTGGAGCGTTTACGTAAAATGGAGAAAAAGAAAATTCCGGACGATATTATTTATGAAGAAATTCATGGCATTGCGATGGAAGCTAAGCAAAAGTTGGCCAAAATTCGTCCTATCTCAATAGGGCAGGCAACACGTATTTCGGGTGTTACTCCAGCGGATATATCCATACTGCTTATCCATTTGGAGCATTACAATAAAGTATTAGCAGCCAGAGGTCAATGATGGATCCTATACAAACTAACTTTTTAGAATCGCTAAAGCCATATCAGATCGAATTATCGGAACAGCAGCTCTTGCAATATGAATTATATTACAAAGAGTTAGTATCCTGGAATGAAAAAATGAATCTGACTGGCATTACAGAGAGAGAGCAAGTCTATGTCAAACACTTCTTTGACTCGCTCTCTGTTTCTTTTTTTGTTTCCTTGAAAGATAAGAAGAGCCTGGCGGATATAGGCTCAGGAGCTGGGTTTCCTAGCATACCGCTCAAGATTGCTTTCCCTCATCTTAAAATAACTATTGTAGACTCCCTAAACAAGCGAATTCAATTTTTGAATCATCTTTCTTCGACGTTAGGGCTATCGAATGTGGAGTGCATACATGGCAGAGCAGAGGACATTGCTCGTTTACCACAGCATCGCGATAGTTATGATATCGTAACGGCCAGAGCTGTTGCGAAGCTTTCCGTACTTAATGAGTTTTGTTTACCTTTTACCGCCATCGATGGATGTTTTATAGCAATGAAGGGGAACGATGTTCAAGAAGAGGTCAAGGAAGCAAGCTATAGCTTGAAAGAGCTTAAGGGGAAACATATACATACACATCATTTCCAGCTGCCGGATGAGGAGCATTCCACAAGACATTTGGTTGTTATTCGTAAAACGTTCCAAACACCGTATAAATATCCGCGAAAAGCGGGGTTACCTCTAAAGCTTCCTCTTATTTAATGTTCCACGTGAAACATTTCATGTGTTTTATGGCTCTAAGTTTTCTGTTTGTAAACCGACGTTGAGACTATCTCAAGGATGTCATTTATAATCATTTTAATTGTTTATTTCTATATTTTAATAATATAATTCCACAAGATGTAAAATTGAAATATTATTCACGATTATGCCAATATTCTTGCAGGAAATGGCAAGCTTTTGGAGAATTTATTAGAGTAGTATTTTGCTATTTACGGCTAAAGATCGGGTGGTTAGATTAATGAAAGAACAGATCTCTAAATTGTTTGGATTCACGGATAAATCTTCGACGGATGAAATTAAAAATATTTCAATCCAAGATATCGTTCCAAGTCCATATCAGCCTAGAACAATTTTTGATGATGAGCGAATTGAAGAGCTGTGTCAGACCATTAAAACTCACGGCGTTATACAGCCGATCGTTGTCCGTGTTAGGAACAACAAGTTTGAATTAATTGCCGGAGAGCGTAGATGGAGAGCTGTCAAAAAACTTGGATTGGATACAATTCCAGCAATAGTCCGGGATTTTAATGATTCTCAAGCTGCTTCTATCGCATTAATAGAGAACCTGCAACGTGAAGGATTAACAGCGATTGAAGAGGCGATAGCCTATCAACAATTAATAGATTTACACAATTTAACACAAGAGAGTTTAGCTCAGCGATTGGGGAAAAGCCAATCCACAATAGCTAACAAAATTCGTCTATTAAACCTTAGCGAGCCGGTTAAATTGGCCTTAATGGAGCGTAAGATTACAGAAAGACATGCTCGCGCCTTGCTCTCTTTGAGCCAGGAGGATTTGCAGGTCAAAGTGCTGGAAGACATTTTGGCCAAGGAACTAAATGTTAAACAAACGGAAGCTAGAATTCAGTTTCTGAAAGAGACAGCCAAGATCAAAAAGACGAAACGAGTTTCATTCTCCAAAGATGTGCGCTTGGCATTAAACACAATCAGGCAATCCGTTGAGATGGTAACTTCCTCAGGCTTGCAAATCAATACACATGAACAAGATCATGAAGATCATTATGAAATCGTAATCAAGATACCAAAACGGTGAAAAATATAGTATGATAGATTAGTTGCTATTTATAAGAGAATAATTCTATTAAGGCTCCGTTAAAGGGAGCTTTTCTTAACCTTTTTATAATGTCAGAATGTTTAGTTTACAGTGGAACAGAAAATTCTGATATTGCAAGTAACCCTACAAATAAATCGAGGTCGCTTATCCGTGAAATGCTTCGAAAATGGGTTTCTTGTTAATTTTTTTGATGTGTTTGTGTTATTACGTGGCTTTGAGTCGATTTAAGATTGTTAAGTCGCAACTATTGTTTTTTCGAAAGGTCACTTCATTTGTTTGTATGTATGGGTATGTTTCTATCTATGGAATTATTCGAATTGGTTGACTGTAGTTATTAATTAGTCCGGGTTATTGCTTGTTATTAGTATTTTATTGAGGTGAAATGATTTTGTCTAAGATTATAGCAATCACAAATCAAAAGGGTGGTGTTGGTAAAACAACAACGTCCGTTAACCTTGGGGCATCATTGGCGGCATTAGGTAAAAGGGTGCTGTTAGTTGATATTGATCCTCAAGGGAATACAACCAGTGGTATTGGTGTTAACAAGGCTGATGTTGTTTACTGTATCTACGATGTCATTATCAATGACATTCACCCAAAAGATGCTATGGTCGATACAGCCATACCGAATTTGAAGATAATACCTGCTACAATTCAATTGGCGGGTGCAGAGATAGAACTGGTGCCGACTATTTCACGTGAAGTCAGATTAAAGAAATCTTTGCATTTGGTCAAACATCTATTTGATTATATATTAATCGATTGTCCGCCATCTTTGGGTATACTTACGGTTAATTCTTTAACAGCAGCAGATTCGGTTATTATACCAATCCAATGTGAGTATTACGCCTTGGAAGGCTTGAGCCAGTTATTGAATACAGTTCGCTTGGTACAAAAACATTTGAATACCACTCTTCAGATTGAAGGGGTTCTGTTAACGATGTTTGATGCGAGAACGAACTTAGGCATGCAAGTAATTGAAGAAGTGAAAAAGTATTTCCAGCAAAAAGTTTATCAAACTATTATTCCACGAAATGTAAGGCTAAGTGAGGCGCCGAGCCATGGTCAATCGATCATTACGTATGACCCACGTTCCAAAGGGGCCGAAGTGTACATGGAGCTTGCGAAGGAAGTGATCGCACTTTGAGTAAACGATTAGGCAAAGGTTTGGATGCATTATTACCGGCTCTTAGTATTGGGGATGACGATAAAATCGTAGAAATCCCGTTGTCACAACTAAGACCCAACCCATATCAACCAAGACGGACTTTTCATGATGAATCGATCAATGAATTGGCAGCGTCGATAAAAGAACACGGAATTATACAGCCTATCATAGTTAGAAGTGTTTTAAAAGGATACGAAATTATAGCAGGCGAACGCAGATTCAGAGCTTCTCAAGTTTGCGGCTTGGCAACAATCACAGCAGTAATTAAAAAGTTCAGTGACCAGCAGGTTATGGAAATTGCTCTAATTGAAAATCTGCAGCGTGAAGATCTTAATGCAATGGAAATCGCTATTGCATATCAAGCCTTGATAGATCAATTTTCTTTAACGCAAGAGGAGTTGTCGGTTAAGGTAGGGAAGAGTAGGTCGCATATTGCAAACTTCTTGAGGTTGCTTCAGCTTCCTGAAGAAATTAAACAATATGTTTCACGTGGAACATTATCAATGGGTCATGCAAAAGCAATCATCGGATTAAAGGATACGAAAACGATAAAAGCTTTAGCAGAGCTGGCGATAAAAGAGCAATGGAGTGTTCGTGAGCTAGAAGAGGAAGTAAAGCGGCTGGAAGAAAAAACGGACAACAAGAAGGCTGCTTCTGCGAAATCGAAACGAAAAGATCCATACATTAATGAATTGGAAGAAAACTTGCGTGAAATGTACAGAACAACAGTGAAAATTAAACACAACAATAATAAAGGGAAGATTGAATTACTTTATTATTCCAAAGATGATTTGGATCGTTTGTTGGAGCTGCTGCAAGGGAAAATTTCTTGACGTATAGATCAGTTTAAAAGGAACGGTAGAAACGAATGGGAAGTTGACGTAGCATACCTTATTATTGCCTGCTTGAATGGGGCAGACTAGGTATGCTACTTTTTATGAAGGAGGGTGAGAAGATAATGGATATAGCCTATTTAGATCATGCAGCATCATCGTGGCCCAAACCACCTGAAGTATTACAAGCTATGCAGGAGTGTATGCTTCATTATGGCGCTAATCCGGGCAGGGGAAGCCATCAAATGGCTGTACAAGCAAGTCGTGCGCTGTTCGAAACACGAAAAAGCTTGGCGAAGCTGCTGAAAGTTAAAAATCCTAATGATATTTCCTTTGCACTGAATACTACAATGGCGCTGAATCAAGCGATAATGGGATTTGTAAAAGAGGGAGACCATGTAGTGTGTACTGCTGTTGAACATAATTCAGTTCGCAGACCTTTGGAGTTTTTGAAAAAAACAAAAGGGGTAAGCATAAGCTATGTGAAAACTAATGAAAAAGGTGAACTTTCTGTTCAGGACGTCAAAGAAGCGTTTAACAGTAAAACAACTTTATTAGTTTGCAGTCATGGTTCTAACTTGTTAGGGAGTATTTTACCTGTAGAGCAATTGGGAGAGTTGTGTAAACAAACAGGGGTTAAATTGTTGGTGGATGCGGCGCAAACGGCAGGTACGCTTGATTTAAATGTGGCGCTTATGGGGGTCGATATGCTGGCTTTTCCAGGCCATAAGAGTCTGTTGGGGCCTCAGGGTACAGGAGGGCTCTATATAGCCCCTGAGCTCGAATTGGAGCCTCTGCTGCATGGCGGGACGGGGAGTCAGTCGGAAGCTATAGACCAGCCTACAGTAAGGCCGGATCGATATGAGTCGGGCACTCAAAACACAGTGGGAATAGCCGGATTAAATGAAGGTGTAAAATTTGTGCTTAAAGAAACAGTTGAGCGTATACATAAGAAAGAATGGGAACAAACTCAATTGCTTATGGAGGCATTGATGGGAATTGAAGGAGTTTCAGTGCTGGGGCCAGATTTGGGGCAAAATAGAACAGGAATCGTATCCTTTACTATAAATCAATCGGATTCATCAGAGATTGCTTTTATATTAGATCAATCCTTTCAAATTGCGGTTCGTGCCGGTTACCATTGCTCTCCATTAGCTCATGAAAGCGCAGGGACGCTGGAGAGAGGTGCTGTAAGAGCGAGTGTAGGGTATTTTACAACAAATGAGGAAGTAGAGCGTCTAATAAGTGCGGTGAAGGAAATCGCTAAGCATATGAAGTAAAGGGCTTATTCATAGAGATGCAGGAGGAAATGAGTGTGGGGGAAATACTGGAGTTGCTGGATGTCAGAGTACTGATGGTTGTTATGTTAATTGTAATTGTAGTTTTTCTAATAATCGTGCTTGTATTATCGAGCAAACTGAATAAGCTTAGAAAAAACTATATGAGTATGCTAAATGGCGATGCAAGTTTAAACGTGGAAAGTGCATTGATTGGTCTGCAAGAAAAGGTGGCATCAAGTAACGCGGAAGTAGATGGAGTCAAACAGCAGATTCAATTAATAACACAGCAGATGAAAACAATGAAGTCCAAAATAGGC
Organism: Paenibacillus sp. GCM10027630; assembly: GCF_042676305.1. NCBI lineage: Bacteria > Bacillati > Bacillota > Bacilli > Caryophanales > Paenibacillaceae > Paenibacillus > Paenibacillus sp. GCM10027630. Next base: position 173,307 of record NZ_JBHTGY010000096.1, on the reverse strand, counting down.
ATCTACCGCTACAATGCATTTGCAGAGAGCGGCAGCGACCTTAGCTTTTCACTAGCTATTTTGGATGAAAATGTAGATGGAGTTGTAGTGTCGGGAATTCATAACAGGGAAGAGACCTATGTATACGCAAAGCCATTGACGAAAGGGCAGTCCCAGTATCCTCTGTCGCCTGAAGAAAAAGAAGCTATTAATCGATGTGTGTCAACGAAGTAACGGCTGCAAAGCGTTTAATATTGCTTAATGCGACGTAGAAAGAGCGGGCAATAACTTCAGACATGCTCATTACAAGACTAAGGCGAGTGTTCTGAAGTACAAAATATTCCATAAAACCGCCTACATTAACGATTCCAGTAATATGCATATTGCCTACAGGAGGAAGCTCTTTATTAACGCCTGCCCCAGGCTTGACCGGACCGTTACCGATCTGGATGCATCCTACACTGGCTAGCTGACCTAAGCATGCATCAATGGCTATAATGTAAGGGTTATTGTACTGGGAGTTGATAGCGTCAAGAGTTTCCTTCAAATTCATAGCATGGACAGGTTGTTCGAGAGTTCCATATAAGTGAAAGCTTTCTAAGCTGTACTTTTTCAACTGTGAACCAACAAGGGGACCAAGGGAATCTCCAGTTGAGCGATCGGTTCCAACGCATACAATGATGAGAGGCTGCTGTGTAGGGATTTGACCAAGCACTGAGCATAGACGGTCAGACAGGACTTCGATGATGTTATTTTCGGTGTGTTGAACCTTTAAATTTTCAACCTCTTTTGGCATCACGGTGTCTCTATGAAAAGAAAATTTCATATAATAGCCCTCCAATTCGTAGGAGTGTAAAAACAATTTTTACTAGTATACGGAAGAAGGGTTCAATTTATACGTAAGTTTGTGAAAAAATGATAGGGGTGAGAGGGCATGTTATTAATGGCATTTGATTCGACCCAACAGGCGTTAAGAGCTGAGATGCTGCTGGAATATGCAGAAATAGAGAATGACATGCGTCCTACGCCCAAGGATATTACAGCAGGATGTGCACTTTCCCTTGAATTTCCCAAAGAAGAGTATAAAAGAGTGAAACAAATCATAGAAGAAGAAAGAGTAGAAATAAGGGGCATTTTCTTCAAAAAAGACGATCAGTATGTTAACATGGATGCATAGGGTGGGAAACAAATGAATTATTTGGTACAAGGTTTTCTTCTGGAGGATAAAATGGGTTTAATTGCCGGATGGCAGCAGGTGTGGGATCCATTCATCGCCTATATCTCCAATCCGGAGGTATGGACAGGTCTTCTTATCGGGGCGTTAAAAGTCATTTTTATTTATTTCGCAGGCCGGCTGGTCATGAAACTTGCAAATAAGGCTTTGGAGCATATGCTGGTTGCCAGAGACAGGAACCCGTTAAAGCTCGATACAAGACGAACAAATACGATTGGAAGATTGTTGGGTAATATCACGGCATATGTGGTTAATTTTATAGTCATATTAATGATTCTTAATCAATTCGGTATCCGTTTGGAGCCTATATTGGCGGGTGCAGGCGTCGTTGGATTGGCCATCGGATTTGGTGCGCAGAGCTTAGTAAAAGATGTTATAACAGGCTTTTTTATTATTTTTGAAGATCAATTCGCAGTAGGGGATATAGTTCAAATAGGAACGTATAAAGGAACAGTAGAAGAAATCGGGCTGCGGGTTACGAAGTTGAAGAGCTGGACAGGGGAAGTACATTTTATTCCCAACGGGACTATAAATCAGGTAACCAACTTCTCATTGAATAATTCAATAGCTGTTGTAGATATTTCGATTGCTTATGCGTCAGATATTGATAAAGCATTAGAAGTGTTGCGAACAACCGTATTGAAAAATTACGAATCCAATGTCAATATGGTAAAAGAGCCACAAGTGCTTGGAGTACAAACGCTCAGCACCTCAGAGATAACACTTCGAACAACGGTGGAGTGCAAGCCGAACACACAGGCGCTAGTATCTCGAGAGCTTTATGCCGAAATCAAAAAAGCATTGGACGCTTTAAGTATTGAGAGCAAAGAGTCCCAGGCTAATTAAACTAGCTTCCATGTTTCCAATACAAAGAAAAGGGGGAGGGCGTGTATGGAACGAAAACAGTATCAACTAGGCGATATTGTCCAAATGAAGAAGCCTCACCCTTGCGGGAGCAATGAAATGGAAGTAATCCGGCTTGGAATGGATATCCGCATCAAATGTGTAGGCTGCAAGCATAGCGTACTGGTACCGAGGGCGAAGTTCGAAAGCAAACTGAAGAAGGTGCTGCGTTCTAACCCCAGTGCTTCAGAATTAAGCGCGGATTGACTCTAAGATAATGGTTGCAAACCATGGCTAAACTGTGGTATATTACTACTTGTCCCTTTTTAGCGCGGAAAGGTACCCAAGAGGCCCAAGGGGGCTGACTCGAAATCAGCTAGGCGGCGCAAGCCGTGCGTGGGTTCGACTCCCACTCTTTCCGCCACTTAAGTTATAACCTACATATTAAAGATAACAACCTCCTTATGCAGATTAAATGCGAAAGGAGGTTTTTTTGATAATATTAGAAAATATAAGTTTGAACCGGAGGTTCACCTTTCTAATATTGCAAGAAAAGCAACCGCTTAGACACGAAATGTATCTTCATCGAGAGGGCTTCGATCAGAAGCTTTTCTTATAACATCAGACTCCATAAGGTTTCAGGAAAGCTGAACTGAGCAAAGTCTGATTTTGCAAGAAACGCTATTCTTTATCGAAATCGAAAGCGCTTAGAGTGGAAACTGTTCTTATAAAACCGTTAAAGATCCATTCAAATAAGATCACAAAACGATCAGTGAGACCGGGTTCTTCTCCGTACAGTGAAACGATCGACTACATAGCCTATTAACGCCCAAGACGCAATGGTGAGGACATATAGCAGTGCTGCGTTGACATTTGTATAAGAAAAGAAAGGGAAGAACCACGCTGGTACACTGAGCGCGTAAAATATAAGGTAGATGGGTTCTGAATCGTGACCAATGTAATGCATAAGGCAAAGGGCTGCTCCGAGTGCCGTGCAGAACAGGGTGGCTGTATATCGCATGGTAGTGGCTCCTTTTGTAAGTGAAGTTAGAGCCCTCTCAGGGGCTTAAGCTTGGGCTTTGCCCATGAGAGGGAGGAGAGGCTAGTATTTACGTTTCCATTTGCGGTTGTGGTTGGAGGTATCTGGGAATGTTTCACCTTTTTTCAAAGTAATGATAGTAGGATCGTTGATTCCCATATGGAAGGCATTTTCCCCCATCTCCATGTACTCGCCATCGTTGGGAGCTTTGTCACCTGGTCTAAATTGACTCCATTCGCCCATTTCTAGTCACCTCCTGTTATGAAGTGTAATGTTAGTTTTCCCCAAGGAGAGAAATGCATGAGCATAAATATTTACCATTAAAGAAGGTGACAAGTAAGGTGGAATTTAAAACTTGTTATTGGGCAGCAGTTTTGCTATAGTATTATAGTGCGAGTTTTGATAACCAAGTATTACTCGCTCCTTGCTCCGTTCGGTGATATGCCGTACACAGTGGAGCCGTTTAGTCCAAAAGGAGGTGAAACCATGCGCAAATATGAAATCATGTACATTATTCGTCCGGATCTTGAACAAGAAGTTGTTCAATCTACGGTAGAAAAATTTCAAAACATCATCAACAACGGTGGAGAAATTACGAAGCATGATGTTATGGGTAAGCGTCGTCTTGCGTATGAGATCAACAAGATCCGTGATGGTCATTACGTGTTAGTTCATTTCAACGCTAACAATGATGTTATTACTGAGCTTGACCGTGTAATGAAGATTTCTGATGAAATCATTCGTTACCTGATCGTTAAAGATGTAGCTTAAGGCATCAAATGCCGTAATTGACATGCTGGGAGGGTTTAAGGTTGCTAAATCGTGTGATTCTGATTGGAAGGCTTACTCGTGACCCTGAATTGCGCTATACACCTGCAGGAGTTGCCGTAACTACATTTTCGTTGGCCGTGGATCGTCCTTTCACGAACCAGCAAAAGGAACGGGAAGCAGACTTTATCAATATTGTAACATGGCGCCAGCTTGCTGAAACATGTGCCAATTACTTGCGTAAAGGACGCCTGGCTGCAGTTGAAGGCAGGATTCAAGTTCGTAACTACGATAATAACGAGGGTCGCCGCGTATATGTGACAGAAGTTATTGCCGATAATGTTCGTTTCTTGGAATCTGCAAATAGCGGCGGTGGTGCGAATGCAAGCCGTGAAGATGGAATGGGTGGCGGCGGTAACAGCCAACAACGTAACAGCGGACCACGAGACAATCAAGATCCGTTCCAGGATGATGGAAAACCGATTGATATTTCCGATGATGATTTGCCATTTTAACGTAGAAAGGACTGAATAACGATGGGATTCCAAAGAAGAGATAATAACAGCGAAGACCGTGGCGAACGCAAGTTTGGCGGCCGTAAGGGCGGCAAAGGCGGAAAGCGCCGTAAAGTTTGTTACTTCACTGTGAATAAAATTACTCACATTGACTATAAAGACATCGAAACGTTGAAGAAGTTTATCAGCGAGCGTGGTAAGATTCTTCCCCGCCGTGTAACAGGAACTTCGGCTAAATACCAACGTGCCTTGACGATTGCGATCAAACGCTCACGTCAAATCGCGTTGCTGCCATACACAACGGAATAGTAACGTAATAAGGAGACAACCGGTTGGGTTTATACCAACCGGTTGTTTTTTTATATTATCAGATTTTAAATAGGCTATAGCGGTCGGAAGTCCGTTATTTGGGCAAATTATGAGCCATATGCAGAAAAACAGAGAGATAACGGAATTGGCTATTCCGTTATCTCTCTGTTTTTTGCGCTTTCCAAGTGTTAAAGGAATAAATACTTCCTCTATTGTTTTTCTTTTCGTGGACGCAGCAAGCTATTAATAGGATAAAAGGGGGATTGAACTCATCGTAGTCATTGACTTAATGTTATTAATAAAATTATATTAGTGGTAGTATAAATTTTTTCGACAATATAACCGATATTTAGTAGACGACCTATTTAGATGGATGAAAGTGCGCAATCAAGTATGAATTTAACTAGAGATCCATACAACGGAGGTAAGAGTTTATGTTTAGATTTACCCGAATAATGCTATTATTAACTATTATTTTAGTAGCTACTAGCAATTTGACCCGTACGAATGTGTTTGCCGCTGATGAGATTTCAAGCCTAGTGCTGAATAAAAATGAAGTTTCGCTGGAAGTCGGGGCAACTACCAATTTAACGGCTACAGCCGTATTCGTATCTAATTCAACTGAGAATGTAACCGTGAAAACAGATTGGGTTTCCAAGGCTGAGGATGTTGCAACTGTATATGCAGGTGTAGTGACCGGTAAAAAGGAAGGCACGGCTGTTCTTACTGCCACTTATTTAGGGAAAACCGTCTTTGTAAATGTAACAGTAACGAAGCGTGTAAAAACTATGACAAAGGATAAACAGTCGATAGACTTAAGGCTGGGAGGAACTGAAAATATCAGTCTTACAGCTTATTATGATGACGGAACCGATCAGATCGTTACAACCAAAGCGGATTGGACAAGCAATAACAATTCGGTTGCAACAGTGACTAACGGCTTGGTTAAAGGTCTAAGCTCAGGAACGGCGATTATTACAGCTAAATATAACAATCAAACATTGAGCTTGCCGGTTAATGTAGAAATAGTGAAGCGTATTGATGCCAAGAAATCACAAGTATCCTTATTGTTAAAGGGCGAAGAGAAAGTTGAATTGATTGCTACATATCCTAACGGGGATAAAGTGGATGTAGCGGACAAAGCAGAATGGGAAACAGACAAAGGGACTGTAGCTGATGTATTGAATGGGGTAATTACGGGCTATGGACCAGGTAAAGCGACAATAACAGCATCTTATGGTACTCAAACAACAACCATTAAGGTTGATGTGGATAATGCTATCAAGCTCGATATCGATAAACAAAATGTTTTCATGAAAAAGAATGGTAAAGAGGCACTTAAGCTTTTTGCGACCTATGCGAATACTGGAAATGGGGCACCTGAAGATATTACTGAACGTGCAGAGTGGACATCAAGCAATGAAAATATCGTTTATGTTTACAAAGGAAATTTAACTGCAAATTCTATTGGCGAAGCTACAATTACTGCTAAATTCGGGGAAAAAACGATCACAACGGTAGTTGATGTAGATGTGCCTAGAAGATTGGAATTAGACAAGGAGGTCTATTCTCTACAAGTAGGAACTCCTGGGCAACTAAAGCTATATGCTACATATGCGGATGGCTCAACAAATAACGATGTTACTGACAGTGCGGAATGGTCAGTAGATAATGATGCCATAGCGTTTGTCACAAAAGGGAAAATTACGACCTATAAGTCAGGCGAAACCAAGGTAACGGCTACTTATGGTGGGAAGAGCATAACTGCCAAAGTGCTAGTGGATATTCCAACTTCACTAGAATTATCGAAGAAGACCGTTAACTTCCAGGTGGGAGCTTCTGAACAAATTACTCTTTATGCGGTTTATCCGGATGAGAGAGGTAAAGTGGATATAACAAGCAAGGCTGAATGGCTCTCCAGTTCAGTTGAAACGGCTAGCGTAAATAACGGTAACATAACGGGAATTGCAACAGGAGCCGCATCGGTCTCCGCGAAATATGGAACAAAGACAGCAACAGTTAAAGTATCGGTGGGCGTTATAGATAGCCTGACTACGACGGAGAAAACCAATGTGGTCTTGAAAAAGGGCGGTAATCAACAGCTTATCGTTACGGCTAAATATACAGACAGCACCACCAAAGAGGTAACAACAGAAGCTGAATGGACCAGCTCTAATCTGAAGGTTGCAACAGTGGAAGATGGCAAGGTTACGGCAATTGGTTCAGGTGAAACACAAGTTACGGCCACAGTAGGTAATAAATCAATCACGTTTAGTGTTCAAGTGGACACGGCTAATAAATTGGTCGCCAATATTCCATATTTGATTTTTGATTTAGGCGAAGTGAAACAAATTACGCTGTCCGCAACTGATTCATTAGATGCATCCCATGATGTTACTAGCGAGGCGGAATGGAAATCAAGCAATCCTCTTATTGCGCAAGTGTCGAATTCAGGGGTAGTAACTCCTATTACACGCGGCAAGGTTACTATTACAGCAACCTATGGAGGAAAAAGCATCACCATTCCTGTTGAAATAGGAGTTGTTCAAAAGCTGGAAGTCGATCAACGTTTTATCGCAATGAAAACGGGGCAATCGGTTCAAGTTAGATTGACAGCGACACTTTCAGATGGAAGCACCAAAGATGTTACGGAGGATGCGGCATGGAAAACCTCCAATTATAAAATTGCGGATGTCATTGGTGGATTATTGACAACCACTGCTCCTGGAAAACTAACCTTGTCAGCCAATTTTGGCGGTAAAACAATTACAGTCCCAGTAGAAATCGGCACACTTAAATATTTGAAAACCAATGTGGTGAAGCTGGATCTCAAAGAAGGCGAAGCGGGAGAAATCCAGGCCATTGCCACTTATACGGATGGGTTTGAAGAGGATGTAACCAAGCCTGCGATGTGGACCAGCTCCAATATTATGATCGCAGACGTAAAAGACGGGATTATAAAAGCTACTGGAAAAGGAACGGCTACAATAACGGTTAGCTTTTCTAACCTGAAGACTAAGGTCAGCGTTACTATCAAGTAGCAGTTATTTTAGCTTTATATAACAATAGGGCAGCTGAGCTTCGTGCATCAGCTGTCTTTTTATCTGATAAGAACCTGGTTAATGGGGATGAGCCGGGTTCTTTATTTTGGTACAATAAAAGGATATACAGTTGTATATCTTCCTTGGGAATCATAGTGTATTATGAAGTAGGGTAAAGGTAGTATGGAATTATTACTTCGAAAGGGTGGCTTAGGTGAATATTGCTTTTTTTCTTGTTCCTAAAGAAGACGTTATTTATTTATCTCCTAATTCTACAATGCGCCAGGCGCTGGAACGTATGGAATATCACCGCTATTCGGCGGTTCCTCTTGTTAACGAGGATGGCAAATATGTGGGTACGATTACGGAAGGGGATCTTTTATGGAAATTAAAGCATTCCCCCGAGATAGGTTTTGACAACGCACATAAAGTCCACCTCCGGGATGTGGCTCAGCATATGGCTATAAAGCCTGTACGTATTGACCAGCAAATGCAGGATTTAATTACATTGGCGACCAATCAAAACTATGTGCCTGTAATTGATGACAGTGAGGTATTTATTGGAATTATCCGTAGAAGAGAGATCATTGATTATTGCTTCAAGCTGTGGCAAGCCGAACAAAAGGTTTAAAATTGTGGTATAATTAACTAATGGCTAGAAAGATAGACATCTCATTTCGCAGTTTAGATGAAGCAATTTTGGAAAAAATGAAGAAGCATAAAGCTGAAGGTCACCAATTGGAACAATGGTATGGCGATATATCTGCTTTGGAAGAACATATGCGTAAGAGGTGAATGTGTTGGGGAAAGGTTCCGCAAAAAGTATGCTTGGCTGGAGCTTGCTGACTGTTGTTTTGCTCCTGTCGATTTTATCACCATTAAATATCATTACATTAAGCTTGTTGATGATTCCTGTACTCGTACAATACGTCAAGCTTGAGACGAAACGATTTCTGATCTATTATGGTATCAGCTTGGCTGCTCTCTATGTTGCAGCTTCCGTTCTCATAACGGGCTGGGTAGGTGTGGTGCTAATAGCCATTTCCCTGTTCTTTCTGCCGCCGGTTATTCAAATGGGTAATTTGTATAAGAAACGCGCCCCGGCTAGAACGGTTTTGACCATCGGTACTATAACAATGCTTGCTGAAATGCTGCTGAGTATATTGGTTGCTTACATGTTCGGACTGAATCTGATTAGTAAAATGAAGCAGTTTATGTTAGAGGTTCTGGAAACAATGCCTGCGCAGCTAAGAAGTATGATAGCAATCGATCCGGATACGCTGGTACAATTAATGAGCCAGATGCTTCCGTTTTATATGATTGTATCTTCTCTGTTCCTTATCGTGGTAACGCATTGGTTAGCCAGAAAGCTGTTGAATCGTTCGGGTGAATCCATACCGGCGTTCAAACCTATACGTGATTGGATGCTGCCGAGGTCATTCGTCTGGTACTATGTAATTGCTCTGTTCATGGAGTTTTTTGTAAGGGATTCAAATTCGATCTTCTTTACGTTGCTGTTAAACTTATTACCGCTGCTTACGGCTGTGTTTGCTATACAAGCAATAGCGTTTCTATTCTATGTAGCCCATTCGAAGCAATGGAACCGGACGCTGCCTATCATCGGCATTATAGCTTTGTTGATTTTTCCGCCGGCTTACTTTATGTTCAGTCTGCTTGGTGTGTTTGATGTAGCGTTCCCGATCCGTGAACGCATGACTGGAAAATAATGTATGGATTAGGGGCGAGATGAATGCCGAAGTTCCTGCTAAAGCGTTGGCACGGCTTGCATATCGTATGGATATTTGCTTTAATACTCATTTTGATTTTTATATTGCTTATGTATCAATGGGTAATCAGTGTGATTGCCCTGTTTCTATGCGGGATCTTGGCGTATTTTACTTTGAAGGCGGAGCAGGCGTTCCGCAAGGAATTGAACCATTACGTAGCTACACTGTCCCATCGAATCAAACGTGCCGGAACGGATGTTATTCACGAGCTTCCGTTAGGGATTCTGCTCTATAATGAGGAGAAAGTTATCGAATGGCATAATCCATTTGTGGCGAAGATGCTCAGTAAGGAATCATTGATTGGCGAGCAGTTGTTGGAGCTTTTCCCTTCTTTGAAGTCACGCAAGGAGAAGGACCTAAAGCTGGAAATTGCGATCGGCAAAAACTTGTACATGGTGCAGCTTAAGCAGGATGAAAGATTGTTGTATTTTACGGATATAACGGCTTTCAAACAATTATCGATACGCTATGAAGAAGGCAAGCTTGCTATAGGAATCGTCACCATGGATAATCTGGACGAGGCTACTCAGGGAATGGATGACCAAACCCGAAGCATTATGATGGCTAAAGTAACTGGAGAAATTACAGAGTGGGCTCTGAAAAATAACGTGTACTTACGCCGCACTGCATCTGACCGTTATCTGATTCTAATGGATCAGAAGGGTTTGAAGGCATTGGAGCAGTCACGTTTTGAGATATTGGACGAGGTACGAGACTTAACTATTGAGCATAAGCTGCCGCTTACACTTAGTATCGGGATTGCTTCCGGCAGTGATTCATTAACGGAGCTTGGGCAGCTGGCGCAAACGAGCTTGGACATGGCATTAGGCCGTGGTGGCGATCAGGTTGCTGTAAAGATTGGAGAGAGGCTGTCTTTCTATGGCGGACGTTCTAACGCTGTTGAGAAAAGGACAAGGGTACGTGCAAGGGTTATCTCTCATGCGCTGCGCGATCTGATCAAAGAATGCGATAAAGTTATTATTATGGGCCACCGATATCCGGACATGGATGCAATCGGAGCAGCAATTGGAGTATTGAAGGCGGTACATGTAAGCAATAAAGAAGGATACATCGTGCTGGAAGGAGTTAATCCTTCGATTCAAAAGCTGATGGATACGATCTCTGAGGATGAGAAGCTGAACCGTTGGTTCATTACTCCGGAGCAGGCTATGCAGATAACGAACCAACGAACGCTTGCGGTTGTTGTGGACACGCATAAGGCATCTATGGTGGCCGAGCCCAAGCTGCTGCAGCTGACGCAGCGCAAGTTCATAGTTGACCATCACCGCCGAGGTGAGGAGTTCATCCAGGATGCGACGCTTGTGTACATGGAGCCTTATGCCTCATCAACCTGTGAGCTCGTGACGGAGCTGCTGCAATATTTCAACGACCGTTTAACGATGGGAGTATTAGAGGCAACCGCTCTGTTGGCGGGAATTGTAGTGGATACAAAAAGCTTCAGCTTAGCTACTGGCGCAAGAACATTTGAAGCTGCATCCTTCCTTCGCCGCAACGGCGCGGATTCATCGCTCGTACAGCGACTGCTCAAGGAAGATCTGAATGCATTTATCCAAAAGTCTGAGGTTATTAAAAACGCGGTTGTTATTTATGATCACATCGCGCTTGCTGTAACTGAACCAAATCGCAAATATTCTCAGTTGCTCATTGCGCAGGTTGCTGATACATTGTTAACTATGACAGGTATAATGGCTTCTTTCGTCATTAGCGAGCGCCCGGATGGCTTAATCGGTATTAGTGCCCGGTCACTAGGGCAAATGAATGCTCAGGTTGTTATGGAACGAATGGGAGGCGGAGGGCATTTAACTAATGCTGCTACCCAATTCGAAGGAACGATTTCAGAAGCGACACAAAGATTGAAACAAATACTAAGTGAGATGCACGCAGAGGAGGGGCTTTTCGAATGAAAGTTATTTTACTGAAGGATGTTAAAGGACAAGGCAAGAAGGGCGATGTTAAAGAGGTTTCCGAAGGATATGCAACGAATTTCCTATTCCCTAAACAATTGGCCGCGGCGGCGAGTGAGTCGTCTGTTAAGATGATAGACAATCAGAAAAAGGCAGAGCAAAGGAAAAAGGATCAAGAGAAGGAAGAGGCCGTAGAGCTTGGCAAGAAGCTGGGGGCTCTGACCGTCGAGCTGAAGGCTAAATCAGGCAAGGATGGACGTTTATTCGGAGCTATTCCTAGCAAGCAGGTGGCTGAAGAGCTGGAGAAACAGCAGAAGATTAAGCTGGACAAACGGAAGATCCTTATGGAGGATCCGATTCGCACACTAGGCGTGACTGAGGTTGGTGTAAAGCTTCACCCTGAGGTTACTGCGAAGCTAAAGATTCACGTTACCGAAGAGTAATCTTTAAGAAGTCAGGTTATTGCATGCGCTAAAATCTATTAGATTAGGCTTACGATGTAAGTTTCGCTAAACCGGAACTCTTAGGAGGAGACGAACTTGAACGAAGGTATGTTTACAGATCGCATCCCTCCGCAAAATTTGGAAGCCGAGCAGGCCGTGCTCGGCGCTATTTTGCTTGACAGCGAGTCACTCGTAACCGCGATGGAACGCATTTCAAGCGATGACTTCTATCGCACATCGCATCAACGCATCTTCGAGTCGATGATTGAGCTGGCGGAGGAGAATGAGCCGATTGACTTGATCACGCTGACCGCGCGACTGCAAAATAAGCAGGAGCTGGAGGAAATAGGCGGGATCAAATATTTGTCGGAGCTCGCGAATGCGGTGCCGACAGCGGCGAATATCAACTACTATGCGCAGATCGTCGAGGAGAAGTCGATGCTGCGGCGGTTAATTCGCGCCGCAACGAATATCGTAACGGAAGGGTACTCGAGTACCGACGAGATTGGTGATTTGCTGGGTGATGCGGAGAAGCGCATCCTTGAGATTTCGCAGCGTCGTTCGAACACTGGATTTATCGCCATCCGCGATGTGTTAATGGAGGTATTCGACAAGGTCGAATTTCTCTATAACAATAAAGGCGGAACAACAGGAATTAAATCAGGGTTTCTTGATTTGGATAAAATGACCGCTGGCTTCCAGCGGTCAGACTTGATTATTGTGGCGGCGCGTCCTTCTGTTGGTAAGACAGCGTTCGCCCTGAACATCGCACAAAATGTTGGAGTACGTGAGAAGCAAACGGTCGCCATCTTCAGTCTGGAGATGGGTGCCCCGCAGCTTGTACAGCGGATGATTTGCGCAGAAGCGAATGTAGACGCCACTCGTATGCGGACAGGCTTCCTGGAGCAGGACGATTGGGAGAAGCTGACGATGGCAATTGGCGCCTTGTCAGAGGCGAACATCTATATCGATGATTCGCCTTCGGTAACGGTGGCTGATATCCGCGCCAAATGCCGCAGGCTGAAGCAGGAGAGAGGCCTCGGGATGATTCTGATCGATTACTTGCAGCTGATTCACGGACGTGGCAAAGGGGATAACCGTCAGCAGGAGGTATCCGAAATTTCACGTACCTTGAAGCAAATTGCTCGTGAGTTGGATGTTCCGGTTATTGCCTTGTCTCAGCTTAGCCGGGGTGTAGAGCAGCGGCAGGATAAACGGCCGATGATGTCCGACTTGCGGGAATCCGGTTCGATTGAGCAAGATGCGGACATTGTAGCTTTCTTGTATCGTGATGACTATTACGATAAAGAGTCGGAGAAAAAAAATATAATTGAAATTATTATAGCTAAGCAGCGTAACGGACCGGTAGGTACGGTGGAGCTGGCTTTCTTGAAAAATTTCAATAAGTTTGTTGGTTTGGACAGGACGCATCAAGAGGTAGGATAGTGCAGCTATCTGCTTGTTTCTACTTACAGCTTGTCAGACTGGGCAAGAATCATTACAGCCTAATAAAGAGGTTAACAGAGGGAATGTGGATGAGAATGAACGGGCATCCACATTCCGGTGCTGCTACAGAATCACGGGTCCTTTATTTCGCTTAGGCGGAACAAAGGACTTATTCTGGTGCCAGAGCTAGCTTGAACAGGGCTTTTACATAGAATTCATAACATGTACAAATTCCGAACGTTAAAAGATAGGCCCTAAGTATTGTTCGTTTTTATTGACTTTGCATTGTGGTACTGCTAAACTATTCATGGTGCTTTAGGCCTTTTGACTAATTATAGGTGAGTTTCACCTGATGGGGGTTATGTAGATGTCGACGGTAGTGGTTGTCGGAACCCAATGGGGCGATGAAGGTAAAGGGAAAATAACGGATTTTCTCGCTGAATCTGCTGAAGTGGTGGCGCGTTATCAAGGCGGTAACAATGCCGGCCATACCATTTTGATTGATGATAAGAAATACAAATTAACAATGATTCCATCGGGCATTTTTTACACGGATAAAGTCTGCGTAATCGGTAACGGTATGGTAATTAATCCAGGTGCGCTGCTCGAAGAAATTCAATACATTCATGATAATGGTTTTACAACAACGAATTTGCGTATCAGTGACCGGGCTCATGTTATTATGCCTTACCATCTGCTGTTGGATGGACTGGAAGAAGAGCGCAAAGGTGACAATAAAATTGGCACGACCCGCAAAGGGATCGGTCCTTGCTATATGGATAAAGCAGCTAGAAGCGGTATCCGGATCGCTGATCTGATGGATGCTGAGGAGTTCAAACGTCGGGTGCGTCAAGTCGTTGCTGAGAAAAATGTACTTATCGAGCAAGTATATGGCTCCAAGGGCTTGGATGCAGAAACTGTGATTGAAGAATATCTCGGTTATGCAGACCGGATTCGTCCTTATGTTACGGATACTTCCGTAATTCTTAACGATCTGATCGATGCTGGGAAGAAAGTGCTGTTCGAAGGCGCTCAAGGCGTTATGTTGGATATCGACCAAGGTACGTATCCTTATGTAACTTCATCCAATCCTTCTGCCGGTGGTGTGTGTATTGGTTCCGGAGTGGGCCCGTCGAAAATTCGTCAAGTTATCGGGGTAGCTAAAGCTTACACAACTCGTGTTGGCGATGGTCCTTTCCCTACAGAGCTTCATAACGATACTGGAAGCTGGATTCGTGAAAAGGGACATGAGTACGGCACTGTTACTGGCAGACCGCGTCGTGTAGGTTGGTTTGACAGCGTTGTTGTGCGTCATGCTCGTCGGGTCAGTGGTATTACAGGTTTATCCCTGAACTCGCTGGACGTATTAGCGGGTCTGGAAACAGTGAAAATTTGCACAGCTTACAAAATCGGCGACAAAATCATCGAGCATTATCCTGCGAGCTTGAACTTGCTGGCACAATGCGAAGCGGTGTACGAGGAGCTGCCGGGCTGGAGCGAGGATATCACAGGAGTGCGCAAGCTGGAGGATCTGCCGACAAACGCACGCCGTTATGTTGAGCGTGTATCTGAGCTGACCGGCATTCCGATTGCTATCTTCTCAGTAGGACGTAACCGTGAGCAAACAAATCTTGTAAATCCGATTTACAGTTAATTGTTGCTGTTAAGCTGAATGTTTTATAAATGACAAATAACCTCTCACAAGCCAGAAAGTTGGGACTTGGAGAGGTTATTTTTTTGTTGATCATGAAGGGAATAGGTGTCGAAACCCGGCTGTTCTTTTTCCAGACAATGGTTGGTTTGCGCTAAAATCGTCAATACTGTGGGGAGAAGCTGCAAACATGAGAACTATGGGAGTTGAGGCACATAATGAAAACAATGGAATGGCTATCCAAGCTTATAATAAGCGCTATAATTACTTCAATGATTTGTGTGGCGTCGACTTTTTGGGTTGTTAACACGTATGTGGATATGATTCTGGAGCAGTATAATTTAAAATCGGCTGTTAATACGACTCCGGATTGGTCTAAATTTATGCAGCATGCCAGCAAGCAGCTGGGGGCGTTTCGTCTGTTCGGCAATGAGGCGGTGGCGGTAGACCCAAGCGGCCGTTCGGGCAAAAAGGGCGCAGAGACGCTGCCTGTATTTGGTGAACAACCCGGGACTGGCTTGAGCGGGACCGATATGACGAATAGCGGTGGAGAAAGCGGGAAATCGGGCTCTGAGCAGCCGCCTAGCACAGGAAGCACATCCCAGAGAAAGCCGCCTGAGGATGCTGTAGCCGTATTTGGCCATCAAAGCACAATGACAGAGGGATCGAACCGGGAAGCGGGAAGCAGCACAGGAGGGACGGCCAGCAGCACATCTCCAAGAGGTATTGGATCAGGTGTTGGATCGGAAGCAGGCAATACGGCTAAGAAGGATAGTAGGACAGGTGCGGAAATCGGCGGATCTGTAAAGAGAGAGAGCAGCAGTAGTGCCACTTCAGGTGGAGCAGCAGCGGTTAATGGTTTGGAAGCAGGAGAAAAAGTCGTGGTTTCAGGCGAAGAGTTTACGAAGAAAAAGGAGCAGCTTTCGACAAACGATAAAACCAAAATTTTTAATCTGCTCGTTAAGAGGCTACCACAAAATGAAATACAGCATATTTCGAAGCTTATGGAGGACGGTATTACCGCCAGTGAGCTTAAGGAAATTGAACAGCTGCTGCAAACCTACATGAAGCCGGAAGAATACTCCCAGCTTCTAGGTATGATCAAGCAGCAATAACCGAATTACAAATAATTCCCCCCGAATCTCGATATGGTATCCTCCGCTTGGCGGAATCGTGATGACTCTACAACGACCTGCATAATGAAGCCGGCTCCGGCTTCCAGCGTGCTGCTGGTCAGATTAGGCATCATGGATTCCGCTTCATTTGCTGTGTCACTATTTGCGGTCAGCCTAATATCAATAGCACCTTGCTCTCGCAAAACCGTGGCCGCTCGATCCATTTCTGTCCAGTTATTAAAGACGGCTGTTATGTTCTCCATAGTTTAACTTCACACTCCTGCCACGAAAATTGGCTGTTTATAGCAGCCACTCGTGAATATTGTTGAAAAAAATAGTGAGGTTGTGGTAAATTAGTGAAGGAGTCTTTTTTTCACAATGTTTATTGTCCCTATTTTTAGGTGTTTTTATGTATTTTTTCCCGTAAAAAACGACTTAAAAGGAGTAGAACATGACAGTTTTCAAAGGAATGGGTTGGGCTAAGAAGCTGCTGGACAAGTCTAAGCAGAAGCTTTCCAAAATCCAATTACAAAAATGGACTGCCAAGATGAGGGTCAAGCCTGCAGCACTAACTAAAGAGCAGCTAACAGCATCCACGCAAAAAGCCTATAAAGCAGTTATTTTACATAAATGGAATATTGCCAAGACGGTGTCCGTACTTAGTGTGGTTACAGCAGTCGTGTGGAGCGGAAATGTTTATGTAAAAGCCAATATGGCACAAATCGTTCATGTTTCAATCAATGGGCAAGAGGCTGGAACGGTGAAGGACAAGTCCTCGGTCGAGCAGTTTGTAGCCGCCAAATCTAAGGAATTAATTGAAAGCAATTCAGATATTCACGTAGTAGTTAAGACCCCTGAAGTCACCTTTACGGATGAAAGGGTTTTCATGGTTGAAACTAGCGATCAGCAAGTTATGAGTAAGCTAGGCAACGCTATTTTTGCTCAACCGGTAGGCACTGAGCTTGTTATCGATGGGAAACCTGTCGGTATTTTAAAGGATCAAGCTACAGCGAGTCTCATGCTGGACCAGATCAAATCGAGCGTGGTCGAGAAAAAGAAGGATTCGGGTAAAGTAAGAGTATTGTCAGCAACACCTTCTGAGCCGATAGGGGAAGTAGAACTGCAGAAGGTAGATTTCGTGCAGCGGGTAGAGTTGAAGGATATTCCAATCCAACCTCAAGACATGGTGAATCCGGAAGAGTTGAGGAAGAAGCTGGAAACCGGTGATGTGCAGCCAATCAAATACGTGGTTGAAAAAGGAGATTGCGTCTCCTGCATTGCCAAAAAGTTTAATATTCCTAAACAGTTAATTTATCAGAACAATCCATGGATTGTAGATGATATGATCAAAGCGGGGCAGCAGCTTGATTTGACAGTTCTGCAGCCGACGCTTGCGGTTCGAACCGTAGAGAAATTAATAGAGCAGCAAGAGATTCAGTATGAGACGGAATACCAGAAAGATGACAGCATGCGTCTCGGAACCGATCAAACGTTGAAGGCCGGCAAGAACGGTCTGAAGAAAGTAATGATTCTTGTAACCAAGATTAACGGTCTGATGATTGAAGAAACGGTTCAAAATGAGGAAATTATTCAAGAGCCGGTAAAAGCGGTAGTCCGTAAAGGAACGAAGGTTATCAAGGGCGAAGGTTCAGGGAAGTTTGCATGGCCGGTAGTATCGTCTTCGATTAGCAGTACTTTCGGATATCGTTGGGGCGCATTACATAAGGGTGTCGATTTAACTTCTTCGAACAAGAACATCATGGCCTCAGATAATGGAAAAGTGGTTTATGCAGGAAACAAGGGTGACGGTTACGGAAACATGATTATTCTTGATCACTTAAATGGCTACAAGACACTGTACGGACATTTGAGCAAAATTGATGTTACAGTGGGCAAGATTGTTGAAAAGGGTGAAAAGATTGGTTTTATGGGAAGTACCGGAGACTCAACTGGAGTTCATTTGCACTTTGAGGTTCAACGAAGCGACACGCCGGAGAATCCTTTGAAATATTTGAATCGTTAGCACTTATATTTATTATTGATATACCTATAGAAAAGAGACATGAACGATGCAGTAGGCTGCCGTTCATGTCTCTTTTGACATATATAGAATTTATATGTTTTGGGGCTCCCCGCAAAGTATCTGAATCAACTTCGAAGCAAGACCCCACTTTGTGGGGATATTTTATTACCTCAAAAGTATTTGGATTCCGCGGTGGAGATTCATATGACTTATGGGGGACTTTTGTATCGGGAATGTGCTAAAATAGAAGGATAGTTGATAAGGTGCGATAACGTAAAATAGCCCCTAGAGAACTACCAAGCAGCTATACCATGTCAAGCACTTACAGGCGGTGATCGTAGGGATGGCGAAAATACTGGTTGTCGATGATGAGCAGCCGATTGCGGATATATTAAAGTTTAATTTGGAAAAGGAAGGCCATGAGGTAATCTGTGCTTATGATGGCGGTAAGGCAGTAGAGCTGGCCTTTAAAGAAGAGCCGGATCTTATTCTGCTCGACCTGATGCTTCCGGTGAAGGATGGAATGGATGTGTGCCGGGAAGTACGCGTCAAGCTGAATACGCCGATTATTATGCTGACGGCTAAGGATAGTGAGATCGATAAAGTACTGGGACTTGAGCTGGGCGCTGATGATTACGTGACCAAGCCCTTCGGTACCCGGGAGCTGCTGGCAAGGGTGAAAGCCCATTTGCGCAGGCAGACGAAGGCACAGACTATGCCTGCTGTAGAAACGGAAGTGGCAGCCAGGCAGGGTATCCGGATTCAGGGACTATTTATCGACAGTGACATGTATATGGTGTATAAGGACGAGGTGCCGCTTGATTTGACGCATCGGGAATTCGAACTTGTGCAGTACATGGCCAAGAACAGCGGGAAGGTTATGACCCGTGAGCATTTGCTGCAGGCCGTGTGGGGCTTCGAGTATTTCGGAGATGTGCGGACGGTTGATGTGACCATTCGCAGGCTTCGTGAGAAGCTGGAGGATGATCCAAGCAGGCCGGAGTATATTTTAACCCGCAGAGGACTTGGTTATATGATGCGCAACACGAAGACCGGGGGCTTCTAAAACATGAAAGGGATTCGTTTCTTTCAGTCGATTCAGTCGAAGCTGATCACGATTTATGTATTGCTGATTCTGATTGCGATGCAATTCATTGGAGTTTATTTCATCCGGACACTGGAGAGTTATTTCAAGACGGATTTCATCGATTCGCATAACAAGCAGGCGCAGCTTCTCGCGCAGTTCGTGGAGCCGTATTTATCGGTGAACAGTGAGGAAAATAAAGGTGAGCCACGTAAAACGTATAGTGATTTGAATGATGTGGTCAACAATTTGTTTGCAATTAGCAACGCTGAAATTCAAGTTATTGACGCGAATGGTCTTGTCTTGTCGACTTCAATGGTGAGCCACCAGGCGATTGTGGGGCAGAAGAATACACAAACCGAGGTTAACCGGGCGCTTCAGGGGATAAAGGATAACCAACGAATGTTTACCGATTTTGACGGCATGCGTAAGATGATTATCGCCAAGCCGATCGGTTCCGGTGTTAAGGTTAATGGAGCGGTGTATATCATTGCTTCCATGGAAGAGCTGTACAACACGATGAACCGGATCAATCAGTTTTTGTTGACGGGAACATTGTTTGCATTAGGATTAACAGTCGTGCTCGGTGTGATGCTGTCTGCGACCATTACGAATCCGATCAAAGCGATTACGCGACAGGCCACGGCGGTAGCGGAAGGGCGCTTTAACGCTCAGGTACCGGTGCTGGGGCGCGATGAGATCGGGCAGTTGGGGCAAACATTCAACTTTATGATGGAGCGGCTAAAGGATGCTTTGTCACTCAACGAGGAAGAGAAGGAAAGACTTGCTTCGATTCTGTCGAATATGAACGACGGGCTGATTGCTACGGATGACGATGGAAAGGTGATCGTTATCAACCGGCGGGCGAAGCAGATTCTGCAGTTGAACGAGGATACGACTCTCGGCAAGCCGCTTCCCTTGGTGCTTGGCATAACGCGAGAAGAGATGCGGAAGCTTGAAATAGGCGAGTATCCTTCGCTGCTGCTGCGCTTTGATCATGATGAAGAGGAGCAGCTGTCGGTTAAGCTGACCTTCACGACGATCTACAGCAAGGGTAAAGGCTCAGCCGGTACCATAGCGGTATTGCAGGATGTTACCGATCAGGAGAAGCTGGAGGAGTCCAGGCGCGAGTTCGTAGCTAACGTGTCTCATGAGCTGCGGACGCCGCTCACGACGATTAAGAGCTATCTGGAGGCGCTGGAGGATGGCGCTTTGGAAGATCCTCAGCTGTCGGCTAAGTTCGTCAGCGTAACCCGTAACGAAACGGAGCGAATGATCCGGCTCGTTACCGACCTGCTGCAGCTGTCGAGGCTGGATTCGAGGCAGGCAGTGATCAGCAGGGAGCTAACGGATGTTGCGGAGATGCTGGATGAGGTTGCGGACCGCTTCTCGTTCCAATTAGAGCAGCGTTCCATCGACATCGCCATTCAGGTAGCGCCTGAGGTAGGAGAGATTGTACTGGACCGTGACCGGATTGATCAGGTATTGGACAACCTGGTATCCAATGCAATCAAATATACGGCGGATAGTGGGCTTATCTCGATAGGAGCTCACCGCCTGGAGCCGCAGCTGCTCGAAATTTCGGTGCAAGATAACGGAATGGGCATTCCCAAGAAGGATTTAAGCCGTATATTCGAACGTTTTTATCGAGTGGATAAGGCCCGCTCGCGCAGTATGGGAGGGACAGGCTTAGGCTTGTCGATTGCCCGGGAAATAGTAAGGGCACATGGCGGGACGATTATGCTGGAATCGGAATTGGGTCAAGGCACGAGGGTTACCTTCACGCTGCCTTACGCTTTGAATGAGGAGGCTGTGGTATGATCGAGAAGCTGAAGTCGGTTGTACTGGTGATGCTTGTCGGACTCAGCTTGCTGCAAAGCTATTATTTATCGTACAGCTCACCCAAGTTTGACCCGTTAGTCCAGGAGGAGTATGTAAAGACGGAGCCGATCGGAACACAGGCGATGTTAGAGGAGCTGTTATTCCCAGACCAGGTAGTGCTGCATTTGGGCAACCAGCAGCATACGGTGCTGTATCCGGCTACAGATCCCTATAAGAGGGTTGTAGAAAATGTGAAGCAGCGCTCGTTGGAAGGCTTTCGCAAAACTACGCCCGCGGTATTAGGCTTGAATTGGGATGAGATCCGTAATAAGCAGCAGGGGATCGAGGTACGTTTTCGAGATGGTATCCCGATTAATGTGCTTCAGAGGGTCATGCAGTTAAAGGGAGAGCTCCCTCCGGACAATGATGTTATTACAAGGGTTTGGATTTTTACGAAGGAGTCCAAAGATGATGTGCGGACAGTCCTGTTTACGGACACCTTCAACACCATGTATGAAGTAGTAAAGTCAGATATATCGGCTAAAGATATTGAACGGTTCGTTTCACTGGAAGGTATTTTACCAAAAGAAGAGATAGTTCCCTATAAATTGGCAGGTGATGATTATTATTTACCTTTAAAGCCAATTGATTTCCCGACAGTTAGAATGCCCTTCACCCAGTATACGGTTGACCAGTTGAAGCGAAGCTTTTTCGTAGATCCTGCGATAACAAGAAAGCTGTCTGAGCGGGACGGCTCGGAGATTTATACGGATACGAAGCGGGGATTGAAGCTTAAGAACGACCAGCGGTGGATGACTTATACCGATCCGATAGCTCCAGTGGACAGTAAGGAGGATTTGCGTGATAACCTGCTGTCAGCGGTGCAGTTTGTGAACCAGCATGGCGGTTGGAATGGCAAATACGGTGTTTATAAAGTTCCTCAGAAGCTGCTTCCGTCTAATCAGGCGTTTGTTTTCCGTCAATATTACATGTCGCTTCCGATTATGAATCAGCGCAGCGATAACATAGGTTTTATCAAGATTGTTATGCAAAAAGGAATTGTAGCCAGCTATGAACGCTCTATGATCATACCCGACCTGTCGAAGTTGAGCAGCAAGGAGCTGACTTTGAGCAGCGGCGAGATTTTAGATGCCAAGCTGAATCAATATAGCAAGAAAAGCTCTGTAATATCCGTGTTCCCGGGGTATCGTCCTGTGATTGGGGAGCAAACGATGGACTTGGTGCCGGTATGGACGGTAGAGCTTCGAGATGGCACGTATGAGTTTTTGGAATAAATGGATCAAGGGATCAGAAGGAAGGGAGGGTTGCCTATGGACTGGGGGCGAGCCAAAACGATCTTGATTCTGTCGTTCTTATTGCTAAATTTAGTGCTGGGCTTCCAGCTATGGACAACCCGCTCGGATCTTCTGGAATTTGACGCCAACACAGCCAGTGCTACTGAGGAAATTCAGAGGCTGCTCAAAAGCAAAAACATTCAAGTGTCAGCTGAAATGCCTAAGGAAGTACCTCGCTTGCAGGAGATTGAAGTACGCTTTGACGAAAAGATGAAATCGGATAAGCAAATTACGTTGGATGCTCCCTTTAAATACAGTCCGCTGATGAGCAAAGGATCAACGAAGGATGCGGCGGCAAAAGCGTCTATTCCTTATATGGAAAATTATCAATATGATCCGGTGCTGAGCACGAACGGTACCTATGTGTTTCACCAGCTGTATCGGTCGCTTCCGATGTTTGAGGTGAAGCTCGAGCTCATTGAGCAAAATGGGATGGTTGCAGCGTACCGTCAAGAGTATGTCGAGGTTACATCAGAAGGAGACCAAAAGGAGCAAAAGGTAATATCGCCTTACACGGTTTTACGAAGCCTAATTGAAACGTATTTCCCGAGCGGAACGGTAGTCAGCAGCATCAAGCTGGGGTATCATGGACAAGATTACAATACCCAAACAAGGTTTATGGTGCCGTATTGGCGGGTTGCGTTAGGCAATGGCGATATTTATTATGTACATGCGCTGAACGGGGCCGTAGAGCCTCCTCAGAAAAATAAAAAGTAAGCTGCATTACGAGGGGCTGTCCGACGAGCTGATTTTCGTAAATATTGCTTGTTGGACAGATCCCAAGGTCAGATGGGAGTTATACGGATGGGAATTCGATTTAGTGTTTTGGCCAGCGGGTCTACGGGGAACGCGATGGTGGTGGCGACAGCAGAGAGCAAGGTGCTGATTGATGCCGGATTGAGTGCCAAGAAGGTAGACCAGCTGTTGAAGGAAAAGGATATGTCGGCCTCGGAGCTGGATGCTATTCTGGTGACACATGAGCATGCCGATCATATAAAAGGGCTCGGAGCGATGGCTCGGAAGTACGATCTGCCTGTCTACGCTAATGAGAAGACGTGGGCTGCGCTGGATAAGCAGATTGGAGAGATCGCTGAGGACAAGCGCTGTGTGATGGATACCGGTGACTTCCGAAATTTTGGCGAGCTGCGAGTTGAATCTTACGGAATTTCGCATGATGCTGCGGAGCCGGTTGGCTATTGCTTCTATGAAGGTGATCAAAAGCTGAGCTTAGCAACCGACCTCGGTTATATGAGCTCCAAGGTTAAGGAGCAAATCCGCGATAGCGATGTACTTGTCCTGGAATCGAACCATGATATTGAAATGCTCCGTATGGGCAAGTATCCGTGGAACATTAAACGTCGGATTCTAAGTGACTTGGGCCATTTATCGAATGAAGCGGCAGGTATCGGGCTATGTGATGTAATGACATCCAGGACGAAGCGGGTATATTTGGCTCATTTGAGCCGTGATCATAATTTAATGGATTTGGCCAGACTGACCGTGAATAATATGGTAGAGGATCGTCTCTCGGCTGATGATCATCGGGCTAAACTTATGGATACATACTATGACCGTGCTACAGAGTGGGATCGGCTGGATGAGGAGTAGGCGAGAAGGAAGCGTCCAATTGAGCAGACATTGAAGCGATATCTTGAGCGGTGATGATTTCCTTCTCCACCAGCAGCTCGATTAGAGCACTCACCAGCAGTGAG
This sequence comes from Paenibacillus sp. GCM10027630, assembly GCF_042676305.1. Lineage (NCBI taxonomy): Bacteria > Bacillati > Bacillota > Bacilli > Caryophanales > Paenibacillaceae > Paenibacillus > Paenibacillus sp. GCM10027630. The sequence goes on along the minus strand of NZ_JBHTGY010000096.1, from coordinate 149,217 downwards.
TTCTGGTAATGGGCGTTTTTCAGGTCCGCCAGCTTGGCGATCAAATCTACTTGCTCCAAATGGTTGGAAATGCGGTTACGATTCATGATAGGTCATCCTTTCGGCTTTCGGAAGTGATTCTATACTCTTATTCTAGTCTTTTAGTGGATAAAACATTCCTGTTTGTTTTAAAAGTTTTTGAGATTGCTAGTGGCAAAGGGCTCTGCCTGGCGGGGCGGGAAAGGGAGCGGAGACGATGAGTCTGTTCGATGATGATTTTTATTCCACAAAAGTATCCCGCAAAATGGAATGGTCGGCTGGGGGAAGCCGGATAGGACAAGGGATTAGAGGACAGCTGCCCGGATGGCTGCTGCCAGCCTTGGGAGGCGCAGTGGTTACGCTAGGCTTAGTGGTGATGTTTGGCACGGGCGGGTCCGGTGATGCTGGTATGTCATTGGCAGCCTCATCTGCAAGTGCAGGCGCTCCCGGTATTAAGCCTGATGCCCAGCAGCTTAGCAGCGATTCAGTGGTTCGTGCCGCCGAAAAGGTAGGACCCACGGTAATCAGCATTATCGGCTCTCATAAGGAAGGCGAGAAGGAAAATGCGCGAGGCGGCTCCATGGGCCTGGGTTCGGGTGTTATGTTTCAGAAGGTTGGGGATAAAATCCGCATCGTCACGAATAACCATGTAGTGGAGGGCTTTGCCCAGCTAGACGTCGTTACAACGACTGGAGAGCGGAAGAAGGCTACATTGGTGGGGCGTGATCAAATGACCGATTTGGCCGTTCTAGAGGTCGATGGAGCAGGTATTAAGGTGTTGGCTGAGTTTGGGGATTCGGACACTCTGAAGGCCGGTGAGACGGCGATTGCTGTGGGCAATCCGCTTGGACTAGGCTATGCCCCAACCGTCACCAAAGGCATCATCAGCTGGCCCAAACGGGTAATTCCCGTTTCATTAGGTCAGCAGGGCGATTTTGATTGGGAGATGGAGGTTATCCAGACGGATGCAGCTATCAATCAAGGAAACAGTGGTGGAGCACTGGTCAATCTCGAAGGCAAAGTGGTAGGGATCAATACGCTGAAGGTGGCCGATATGGGTGTGGAAGGACTTGGTTTTGCCATTCCTATTAATTCGGTAAAGCAAATTATTGAGGGCTTGATCACTGACCATAAAATTAAAAGGCCGTATTTGGGCGTCGTAACACAAGATTTACAATCTTTTACGGGGACGGAAGTATTAAAGCTGCCCACAAATGTGAAAACTGGTATTATTGTTCTTGATGTGACAGGGCCGGCCAAGGAAGCAGGCTTGAAAACGAATGATGTCATTGTGGAGCTGGACGGCAAGCCGGTTAATAGTACGATGGAGCTCCGCAAATATATATACAGCCAGAAGAAAATAGGCGATAAAATCGTCGTCACCTATTACCGCGGCGGCAAAAAGGCTACGGTAACCTTAACTACAGCAGAGTTAAAGGATCGGTAGAAGAAAATTTTTAGTACTAAAAAAGAACAAGATTATGAGTAGGGATCAGGAATGTGCGCGACTGCTAGATACAAGTTTGCAAAATGATAGGCAAGCTCGGTAGATAAATAGAGTACGCAGATAAGCGCTTGTGAATACAGAATTGTAAGGTTAAAGGATCATAAATAGAGTTTAAAGTGGAGTGGGGTCAAGTTATGCATGTTGTTTGCAAGGATCATCTAGAGCTAGCCATTGATCAGTTTGTTGATGAATACGAGGATGCACCGGATATTGTTGATTTGGAGGAAGTACGTTTCTCCGCATGGGAGCCGCCGGCTCATTGTGAACGCTGCTTGGAGCGGGCAAGATTCTTGGTAGTGTAGAAGGAAGAACAGAGAGGGCCGTACGTTGGCCTTCTTTTTTGTTTGGGTGGGAAGAACATAGAGTGCTGGTTGAAGAAAGGTGGAGCTATGCGATGCATATTCAGATTGTTGGGGTAGGGAAGTTGAAGGAGGCGTATCTCGTGCAGGGGATAGCCGAATATGTGAAGCGCCTTGGGCCTTATGCCAAGGTGCAGATCGTTGAGGTGCCCGATGAGCGGGCACCGGAATCCATGAGCGCCGCGGAGGAGGCGCTCGTGAAGCAGCGCGAGGGCGAACGCATCCTCGCGCAGATCAAGAGCGACGCCTACGTCGTGGCGCTCGCTCTTGACGGCAAGCCGCTATCGAGCGACGAGCTCGCGCGGCATATGGAGGGCCTGGCCACGTACGGGCGCAGCCACGTGGCCTTTGTCATCGGGGGCTCGCTAGGCTTAGCCCCCGCGGTGTTGGCGCGCGCCGAGCTGAAGCTCTCATTCGGGCGCATGACTTTGCCGCACCAGCTAATGCGGCTGGTGCTGGTGGAGCAGGTTTACCGCGCGTTTAAGATTATGCGCGGGGAACCGTATCATAAGTGACGGCGAAAAAATTAGGGTTTGATTACCAGAGAATTGCTAAATATGAGGAAGAATATTTATAAATGAACTAAATGAGATGAGGTGATTTTAATGAATAGCTTAGAGCTACATGTTAAACTAGAACAATTTATAAAAACAAAGTTTCCAGAACGATTTAATAGGGAAGCGTTTAATCTTGAGAACGAAATTCATAATATGATTTCAAGCCGAATGGAATCTAACGGTGTGTGTTTCTTTAATGATGAAGAATGTTCTGATAATAGAAAGCCTATAGGATCGCACTTACTTCAAAGGAATGGTGTCCTAAGTAAAATAGCAATCAATAAACATGTAATAATGTTTCGTAAAAATTTTTCTGACCCATACAAAACGAAATTTGAACCTGTAAACATCAAGAGTGCAGGCAAGTCTCCTGTGTTCTGTTGTCACCACGACACAAGTGTATTTGCTCCAATTGAGAATAGTAAACAGAATTGTAGCATGGAGGAATTTATATTTCTAATCACTCTAAGGTCATTTGCTGATGAGTATATTAAGCGGCACGAGGATATTAAGCGGATGAAAGTATTGTATAACAATATCGACTCAAAGGAGTTCGGAGATTTCTGCAAATTAACAGGTGGATTAACCGAAGAATTTAAATCTAATATTGATTCTAACATAAATGAATTAGAAGACATGCTTGAACAATATAATCGTTTACGTTTAAAGTTTTTAACCTCTTATAAGAACCATGCTTATGACTGCATCACTCATAAGCAATTCCAATCAAACAAAATAGGAATTGCATTTAGTACCACAATGATGATTCCTATAAGTGTGGAACAAGAATTCTTTTTCTGTGTAAACATTTTTCCAAATGAGTCTGGCAGTAAGATTATATTTTCTTATTTCAGGTCAGATGAACAATTAATTCAACAAGATAGTTCATTTATGGATTTACTAAACGGAGTATTACACCCAAATCTAAACAGAATAATAATGATCGCAAAAGAAAATTTGTTCTACAACATTCAAACTTTTCTTGATGAAGACGTTCATTGTATAAATGCTCTCATATATGATAACGAGTTTAACTATGATTACGTGGTGCCTAAATACTTTGAAAGCATAATTTGAAACTATCCGAGCGTTATGTTTTCAAACATCAGTCATACATTCTCTGCTCACATCTTTTACCTCAAGTAGCAGACACTCTCCTTCGGCCGCATGATCTACCCGCATCAGTTGATGCGGGTGTTGCTGTTGATGGAGCGACTTTCGTGCGAATAGATTAACCGGAGAATAGTGCCATAAGTGACGGCGAAAAATGATACGCAAGAGCTTCTAGAAAAATTAGTTCGCCATACATTCACCCTGTTCTTGATCTGCTAGATCAACGATAATTTGCCTATAAAGCCAATTGTCCGGGGATATCTTGAACCTGGATGTTAGGCAGCGGCATTTAAATAAAAGGGGGTAAAACTGATGTTCGATGAGGTGGGATTCTTAGGAAAGCAGATAAATGAGTTTTCACTAGAAAATTACCAAAAGCATAAAGCATTATTTGAAGTAGCTTATGATCTAAATAAGTTTACCTACACAACAAAGAATGCTCTTGTGATAGATTCAAATAATGGTCAGCAAGTAATAGGTTCTTCTTTATTTTCGAGAATTCACAATGGATTTCAAGCAATATTAATGCTTTACAAAATTGGATTAGATACAGAAGCAAAAGTTATTCTAAGAACTATTTTAGAAGCTACATTTGTTTTGAAGGCCATAACAGATAATGAAAATGAGGTCTCAAATTTTATTAATACAGACAAGAAAAAGCAAGAAAGATTGCTTAAATCAATTTTCGAAAAAGATAAACAGAACATATATGAAGATTTAAGAAAAACCTTGAGTAAAGACCAGTTAGACAGTCTTAAACAAGAAATCAAAAATGAAGAGATAAAAGATGTAGAGGTCTATGAATGGGCAAATAAGGCAGGTATGGATGTTTTCTATGCTTACGCCTATAAAACATTAAATTCTGAAGTACATACAGACATAAGGATGCTACAGAAGTATTTGGAGATTGATGAAGATACACAAGATATAATTGGGATTAATTCCCTCCCAAGTGATAAAGACATCGATAGATCATTGTTTACAGCTTACTTAGTACTTGTTATTGCCCTAAACTGTCTGAATAATATCTTTGGTATGAAGCAAGAAGACGTTCTAAAGTCGTTTGAAGAAAAAATAATGGATGTAAGAGAATAATCTGCCTTCATCAGACTTTTCGATCCTACCCTCGGTTCGGCAGAAGTTCTTGGCAGGGAAGCGGGACCAGCCCGACACATGACTGTCGTTGCGCGTCGGGAATGGGTAACGTTATAAGAAAAACTCAATATAGCAAGGAGGCATATTCGTGCAGGAAAGAAACGGTCAAGACGGCGATAAGAAGGATGAAAAAGAAAAGCATCAATATTTTAATTTTCCTGATTTATCCAATCTCGCAATTCCCTTTCAAACTATAGCGACGATTCAACAAAAAATTGCTGACTCTCTTGCTCCAATAGTAAAGAAAGTAATGGAAATTCAACAAGCTTTTCAACCGTTAGTTGAACAAGTTGGCAGATTTGCGTTATCAATAGACTGGGAAAAAATACAGGATGCAATTAAACTGAGACTTCAACACTACGAAGAGTTTATGAGTAAGTATGATGTAGAATGTTGGGCAATTACTCCGGAATTGCTAGAAGCCTTCGAGGATGAGGAATATAAAGTTACTGAGATTGAAAAGTATGTTGAGGATCATCTTAATGAATATATTATTTATTTCAAGAAAGAACCATTGTATGAGAAACACAGAGCATTGATTGGCGAAGCATATGAATTATATATGCAGAAATTTTATATGCATTGCGCCTTTTCATTAATGGCTATATTTGAGAATATCTTAAGCAATGCATTTAGCAACTACAAATTAGGAACAGATGTAAAGATAAAAAACAGAAGGCCAGATTTGCATACTAAGACAACAAGTTACATTAAATCGAACGAGGAAAGACTGGCACTAAATATATTATTTTTCCGTCGTGTATACAATGTATACGACATTATATTTAAACCTTACTGGGATACACACCCTGAACAAATAAATAGAAACTGGATAGCTCATGGAAAATATGATTTTGAAAGGATAAATAAAAGCGATATCTTGAAATTGTTTCAGTTATTGAAAGCATTAAGTATATTGAATGAAATAACTTTTGAGAGTGAATAAACAGATTCTTGTCTTGTGAACACTCCGTAGATAGAAACACTACATTTACGTCCTCGATACGTTGCAGTAATCCAGTCTGTTTTGTTCCATCTGCTCCATCATGCCCCCACACACGCTCCACCAAGCCAGGACAAAGGAGAACGTCCATCACAGGCGTTCTCCCATTGCTTCCCGCTAGTTCTCCTCATTTTCCCTATTCATTTGTTCAGCTAATCTGTTTTTAATTACCTCAAACTCTGGCGTTTTCATAATTGATTCCAACTGCGTCTCATGTATTTTTATATCGGTCGTGACTTCTGATCGCTCGGTAGGCTCCCCATACATAAGAAGCCCAAGCTTGACCATTTTCTCGAATTCAGAAACCGATTTTACTTGTGTTCTCCCCAACTGGAGTTGCCGTAAGAACTGATCAATGCCAACAGTGACGGCTTCCTTAATCGATAAGTGGCATGACATGAGTTATCCACAGTCCTTACAGAGCCTTCTTCGGTTATTGGTGGTTTTCGTTTATCTGGATTCTTTTAGGTCGAGAGCCTTCCGGCTGATCTGGATACATGCTAGTCACACAGAATCACCGTGCACGGAGACTTTTGTATTTACTTCAGCCCAGCGATCATATAGCTTCAGCAACTCAGCTTGATAAGCGTCAATCGATTCCCCGATTAAACCAGCATCAGATGTTTGAGCGACATAGAGCCTATCAAAGCGGCTCCGTAATTTATCCCATTCCATTAAGTTTATTCCCCCATATTCGGATTCGAGTAAAGCATAGCGGAGGAGCGGGACTAATTACAAACTTGATTTCCGTGAACGGTTAGGAGGGGATTATGGGGAACTTGCTCCGCTGCTTCCGCTCTCGTGGTTTTTGGCAGTAGTTCGGTAAGCTCTACGTTGAGAGCTTAACTGTGCAGCCCGGAATGCCGCTGCGAAGTATACAAATGTACAAGTTTCTCTACTGACCTGTTAGGCAAAAGAATAAATGCTGTATCGTAGCTGAGATACATTTATTTTATACAGTATATTCCAATGCGAATGTTAGTTTGATATTCTAGTGATATATTCATAAACAGAAATAGTCATTTAATACTCAAATTCATAGCATGATTTTGATAATGGCGAGGTATAGATGTGAAAGTTAACAAAATAATGGCACAAATGAATGAGTTTGGTGAAAATTCTCAAAAAGTTAACTTAAATCAACTTCGAGAAGAAATTGAAAAAGATAGGTGGGATGCTCGTAATCTTGGGATCCCCTACAATAAAACGACAGCAGAATATTACATATCATTTGAAAAAATTGAACTCGCATTTAGAAAAATTGTAAAGAGATATGTGAAGCAGAGATTACTTGAGCATGATGCTGTAACGTTTACAACCTCTAACCGCGATGTCCTAGGGTTAACCCCATTTTTTAAATTCATAGTGATTAAATATCCCGATTGGAACCATTTAAACCACTTAAATCGAAAAGATATTGAACAATATATTAGATACATTCGTAATCAACCATTGGGTGGCCTTAATTCCCAACAAGGGACATTGATGACAGATGATAGTATTTGGAGATATATAAGCACATTAGAAAATTTTTTGTATTTTATTCAAATGCACGAATGGAGTGAGGCCCCACATAAACCAATCCGTAACTTAATTTATCAAGAGGATCGTCCTAAGATTAAACCAAAGGATATTCATGACTATAAATATTTGAGCGATTATGTATGGAAGCAGGTTCTTGAGAATATTGAAACTCTTAACGCAAACTATCGGGTAATTGTTCGATTGTTAGAGGCTACTGGTTTTAAAGCAAATGAAGTACTGACATTAAAAATTGATGCGCTTGTTAAAGATGATGACGGGTATTTGATTAAAAGAGAGAAAAAGGATAAAGGCATACACACTATTCCAATACATGATGAGGATTTGGTTAAAGAGATTATTGGACACCAGCAATTAATTCAAGGATTATTTCCTGAAGAATTAAATCCAGAGAAGTTGCTGTTTTTAACACTAGAGGGAAAATCAAAAGGGAAACCGATATTGAGAATAAACCTTTATAGGAATTTGCAAAAGTTTGCGGAAAGACGTTCAATAAAAAATGAACAAAGGGAAGTTTATAAATTTAATTGCAACGAATTTCGTCATCGTTTTGGAGTCAATCTGGCAAAAAAAGGAGTGGGTGTTCAAGAAATCCACAGTTTGTTGGATAATGTAACGCCACTTATGGCTGTTGCGTATTGTAGAATTGCAGCAAACGAAGGTTCAACGGAGGTTGCCTCGGAGAGAAATACTTCCCCGTCCGATGATATTATTGGTAGTGCTTTCTACAAGAATGTAAATGCAAAATATATTCAAGAAGCATGGACCAAGGCATTAGAGAGAAGAAGTACAGACCCGGAAGGTGCAATCACAATTGCGCGCACTCTATTGGAAATTGTTAGTAAGTTTATACTGGATCATGAGGGAATAACATATGATGATAAATCGGATATTCATCAGCTGTACAAAGCTGTGCAGTCCGTATTAGATTTGGCCCCAGATAGCCAACACGAGTCTATTTTTAAACAAATGCTTGGAGGGTGCACATCAGTTATTCTTGGTATAGGGTCTCTTCGAAACAAACTAAGTGATGCACATGGGAGAAGCTATAATGCACCTGCTCCAACAAATAGGCATGCGCAACTTGCTGTAAATCTTGCTGGGTCAATGGCTGAATTTTTGTTCTCGACTTGGGAAGAGACTCGTAGAAGGTATTGATAATAAATCCTGTGAAAAGGAGCATACCGCGGCAGCTTCTTGCGCATTACGATGGCTCAGTTAAGTTGAGTCGAAAAAGGAATGAATTTTATAGGGGTATACATTGGATTCATAAATCTAATAAAAGTGATGTGTTATTATGATATGACAATTTCTTTGGGTTGGGTAAGAACTAGAACTAACGGTGAGCAGGAATTAGTTTTTGCTTCAGATAGTAGGGTGCGATTTGCTGGAAGTTGGGATTGTTGCCCAAAGTTATTTCCCCTACCTAGAATGGATTGTGTCTTGTGTTTTGCTGGAGATACAGCATATGCCTATCCATTCATTCTCCAATCAATAGCATCGGTGGAAAATCACATAAGAGCAGTTACCAGGGCTATGGCCCTTGAAGAAGTTCGCGGCCATTTACTTAGAATTTTAAATAACATGGTTTCTATGCACGAAGATGCGCCAGTAGGATATGGTAATCCTGAGCTTTCACTAATTTTTGGTGGTTATTGTTGGAAACGTGGAGAGTTCCTATTATGGCTGTTGAAGTATAATCCGGGAATTAGAGGGTTTAATTATATTCCAGCACAGCATTGGGAAGGCGGTCATCAGGATAAACAACTTCTTTTCATTGGTGATTATCGCCAGGAATATTATGAGAAACTAACAAACCTTCTTAGAGAAAGGAATAAATTAAATAGTGGCGGTTTTGATATGGAGCCACTGGAAGTTCTAAGGGATATGTTGGAAGACGGTTCCTTTGTACACATTGGCGGCCTTCCACAAGTTTTAAAAGTATTTAAACATTTAAATGTGAGACCTTACGCAATTTATCAACCGTCAAAAGATATTCTCAGTTTTAACGGTCGACCGCTGTTGAAATATGAGACGATTGACCATTTCATTTTAAATATTGAGACAATGAAATTGATTCATCCAAGGCATTTCAAATATACTGAGGTATCGCCTGAATACCATATTTAGCAACTATCTTTTACTAATTATGATCCTACCCACTAAATTGTTTTCTGATAAAAGACAGGAGTAGTGTTCTACTTGTCTCTATATTAGTATTTATATGAATAACAAAGTGTTTTATTCAATCAAGAAAAGGAAGCCATGGAACAAGTAATCCCTGATATTCTATATGCCGATGTGCTTTTATGAGCCAGAATATGCTTTTCCAGTCTCAGAGGCAAGAGCTTGCATATCTTGTTTGAACCGCAGTATAGACAGAAGACGTAGCGTGACGTCCCTTATTTTAGACCATACCCAGCACAATGGTCATAAGGGATGACTAACTTCAAATCACAATGGTTTATAGCATATAACAGAAATCAACCATCTGAAAAACAACAACAGGAGCTGGCCGCGACAGCTCCTGTTGTAATTTTCGCCGATAGACCCGTTAAGCTGAGCCGTATCATAAATGACGGCAACGTTTTGACATTGAAGCGCAGAATTTTTGACTAACAACTTATCAAATCTTATGCTAATATAAACTCTAAGAAGTCGTGGAATATATTTCTAAAATAGGTAATAAGCCTTGGGGGAATCAATGTGACTAAAGTGTATACAATGTATATTAATAAGGGTGGGGTTTCAAAAACAACTACCCTTTTTAACTTGGCAGTTTTTTTATCACAAAAAAACAAAAAAGTTTTGCTTGTCGATTGTGATCCTCAATGTAATATGACTGAAATTTTCTTAGCTTCTAGTCCAGAATTTGGGGAGCCCGACGTAGAATTACCAGGTACATCGATTTTTCAAGCACTTCTACCAAGATTTAAAGGGGAAGCTGGAGCTATTGATCCTAATACAGTTTCTTTGGTCTCTTCACCAATTTATCAAGGTTTGTATCTATTTAGAGGAGATCTTGAGTTCTCCCTAGCGGAAACATATTTTGGAACTGCATGGAACCAAGCAATAACAGATAATATCCACGAAAAAACACATACGTATCTCTCTATCGGTTATTGCGAGCGCTGGGACGAGTGAATTCTTTTGATTACATACTTTGCGATGTGGGGCCAAGTACTGGTTCAATTACTCGAATGGTAGTATTGGCAAGTGATGGAGTTTTCTTGCCATTAGTACCTGATCGTTTTTGTAATCAAGCAGTAAAACTGTTAGGCAAAATTGTACATGATTGGGTTACAAGACATGAACAGGTTTCAGAATCATTAAAGCCATTTAGTATAGAAACTTTTCCTGGCAAGCCGTTATTTTTAGGAGGAGTATTACAAAATTATAAAGTACAAAACAATGCAAAAGCTAAGGAATCTTATATAAAATGGCAAAATAAAATTACGGATAATATTAAAGAACATCTAATAAGTCCTATGGGAATGACCCCAGCGGATTCTTTAGATCCTAATCATCCATATCTCGCGACAATAAGAGATGTCAGCCCATTGGCACCTGTTGCACAAATGTTTGGGAGAGCGATATTTGACATAAAACAAGAACACACCAAGGAAGCATCAACAACCGGAAATATGTATTATGGTACTGTCTGGGAACCGTGGCTTCAAAAAATGGAAGAGTATAGGACAGAAATTTCTAAAATAGCAGGTACGATTCTATGACAGAACCTCAGTATCTTTATGTGGCATTAATTGATGTACTCGGGTACAGACAATTACTAGAACGGGATCGTCGTACAGGAAAACTGGATTTTAAAGATATGCTAGGAAATGCGTTGAGGGTATTAGAAGAGTTTGATGATAAAATAATACAAGTTCAAGCAATTTCAGATACAATTATTATAAGTTGCTCTGAGCACAGGAACTTCATTGAATTCTTAGATGCTTTGAGAAAAACTTTTATTGCTTTCCTTAGGGAAGGTCTATTTATTCGAGGAGGTATTGCTTACTCAAAACACTTTCATAGTAACCACCTTACTTATAGTCATGCTATCGCTCGAGCGTACGAACTTGAACAGAAGCAGGCTATATATCCAAGGATTGTTATAGATCAAAACATTATAGAAATGTATAAGGTTGGTTCAGATCTTGAAAACATATTTAAACGAGGTCAACTATGTTTTGAGCATGGTATTTATTTTTTAGAAATCCTATCAGAGGAAAATTGGAGCGAAATAATCTCTTTAGCATCTAATATATATAAAAAGGATAAGGAACAGCTTAGTAGTAATGAAGCTGCTTATAATAAGCATCTAAGATTTCAAATGTACTTGTTGGACTCAGAATATAATAAAGGTGATAACGGGCCGTATATACCTAAGATAGTCTCAGTCAATCAATAATATAATTAGGAAGGCATACCTTCATGGTATGCCTTCCTAATTATATGACAGTAGCAAATAAATTTAAGAGTCAGTCCCTGCTGTTTCAAGTTCTAAGTTGTGCAATGTCTGTTGCACCAGCTTATCAAATGTCAATTCAAGCTTATCTATTTTCCTACCCCCAGTTACTGTAATCCGTTTTATCACAGCATGTACAAGCTGCTTCTGCTTTTCATTACTGAGCTTATCAAACAACTGTACAAACTCCCCCACTATGCTCCTTACAATAACTGCGGATACATTTTGATTAGCAGTACTGTCACTAAGTTGACTTTCGATTTCCGTTTTCCTTTGCTGTAGCTGTCCCTTACTTTCGTCAATTGAAACAAGTTTTTCTCTTAGTGATTGGCTTGTTAATACGTCATCTTCGAATAACTTGAAGTATTTGTCCTTCTTACGGTCAATATCAGCCAATTCTTTATCCACAAGCTTTAATTTTGCTTCAAGTGGTGATTTATCCACATCGCCTCCGCGCGGCACACTTACTGCGATTTTTCGCCAATGCCCCCGTTAAGCTAACCGTAACATAAGTAGCGTCTAAATTTTTGGGTGAAAAGAGCATAGGGTCCAACGAAATTTGCTTGTGAAAAATAACCCTATAAGATCAACTCCGCAAGACGATAAATCCCCTGCTCAATCGATGCTTCATCTACTTTTGCAAACCCCAACACCCATCCCTTTCGTTTGCTTTCCAAGCAATAGGGTCGAAGAGGGTATACACGTATTCCCTTTTGAAGAGCTAACTTTGTTACGGTTTCTTCGTCGTATGACTCTTCAGCTTCAAGAAACATATGCAATCCCGTTTCTATCCCACTTAGTGTGAAACGTCCCCCTAAACCGCTAGCCATTATAGCCTTTGTCATGGCCTCGTGTCTTCGTCGGTACACATTTCTGGCTCTTCTCATATGGCGCATAAAATGCCCATTCTTGATGAAGTGGGTTAGAGTTAGCTGATCCATAATCGGAAGATGACGGTAAATTAGTTCTTGTACCCTGGCTAGTTGAGCAATTGCTTCCGCAGAGCCAACGATAGCCGAAATACGAATGCCTGGAGCAATCATTTTTGAAAAACTCATTAGGTACAAGGTATTATTAGATGCCTGGCTAAACAGCGTTGGAAGTGGTTCCCCGCGATATCGAAATTCACTATCATAATCGTCCTCGATGATCCAGAATTGTTCTTGAGCAGCCTTATGTAGCAATTGTTGCCTGCGCGGCTCCGACATAACGACCCCGACCGCGCACTGGTGCGAAGGGGTCGTAAAGATCAGTTTGGACTGCGGGTGAATATGCTCGACCACTAGACCATACTCATCAACAGGAACGGGCACCACATTCATACGCCGATATTTCATCGCCATCCAGGCAGCCGGAAAACCGGGATCTTCTACAGAGACAGTGTCCCCGTCAGCTAAAAGCGATTGTGCGATTAAGTCAATACTATGCTGAGCTCCTGAAGTCAACAGAATCTGATTGGTTTGGATATGGATGCCTCGTTCAAGTGATAAATAACGCTGGATTTGCTCACGTAATGGTGTGAAACCATAGGGATTACCGTAAGCCCAGTTTGATAAATCCATTGCAGAGGATGCGTGAAGAAGCGATTGTCGCCAATTCTTTTGAAATAGTTCATCTAAATAGGGTTCATGGGGACTAAAATCAATATCTACCTCTCGCTGTTCTTGGCCTCCGAACCAGTCATGTAATTGATCGACAGCCGAGTTCAACAAAGGAAGTGAGGGGGGGATAGGGCCATCTGCTATTATTTCCTTCGTTGATTCAGTGACTTGCTTCCATTTACTAACCCGCGTCCCTCCTCGGCGAGATGTAACCGTATAGCCGCGACTTAGCAATTCCTCATAGACGATCTGAATCGTTGAGCGAGAGACACCTACCATGTGAGCAAGTTCGCGGGAAGGAATCAGCAATTCCCCTGGCGCCCAGATCCCGCTAGTAATATTATGAATCGCTTGATCAAGCAATTGCTGCCAGATTGGCCTTTGGTCATTACGAATTACTTTCATCATCGTACACACCTCCAAATAGAAGCTCCAATCATAAAATATTCATTATGGATTGTTCAAAATATCGAAGTTTGGATGTTTTAACACAATCCATTCACTGATATACTACCGTAATAACGCTGGTATTTGCAATCGGGTCGTTGCTTCACTCAGGTAGAGTATCGGGGTTTGGGGTGGGATAAATCTGTGATGAGTGAAAGGAGAGATTTGAAATGAATTCGGTTCGTTACAAGATCAGAGAATGCCAGGATCAAGAGAAAATTGAAAATTTCCTTCATCAAGCGAGAATTGGGTATCTTGGATTGGTTGATGGGAACCTGCCCTATGTTGTACCGCTTAATTATGTGTGGACGGAGGGGAAGCTCTATTTTCACGGGGCCGGAGATGGAAGGCGTAATCATGTGATGAGTGAAAATCCAGAGGTATGTTTTACGGTATGTGAGGAATACGGGACCATCACGGATCCGGTACCTGCCAAAACGGATACGGCTTATATGAGCGTAATGATATTTGGACAAGCAGAGCCAATCACAGATTTGGATGAAGCCACCCATATACTTCAGGAAATGATCAATAAATACGTACCCGGCTATTATAACCGCTCCTTGCCGAAGCAGCATGTGGACAAGTATAGGTCGGCTGTATTCGGCGGACCGGTTCAAGTTTGCCGGGTTATTCCGCATCATGTGACGGCAAAAGAAAGTCCTATTGAAGCAGAAAAAATGTATAGAACGGTTATGAATGTCGGAGGAGAGATTTAACGACAAGATACAGTTACGACTTGCGCTAAGTTAACGTGTGCGTTAGTTCAATGAAAGTGCTCTATAAACGATCAGGGAGCTGTCGTAGCAAGCTCTATTCGTTTTCTTGCCGATCCCCCCGTTAAGCTGAACCGTACCATAAGTGACGGCGAACTATTTTACGATACAAACAAGTCATTTGCCGTTACTAGGTCAAGTGTCCCTACATAAGCTGATGAGAAAGGCTTATGCCATGAACAGGGATGGTGTAAAGTGGATGACACAAAACCGGAAAAGAACAGGTACACGATTAACCGGAAGAATCGTATTTCCGGGCAATCCGACATATAATGCGGCCAGAATGGAGTTCAATAGGCGCTTTTCCAAATTTCCAAAGGTCATTGTTTTTTGCAGACGAACTCAGGATGTGATCAACGCAGTCAAATGGGCTCGTGAGCGGGGTGTACGGCTGCGAGTGCGCAGCGGGCGGCACAGTTATGAAGGTTTTTCGGCTGTAAATGGCGGTATTATTATCGATGTAAGCGAGATGAATAAGGTTAAGGTTGATCGAAAAAATAGGGTGGCCATTGTACAGACTGGAAATCCACTTGCCCGTGTGTACAAAAAGCTGTGGAATAAGCGTGTGGCACTTCCGGCTGGGACAGCGCCCGACGTAGGCGTGGCCGGGCTTACCCTGGGAGGCGGCATTGGACTTCTGTCCCGCAAATATGGACTTACGTGCGATAACTTGAAACAAGTGAAGATGGTCGTAGCTTCGGGGCGGTATGGAGCAAAGACGATTGTGGCAAACAAGAGGAAACATTCCGATCTATTGTGGGCATCACGAGGCGGCGGGGGAGGAAACTTTGGCGTTGCTACAGCCTATACTTTTCGGGTTAGACCCATTTCAACGGTTTCTATATACAGCGTCACTTGGAAATGGGGCGATTTGGAGAAGGTGTTACCGGTTTGGCAGCGCTGGGCCCCGTCTGTCACGAACCGCTTAACCTCAACCATTGAGGTGGCTGCCAAGAAGGTGGGAACTATTGAATCTACCGGACAATTACTTGGCGGTGCAGAGGAGCTGCGTCGATTGATTAGACCGCTCTTGCGAGCAGGCACTCCGGTGAAGGTGCTGGTGAAGACAGTGCCTTTTATTGAAGCAACCAAATTTTTTGCCGAATCGGACCTGAATTTGGAGCCGAAATTTAAAATAAGCGGGGCTTACGGGTTTCAACCTTTGCCTCGTGAAGGAGTACGAATTATACGTGACTTTTTATCCAAAGCACCTAACAGGCATTCTACCGTGTGGAGTCAAAGCTTAGGTGGTGCAGGAAGCGCGGTGAGTCGAGTATCGCCTACGGCAACGGCCTATCCTCATCGGAAAGCTGAGACCATCTACGAACTGTCAGCACGCTGGAGGAACAACGTGGAGCAGCAGCGGAATATTCAGTGGGTGAAATGGTTCCGCAGAGCGTTACGTCCCTTTGTTAAGGGGGATTATGTGAACTTTCCCGATTTGCAGATTAAGAACTGGCCCAAGGCGTATTATGGCGTGAACTTTGGCAGATTGAAGCGGGTGAAACGAAAGTACGATCCTCATAATGTGTTTCGTTTTGCTCAGAGTATTCCAGTGGGTAAACGGGTCAGAAAATGATATACTCGCACCATAACTAATTGAAGCAAAGGAGCTGACGGCGGCAGCTGGGCACAGAAATCGGTCGCGCAGGCGGTGTCTGCAGGTATTACTACTGGCTATGAGTATGGCTCCGCTAACGGTGCTTCTGAAAATGTAGGCGCAAAAGAGCAAGTAAGAAATCATAACAAGGCTGCTTTGAATTCAATTTCGAAGCAGCCTTGCTTTTTAATTGTGATGGACCCGGATTTCCCAGACTGCCGATCTTGCTGCTTTGCTAGTACGTTCCCTAAGATTACCTGTTAATGCAAAAGCAACTTCATTCAACGATGTTCATGCAACCGATTGGTTTGCTTGATCCCAGTCAACACACTGGTAACCGCTCTTGAGGCGGAAAGAGATTCGGAATTTAGGGCTACGCCAAAAAAATTCAGGCTTAGCTTCACAATTTCACTTGCACCTTACGTAACGTAACGTTTTATAATAGAGCTACCGGAATATAGTTAGTGCCAAAGAGTGGAGATGGTTAATGAAAAGACATTGGAAGGTCGGGGATCTCGCCAAGCTGACAGGGCTTACCGTACGAACCTTGCGTTTCTATGATCAGATCGGTTTGTTCTCGCCATCCGGGCAGACGGAATCCGGCCACAGGCTGTACAGTGAATCGGACTTGTCACGCTTGCATCAGATTTTATCGCTTAAAGAGCTGGGCTTATCTCTCGAGGAGATTAAGTCGGCCTTAACTGGCGGGCAAATCAGTCCGCTTGAGATCGTAAACCTGCAGATAGGCCGAATCAAAGAGCAGATCAGACTGCAGCAGAAACTATTGGAGCAGCTCGGACATGTATCCAAGCTTATGCAGGGAAAGGCGGAGTTAACTCTTGAAGATTTCACAAGCCTCCTGCAAGCGATGAAAATGCGTTTTGAGAAGCCGGTCATTGAGCGGCAAGCGAGCTGGGAGCGCCATTTGGATGCATTGGGAGACTTTCTAACAGAAGAGAGCGGAATACCGAAACCTAAGGAGGAAAAACAATGAACGAACGATTCGTCAAACATGCAACCTTCGTCGTAGAGCGGACGTATGCCGCTTCACCGGAGCGGGTTTATCACGCTTGGGCAGACCCGATTGCCAAAGCCAAGTGGTTTTCGAAGCCGGAAATCTTCGACTTTCGGGTCGGCGGACGAGAATACAGCAGCGGTGGGCCGCCGGAAGGGCCGATCTTTGCCTTCGACGCCAGCTACCAGGAGCTTGTTCCAGAGCAGCGTATTGTCTATACGTACACCTTGGATGCGGGTGGCACACGCATCTCCGTCTCGATCACAACGGTAGAGCTTATCGAGCTGGAGGGAGGAACCAAGCTGATTTTCACGGAGCAGGGTGCATTCTTTGACGGACACGATACGCCGGAAATACGGGAACACGGTACAAATGTCATGTTGGACGCACTAGGTAAGGTATTAGAAGGGGAGAATGGAGCATGACAACAGGTGAGAATGAAATTATTTCCTCACGTGAGTTCGATGTTCCGCGGGAGCTTGTGTTTCGAGCTTGGACAACCCCCGACTTGCTAGCCCGATGGTGGGGTCCGAAGGGCTTCAAGAATACTTTTCATGAGATCGATATAAGACCGGGCGGCACGTGGCGCTTAACCATGCACGGACCGAATGGCTTGGACTACCCCAATCTCAGCGTCTTTGTGGAGATCGTGCCGCTGGAGCGGATCGTGCTGGATCATTTGTCCGGCCACGAATTTCGGGTTACAGCGACATTCGAGGACCTGAACGGCCGTACGAGGGTTACCTTTCGCCAGCTTTTCAAAGACACAGCGGAGTTCGAAAAGGTCAAGCCGTATTGCGTTGAAGGCAATGAGCAGAACTTCGACCGGCTGGGCAATCTGCTGGTGGAAATGGTTTCCTAGATCTTGACCTTTCTCCAGGTATTCTATATCATAGGAAGATAATAAACCCGTACTCGAACGGGAGAGGTTCATAGCTGATACCCTCTATAAAAAACTATGGATACATGACGATATGCCATGTCCATACTGGACATGGCTTTTTTATGATGCATTTCACAAGGGGGTTAATTATGTCTGGACGCAGCCATGAAGAGGGTTTAAAGGATTTAACACTATTGGGCAATCAGCATACACAATATTCTTTCAATTATGCGCCTGAGGTATTGGAGTCCGTAGATAATCTTCACTCGAATCGCGACTATTTTGTAAAGTTTAATTGTCCGGAGTTTACTAGTTTATGTCCATTGACACATCAGCCTGATTTTGCAACGATGTACATTTCGTATGTCCCAGATCAAAAAATTGTCGAGAGCAAATCACTGAAGTTATATCTTTTTAGCTTCAGAAACCATGGAGATTTCCATGAGGATTGCGTTAATATTATCATGAATGATTTAATTAAATTACTCGATCCAAGGTATATTGAGGTTTGGGGGAAATTCACACCACGTGGAGGAATTTCTATTGATCCGTGGTGCAATTATGGGAAGCCTGATACTAAGTATGAAGAGATGGCCCATTTTCGTTTGATGAATCATGATCTTTATCCTGAAAAAGTGGATAACCGATAAAAAAAGAAGATGGAACGACACAACTCCAGAACCTTAGGGTCTGGAGTTTGTGTTGTTTTCATATTAGAGTGCCTCTTTAATCACCTTTTTATAATAATAGACGGATAGTATCCCGAAAATCGAGTACAGCGCGGTATAAAGGATCATAACCATAATCATCGGTGTCCATAGCTCTGTTCCGAAGAAGAACCAGCCGGATTGGACTGCAAAATAGCTATGGAGTAGTCCTACTACTAACGGGATTCCAAAATTAAAGATTTGTTTGGCCTGAATGCCTTGCAACAAATCTCCTTGCGTGAAACCAAGCTTTCTTAGAATGGTATAGCTGGACTTTTCATCTTCACTTTCATCCATTTGTTTAAAATAAAGAATACATCCGGATGTAATCAGAAAGGTTAATCCCAGGAAACCAACGATAAACATGATGAGGCCCATAGTTTGTTTCTGATTGTTGCTCATTTCTAGTTGTGAGTCATGGGCTCTAGTACTGCTAAAACCCATTTCACGGAAAAGCTCATTGGCTTTTTTAACGTTAGCTTTATCTTTAATGTCAATTCCGATATAAACGAAAGAGGCTTTTTGAATGGATGGATTTAGATCTTTTTTCAAACGGTCGAATATAGTTTCGTTTACAATGGCAACCGGCAAGCCTCCACTCGTAAAATAACCTGACACAGGGGAATTGATATCCGACCTCTTATATTGCTGCGGAATGACCTCATGCTGACCCTTCAGTTCAATAGATCCAGAGTCTTTCATAGCCATGAATTTCTGCAATACTCCACTTGATCTTGTAAAAAGGGTCTGATCTGCTGAAAGATGGATATTATCGACGGCTTGTTCACTAATAACAGGCAGGATCATACCCGTTGGGTCGAAGTTCGAATTCAACGCCCCTACATTAGTATCCATGATCTTCTCTACATTGACAGCTGCCTGAATGACTTCCACGATTTTATCGGTATACAAAATGGAGTTTGCTTTTAACGCTTCTTTAAATTGCTCTGCATCCTGGACCTTGGTCATTGAAAAATCTGCAGGAACATACATTTCAGCTGACTTTTCTGCGGAGTAATAGGAGATATAGCTTAAGGATAATAATCCAATGGCAAGTCCGGAAACGGTAGTAATGATGGTTAGTAACACGGCATTCGACTTCATCCGAAACATAATGGAGGAAAGCGACAATACTTCATTGATGTTTAAGTAACCTTGCTTCCTTTTTCGAATGATATTAAATATAAAGCTGACAGAACCTTTGTAGAAAAGATAAGTTCCGATGATGACGGATCCTAGAATAATGACCATAGCAGAGAATAGTTGATTTATCGTGGTGAAGTCTCCACTGAATAATTTGGATGACATATAATAGCCAAGAATGATCAATATAATTCCAATAATCCCGATGATCATTTCCAGGAAGGATACCTTTTTCACTTTTCCTTCAGTCATGGAAGTCACTCTGAATAAGGATAAAATACTCTGTCTTTGTATGAATGCGTAATTCATCAACATAATAAAGAGATAAATAATAAAGAAGACTATCAGTGTCTGGATGAGTGCTTGGTAAGAAAAATACAGCGTTGCAATAGCATCGACACCTATCGTTTTAAATAGAATCATAATAATTAATTTCGAACCGGAAAATCCTACAAAGATCCCTAACATCAAGGATCCAAAATACAGGATGAAGTTCTCAGCAGTAAGGATTCGGAATATCCTGTTTTTGGTCATCCCTATTAATTGAAACAAGCCGATTTCTTTACTGCGCCGTTTAATAAAGATGTTATTTGCATATAAAAGAAATATAGAAACAATAGCGACAAGTAAGACGGATGCGGCTTTAATAGACGCGGCCCCTTTAACAGACCCTTTTGCCGGATCCATGGAAGGGTCATATTGTAGGGTGACAAATGCGAAATAAAGGGCGGAGCTGAAGATTAAGGCAAACACATAGAGGTAATAATTTTTCAAATTTTTCCTCAGATTGCGAAACATGAGTTGATTAATACTCATTCTGCACCCCGCCTAACACACCTTGGGTTCTCATGATGTCTTTAAAAAAGGTTTGTCTCGTTTCTTCCCCTTTATTTAACTGCGTATAGATTTGCCCATCCTTTATAAAGATCACTCTACCGCAATAACTAGCTGCTACCGGATCATGAGTAACCATGATTATGGTTGCGTTTCTTCTCTGATTTAATTCACTGAGTTTGTTTAATAAATCCGAAGCTGATTTAGAATCAAGTGCACCTGTAGGCTCGTCTGCGAAAATAATGCTTGGTTCATGAATAAATGCCCGTGCAGCAGAGGTGCGCTGCTTTTGTCCTCCCGAAATTTCATTGGGATACTTATTTTGCAGATCAAAGATCCCGAGTTCTGTCGCAAGGGCTCGGAATCTCAGCTCAGCTTCTTTTCGCGGTGTCTTTGTAATCGATAACGGTAGAAGGATGTTTTCCTTGACTGTTAGAGTATCTAGTAAGTTATATTCTTGAAAAATAAAGCCTAAATGATTCTTTCGAAATTCAGCTAACTGTTTCTCCTTCATGCCCGAAATTTCGGTTCCTTCGATTTTAATGGTGCCGCTGCTGATCTTATCAATCGACGAGAGAACGTTGAGCAATGTCGTTTTACCCGAGCCTGATGCACCCATGATACTAACGAATTCACCTTTCTCGATACGAATATCAAGACCACTTAATACGGATTGATTATTTAATTTATTACCATAGCTTTTATGGATTTTATTTGCTTCCAAAATAACCATATCTACACACTCCCTTTTCTCATTGATCTTATTATAAGAGATCCTGCCATTCTTATCCTTCGATTGACCGAACAAAACAACAAAGCATGTGACATTGTTGTCACACGCCTGTGATACGAACAAATTCATTTTTTATTGGGAAAGTTAAGGTAAATGTCGTTCCTTCTCCTATTGCTGATATTACATCGACATGGATGAGCAATGACTGTGCTGCCTTTTTGGCTAAATATAACCCCATACCTGTTGCAGCGCTGTCTTGATGCAGGGTCGTTGATGTAAAACCCTTATCGAATATGCGAGGCAAATCCTTGGAATCAATGCCACGGCCACTATCTTTCACCTCAAGGATAGTCTGACCCGCTAGCTGATAGCTTTTGATCAGGATGTCGGATGCGTGGCTATATTTTACGGCGTTGGTTAAGAGCTGTCTGAGGATAAATGCCAGCCATTTGGCATCGCTAAGTACTTCAGCTGCTTCTAACTGGATGTCAAAGCCTATCCCTTTTTGAATACACCAGGATTGTAAGGTTTTAATTTCATTGAAAATGATCGTTTCTAGATCGGTATGCTCCATATACAAATCATTTTCAATAAACGGTATACGCCTTTGATGCAGCTGTTGATCGAGCAGGAGATGAATTCGCAGCCATTCATAAGTTAAATGGGTTTTCATCATTTCGTCGTCCAGGCGACCGATCATTAGATGCATGGCTGTCAACGGTGTTTTGACTTCATGAATCCAAGCCAATAAATCATCCTTCTCTTGCTCTAAGGCCATCAGATTTTGGGAAGCAGCCTTTTTCAGGAGGTCGACTTGGTTCGTCATACTGTTTTCAATAATGATTTCAAAAGGACTTTCAGGACTGGCTATGCTCGTTAAAT
Source organism: Paenibacillus sp. GCM10027630 (assembly GCF_042676305.1). Taxonomy (NCBI): domain Bacteria; kingdom Bacillati; phylum Bacillota; class Bacilli; order Caryophanales; family Paenibacillaceae; genus Paenibacillus; species Paenibacillus sp. GCM10027630. Next base: position 126,871 of record NZ_JBHTGY010000096.1, on the reverse strand, counting down.
CAAGATTATTGTCCCGTTCTTCTAAGCTTTTGTAGAATCGGGTCTCCTTATGGTAGCGAATAACCAGGAAGATTGTAAAAAGGAGCATCGATAAAAAGACCAGATAGAGGATGGGGAGGAGCGGGATCGCCGAATCAATAAAAGCGATAAAGATGATAAGCATTTGCTGGAGTATAAATAGCATAATCCAGCTGCGTCTTTCCATGACATACTTTTTAATCAAACGAATTCGCCTCTTCTGCAGCCATGTAGCCTTGCCCAACCTTCGTCTCAATAAAGCGGCCCAAGTCAAGCTCATCCAGTCTTTTTCGCAGACGATTTACATTAACGGTAAGGGTGTTATCGCTTATAAAACGTTTGTCATCCCATAAGCTATTGATAAGCTCCTCCCGACTTACGACCTTATTCTTCTTCTCGATGAGTAATTTTAATATGAAAATTTCATTTTTTGTAAGCTCAATTGATCCGGCAGCATTGGTAACTAAATTTTTCTCATAATCTACAGTTGCGCCACACCACGATTTGAGCTCGATGGGGTCCGTATTGTAATTGTACACGCGTCGAAGTATCGCTTGTATCTTGGCAATGAGTACATCGAAATGAAAGGGCTTCTGAATATAATCGTCAGCTCCCAGCTGCATGGACATGACGATATCCGTTGGATGATCGCGAGAGGATAAGAATATAATTGGAATATTGGAATGAGTTCGAATCATTCGGCACCAATGAAAGCCATCGAATTTAGGCAATTGAATATCAATAATGACTAAGTCGGGCTTGATATCTGTGAATTCTGGAATGACTTTACTGAAATCGGTAATCCCATACACATCATAAGACCACTGCGATAATCTATCCTTGATCTCATTAAATAGCGTTGTGTCATCTTCGATTAATAAGAGCTTGAACAACAGGTTTCACCACACTTTTAGGTTCATTTACAATAATTGTATAGTAAAATCTTTGGGTATGCCACAGAGAGCATTTTCCAAGCAGCGTGCAAGGTGAGGGAATAAGGAGAAAAGGCCCGATTAGTATCATTTCGTAATTTAGCTGAATCTGACTTATAATGGAGTCGGAACTATAAGAATTATTACCTTTTAATCAGGAGGAATAAGCTTGAACAAGGCCACGCCCAATATACTAGTATATTACAACGAAGCTGAAAAATTTGCGGAATTCCTGAAGGAGCATGGCTGCAAATCCGTGAAAACAGCCAAAACTCCGGAAGAGGCATTGTTACATTTACCTGGAACGGAGATCGTATTAAGTTGGAACTTTCCTTCGCATTTATTAGCGCAGCCTGAGGCTGCTTCTGTACAATGGGTACAATCCACCGGAGCGGGCATTGATAGTCTGGTCTCGGATCGAACCATTCCTCAGAATGTTGTGCTTACACGCATAGTGGATCAATTCGGCGGTATGATATCGGAATATGTATTTGCCTATTTATTATTACATTGCAAGGACATCCCAAGATTGTTGAGTGCACAGGCTAATCGTGAATGGGATAAATTCAGCCCCGGTTCCCTTGAGGGAAAGGTTATAGGGGTCGCAGGTCTCGGATCGATAGGCGTTGAAATTGTAAAAAAAGCCCGTGCTTTTCATATGAAGGTTCATGGTCTAAGCTTAAGCGGCAAAAATGCAGACATCGTAGATCGTCACTATACAGCGGCGGATTGGAAGACGTTTGTCAGCGAATTGGATTATTTGGTCCTAACATTACCGCTTACGAATGAAACCCGACATGTAATCAATCGAGACATCCTGTTATCGATGAAATCGAATGCTTGTCTGGTGAACGTAGGCAGAGGACCGTTGATCGTAGAACATGACATGCTGGAGGTGCTGAAGGAACAGCAGCATCTAACAGCTGTGTTGGACGTTTTTGAGAAAGAACCGTTGGACAAGGAAAATCCCTTATGGTCTTTGCCTAATGTGTATATAACGCCTCATTTGTCAGGTCCAAGCAAGGTTGAAGAAGTAGGCCGCTTTTTTGTCGATAATCTTCGAAGATTTGTGCAAGGTTCTTCGCTGCAAGGAGTTGTGGATCGGGAACGGGGCTATTAAAAGGGGAGAGCCGGAACGGGAACGGAGAACTATTGTCCTATTTAGTGGAATCATTGCGGGATATCCAATATACTTGTAAAGGGATTTTCTTAGAAGCTAATTAACGAATGGAGTATATGAACTTATGTCTACTTTGCCAAATTGCCCAAAATGTAATTCAGAATACACTTACGAAGATGGAAGTCAGTATATTTGCCCGGAATGTGGTCATGAGTGGAGTTTAGCATTAGACACCGATGCCGGTGAGGATAAAAGGATTGTCAAAGATGCCAATGGAAATGTCTTAAACGATGGCGACTCTGTAACAGTAATCAAAGACCTTAAAGTAAAAGGAAGTTCATTAGTTATTAAAATAGGTACAAAGGTAAAAAATATACGTTTGATTGATGGAGATCATGATATTGATTGCAAAATCGACAGCTTTGGAGCTATGAAATTAAAATCTGAATTTGTTAAAAAGATATAATTGCTGAGTTTATACAAAGCAATAAGTCAGTTAAGGAGGCCCTTTGATACGAAGGGCTATTTCTGTTGCGCTGGAAAAGTGACTTAGGTCACATAAAATGGAAAATAGTGAAAAAAAAGACCGAATTATTGCTCTACAAGTGAACTTCTTCATCTAGGATACATTATTTGATAACGGTATAATGGGGTTAGTTTAATTTATATAGTATAGAATGAGTGCGGACGGAGAAAGAAATAAAAAGTTTGACGGAGGCATGTACAAATGGTTCTTAATATTAGGGAACGCATTAGGCTGCATTCTTCTAGCATAAGTTATCGCATGAAGAACGGAGATAGTCATGATATTTTTGGCAGCGACTTTAAAAGCTTGAACGAACTTCCGATTCAGAAAATTGGTGCTACGATGCAAGATTTTTCAGATTATTATCAGCTGACTCAGCGAGAATCCGAAATTCTCATGCTGATTGTCGTATATGGCTTTGCTAATCGGGAAATTGCCGAAAGATGTGTGATTAGTGAAAAAACGGTTAAAAATCACCTTGCCAACATAATGAACAAAATTGGCATTAAATCGATGCGAAAATTAATTCCCCTGTTATTCAGTCACGTACTGTACTCACATGAAAAAACGAAATCTTGAGGATCTCACTCACGCAGTGGGATTTTTTTTGTGTTGAAAGGAATAGAATAAGATTCATAGAATTATTTAGAAAAGAATGTAATAGGGATAACCTTGTTGCGAGGGTAGAGGTGATGTTGGGTTGGCACAACCGATTTTACAAATTGAAAACTTGCGAGCCTCTTTCCGCATTCAAGATGAATACTTTACCGCGGTTAACAGTGTCACATTGTCCGTTCATCCCAATGAGGTGCTTGCCATCGTAGGCGAGTCAGGATGTGGGAAAAGCACGTTAGCTCTTTCCATTACAGGCCTGCATGAACCCAAGAAGACAAGACTGGAAGGGTCCATTCGATTCGAAGGAACCAACCTTTTGGCGTTAGATACACATGAACTTAACCAAATTCGTGGAAGTAAAATAGGCATGATATTTCAAGATCCCCTTTCCGCTCTGAATCCGTTAATGACGGCCGGAAGGCAGATTGAGGAAAGTCTGGACTATCATACGAAGCTTTCTTCTTTAAACAAGCGGCAGCGGACATTAAGCTTACTGGGGCAAGTCGGAATTCCAAATCCCGATCAAGTATGCGACCGATATCCTCATGAGCTTTCCGGCGGTTTGAGACAACGAATCATGATTGCCATGGCAATTGCCTGTGACCCGCTTCTCATTGTTGCCGATGAACCTACTACAGCGTTGGATGTTACGATCCAATCACAAATTATGACCTTATTAAGAGAACTTCAGCAGAAAATGAACACAGGCATTATGCTGATTACTCATAATTTGGGCGTTGTAGCTGAAATGGCCGACCGTGTGGCGGTCATGTATGCGGGTGAAATTGTTGAGTTAGCCGACGTCCATACATTATTTGCCCGACCGATGCACCCCTACACACGTTCTCTCCTGCATTCTATTCCTTCCCTGCAAACACCTCATGAGAAGCTTCACGTCATCCAAGGAATAGTTCCGTCTCTGCAAAAATTGCCCGTGGCAGGGTGCCGATTTCAGTCACGTATTGACTGGATACCTGAGTCTGATCACGAAAAAAATCCGATTTTACGGGAAGTGGAGCCAGGGCACTGGGTACGCTGCACCTGCTACCAGCACTTCTATTTTCCGAACCATCCGATAGGAGACATGAAAAATGGCATTTCTTAAAGTGAACCATTTAAAAGTTCACTATCCCGTGCGCGGCGGTTTTTTTCGGCGAGTCGTTAATCATGTGAAAGCGGTTGATGGTATTAGCTTTGAGCTTCAGCGTGGCGAAACCTATGGATTGGTAGGGGAGTCCGGATGCGGCAAAACAACGGCTGGTCGAACGATCATCGGGCTGCTCCAGGCGACATCCGGAGATATTTTCCTCGAGGGAAACAAGATCACCAACATTACGCGGCGTGAATTTTTCCATTATCGAAGAGATATCCAAATGGTCTTTCAAGACCCGTACTCCTCACTGAATCCAAGAAAACGGGTGTTGGATATTATTGCAGAGCCGCTTCGTAATTTTGAAAGACTTTCTCCGCAGGAGGAACGAAGAAAAGTGCAGCAAGTTGTTGAAAAAGTAGGCTTGCATCCGGAATCGGTGTATAAATACCCTCATGAGTTTTCGGGCGGACAGCGGCAGCGGATAGGGATTGCGCGGGCGCTTACGCTGAATCCCAAATTAATTATTGCAGATGAACCTGTATCATCACTTGATGTGTCTGTGCAAGCCCAAGTGCTGAATTTCATGAAGGAAATTCAACAGGAATTTCAGCTGACCTACCTTCTGATTAGTCATGACTTGAGTATAGTTCGCCACATGTGTGATCGCGTCGGCATTATGTATGGGGGTCGATTGGTGGAAGAAGGAACACGTGAAGATATATTTGAAAATCCGCAGCATATTTATGCAAAAAGGCTGATTTCAGCAATTCCGAATGCTGATCCGCAGCAGCGGCAGGAGCAAATAAGACTTAGAAAGCAGATCGATCAGGATTATGAGCAGCTTAGCCATAAGTACTTTGACGATGAGGGGAAGGCTTACCCGTTGAAACGGATTACGGAAACGCACTCTGCTGCCATCCTGTAGAGGTTGTTCACGCACTTGCAGAAACGGGGGTAATGGAAGATGTGGAAGTTTATTTTGCGGCGAATTGTCATTATGCTCCCCCAGTTGTTTATTTTGAGCATTCTTATCTTTGCATTGGCCAAAGCGATGCCCGGAGATGCATTGACAGGCCAACTGGAGAGCAATCCGCAGATGGATGCACGAACTTTAGCGGAGCTCAAGGAGAAGCTGGGATTAAACGATCCTTTGTATGTGCAGTACACAAGATGGGCAGCCCATTTACTGCACGGCGATCTGGGTCTCTCCTATATCCATCAGCAGCCTGTAGCCAGCATTTTGGCTGATAGAATAGGGAATACGGTTCTACTGGCTGTTTGCATTTTAGTAGTAACCTACCTCATTGCCGTGCCTCTGGGTGTTATATCAGGGAGATGGAATGACTCATGGGCGGACAAACTGATCGTCGGCTACAGCTATACCAGCTTTGCAACCCCATTATTTATTTTTGCTTTAATTATGCTGTATCTGTTCGGATTTAACTTAGGCTGGTTTCCTACGGGCGGCAGTGTTGATATTCAGCTGGAGCAAGGGACGGCCGGTTATTACATGAATAAAATGCAGCATCTGATTTTACCAACCTTGTCGGGGGCACTTATTGGTACAGTGGGCATGATTCAATATTTGCGCAGCGAAATCATCGAGACCAAGATGAAAGATTTCGTGAAAACAGCGAGAGCCAAAGGAGTGCCGGAATCACGGATTTATTCGCGCCATATTTTGCGCAGCTCCTTTATACCTATTGCTGCATTCCTCGGCTATGAAATTACGGGGTTAATTGGCGGCTCAATCTTTCTGGAGTCCATCTTCAGCTTTCCGGGGATCGGACAATTATTCCTTCAATCCATTATGCAGCGTGATTACAGTGTCGTTACTGCGCTCGTCATGATATCCGGGGCGGCCACCTTGGTTGGAACGCTGCTCTCCGATATTATTTTAAGCATTGTAGATCCACGCATACGAATCGAGTAGTAGGGGGCATAAAACGTGAATATCCTTTGGCGGGAAGTTGTGAAAGATAAATTGGCATTCAGCTCTCTGCTTCTTCTTGGACTCATTCTTATTTCGGTCTATGCTTCGTCTCTTTTATTGAATCAGGAGAAAATACTCAAGGTCGATTTGTTTTCGATTTATAAGCCTCCATCTGCCGAGTATTGGTTAGGCACCGATTACGGAGGTAGAGATATTTTTGGTCAGCTGATGATTGGCGCAAGGAACTCATTTAGTATAGCTCTGGCCGTTACCCTCCTGACCGGAATCGTAGGTTTGGCGGTTGGTTCGATTGCCGGGTATTTTGGCGGGATTATAGATAATCTCATTATGCGGGTGATTGATTTTATTCTAATCTTGCCTTTCTTGATGTTGGTCATTGTTTTTATCACCCTCGTTCCGAAAAATGATGCAGCGATGTTTATTCTGATCATGAGCGCTTTTTTATGGACGGGAAAAGCACGTCTAATCCGGGCCAAGATGCTGGCGGAAAGGGGAATGGATTATGTCAGTGCATCGAAGACATTGGGGACTCCAGACTGGAAGATTATTATCAGGGAGATTCTCCCTAATTTAAGCTCGATCATTATTGTGAGCTTAACGTTAAATTTAGCAGGAAATATCGGGATTGAATCAGGGTTAAGCTACTTGGGCTTTGGTTTGCCAGGAAGCACGCCAAGTCTTGGCACCTTAGTAAGCTATGCTATGAATCCGGAGGTTTTGCAAAATAAATGGTGGATATGGCTGCCTGCATCCTTACTTATCTTTGTGATGATGCTGTGTATCAATTTTATCGGCCAAGCCTTGAAGCGTGCGGCTGATGCAAGACAACGATTAGGATGATGAGGGGGAAGCACGAATGGGCAAGAATTGGAAGGTTTTCATTGTGCTGGCCGGTCTTTTGCTTGTATTATCGGCATGTGAAGGAAGCTCGACAAGCAGCTCTGCTAAGAAATCAGAAGCCCAAAAAGAGAGCATCGAAAGCTTTCCGATGGCTGTCAAAAACGACGGCAAGCCCGTCGATGGAGTTCTGAATTACGGCTTGGTATCAGCTACTCCGTTCGAAGGGACACTCAATACGGCTTTTTACACAGGGACACCGGATGCGGAGATATTGCAATTTTTTGATGAATCGCTCTTCCGCACGAATGGGGATTATGAAATTACGAATGATGGAGCCGCGACGTTTGAGCTTTCCAATGATAAAAAAACGATGACGATCAAAATTAAAGACAATATTAAATGGCATGACGGCGAGCCTGTCAAAGCGGAGGATTTGGAATACGCCTATCTGGTGATTGGCAGCAAGGACTATACAGGTGTTCGATACGGGAGTACACTCATTCAAGATATAGTCGGGATGGAAGCTTACCACAGCGGGAAGGCGCAGAGCATTGCCGGAATTAAAGTCATGGATGCCAGAACGTTGACCATTACATGGAAGGATGCCAACCCATCGTTATTAACAGGAGTGTGGGCAACCCCGTTTCCCAAGCATTATTTGAAAGATATTCCGATCAATCAATTAGCGCAGTCCAATAAAATTCGTAAAAACCCGATTGGCTTTGGACCTTTTAAACTGAGTAAGATCGTTCCCGGTGAATCTGTCGAATTCGTTCGAAACGAAGATTACTGGGCAGGCAAGGCGAATTTAAAGGGTGTTATTGTGAAAGTGGTCAGTCCGCAGGTTGTGCTGCAGTCATTGAAAAAAGGCGAAATCGACATGGCTGAATTTCCAACTGATCAATATGTAACGGCAAAAGGCACGAAGAATCTTCAATTTATCGGCAAAATTGATTCAGCTTACACGTATATCGGTTTCAAGCTTGGACATTGGGACGCTCAAAAAGAAGAAAGTGTGATGGATAATCCCAAATTCCAAAACAAAAAGCTTCGACAAGCCATGGCTTATGCGATGGATAACCAGTCAGTGGGAGATAAGCTCTATCATGGGCTGCGTTTTCCAGCTACAACCTTAATTCCGCCATCCTTCATGGGATATCACGACAAGGGTGCAAAAGGGAATATGTATGATCCTGAAAAAGCAAAAAAGCTGCTGGACGAAGCAGGATACAAAGACAAAGACGGGGACGGACTTCGTGAAGATCCGGATGGCAAGAAATTTACAATCAGCTTCCTTATGATGAGTGGAAGTGAGCTTTCCGAACCGCTGGCGAAGTTTTATATGCAGAGCTGGAAAGAGGTTGGTTTGGATGTACAGCTTGTGGATGGCCGGTTAGCCGAGTTCAACTCGTTTTACGATAGGGTGCAAAAGGATGATCCGAAAGTGGACATATTTGCTGCGGCGTGGGCAACGGGGTCAGATGTTGATCCGTATGGGCTATATGGACGTAACGTTATGTTCAACTATACGCACTGGGTTAATGCCAAAAATGATGAGTTATTGGAAAAGGGCCATTCTGAGCAAGCCTTTAATAAGGAATACCGCAAAGATATTTATAATCAATGGCAAGCATTGATGAATGAAGAGGTGCCAGTGATTCCGACCTTATATCGGTCAGAGATCTATGCAGTGAACAATCGTGTGAAGAACTTAACGGTTGACCCAAGCTCGAATTTGACCTGGAAAGATGTCAGCGTTACATCGGAGAAGCCGGCCGTGGAATAAGAGTAAAATTTCTATAGGCCTACGATCCATTATTCGGGGAATGTTTCAGAAGAACAGCATATTCAATGCGCCAAAAGCCACTTCAATTGTTGGAGTGGTTTTTGTGTTTGCGAATAGTAAGTAGGGCACGAATAATTTGGAATGAACTAGGTTAACCTTCATGAGGTTAAATCCGAATTATGGCAGGACTATATTTGGAAAGCAAAGGAGATTTAGAGATGGCTCGTCTTACAAATAAAGTGGCAATCATTACTGGAGCAGGAAGCGGCATGGGGCGTGAAGAAGCGCTTCTATTCGCGAGAGAGGGAGCCAAGGTAGTGGCAACGGATATTAATGAAGCAGCGGTACAAGCCGTTGTTAAGGAAATTGAAGCTATGGGTGGGCAGGCGTCAGCCTATGCGCATAATGTTGTTTCAGAGGAAGACTGGATCAAGGTTGCGGCAGATACGGTTAAAGCTTACGGCAAAGTGGACGTCTTGGTCAACAACGCAGGCATTTCTCTGGCTGCCGGATTGCTTGAAACGACGATGGATCAATGGAATAAAGTAATAAACATTAACTTGACGAGCACTTTCCTCGGAATGAAGCATATCATCCCGCATATGCAAGCCAATAATGGGGGCTCAATCGTTAATATCTCATCTATCGCGGGTCTGACAGGCAGCAGTGGAGCGGGTGCTTATACGGCTTCCAAAGGAGGCGTCCGCATGCTCAGCAAAGCGGCTGCCGTCGATTACGGCAAGGATCATATCCGTGTCAATTCGGTTCACCCGGGCTTTATAGAAACGCCCATGAGTGCCGAATTTGTTAATAACGATCAGATGCTGCAATGGTTCTTATCTCAGACGGCATTGCCAAGAGTCGGACGCGCATCCGAAGTGGCTGAAGCCGTTTTGTTCCTGGCTTCTGACGAATCTGCTTATATTACAGGTATTGAATTGCCAGTCGATGGAGGCGTCACCGCTAAATAAAACTTTGTTGCAGAATAAAATTCCATTGTTCTTCGTGGAACAATTAGTAGCGGGATTAACCGATTAATAAAGAAAATGCACCTCTGCAAAACAAGGTAACAGGTGAGCCTTCAGCACTTTGTAGCCTGCTGCGGGGTGCATTTTCTCTACTTATATAATCTTCACGATTTCACCCATATAAACCTGAGCGCTACTCCACAGATGAATTGTTGCTATAATAGAATCATTCTGTTTATGGAAAATGAGTTTACTATTAAAATGTTCTGTAATAAAAATTTCCTAATTAAGGAACGATAAGGCAATGGGCGCGGTCGGTCTCCTACGTGCTCCTTCTCTGGCAAGCTGTCAGGGAAGGCAGGTCTTCTATTCATTTCATTCTTACAGTGTAGGTGGGATATACATGCGTTCAATATGGCAAATCTATAAAACAGATTGGTTAAATATTTTCAAGGTGCCTACCGGAATTTTTCTGATTGTGGCGATTATTTTACTGCCATGTTTGTACGATTGGGTCAATATCAAATCCGTATGGGATCCATATGCCAATACATCCGGAGTTAAAGTTGCGGTCACAAGCGAGGATCAGGGAGCTAACGTTGAGGGCAAAAGCATCAATATCGGGAGCGAGCTGCTTAAGAGCCTGGAGAGCAACAAGAAACTTGGATGGACTTTCGTCAACAAGGAACAGGCAGAGAGGGGTCTGGACAAGGGAGTTTACTATGCCAGCATCTTGATTCCGGCCGATTTCTCCTCGAAAATCACCGGGATTATAACCGGGAAGCTGGACAAGCCGCAAGTGATCTACAGCGTAAATGAAAAGGTGAATGCGGTTGCGCCTAAAGTAACCTCATCCGGTGTCTCTGCGATTACCAAGCAGATCAATGAGAGCTTTACGGAAGCGGTCAGCGAAGCCTTGCTTACGAAGCTTAAAGAGATTGGTATTCAAATTGAGGAGCAATTGCCTACCATCCGCAAAGTCGAGAGCGGTATCTTCGAACTCGAAAGCAAGCTTCCAGAGATTCAAGCCGCAGCACAGAAGGTGATAGAGCTGGAGGAGAAGCTGCCGGCAATCCATGAGAAGGCTCAAATTATACCGGAAGTGGAGAAGAGAATTCCCGAGATTAATCAGGCCGCTCAATATGTGCTGAAAATCCAAAACAATTGGCCCAAAATCAGTGAAGCTTTATTGGAGATTGTTGAAATTCAGAAGAAGCTGCCACAAATTCAGCAAGCAGCGGATCGAATCCAGGAGCTGGATCAAAATTTCGATAAAGTAGCTGATGCAATAACTCTCGCGTCCAACAAGGCAAGCAAGGCAATCGAAATCGTTACGGCTGCACAAAATGCTTTGACTCATATTGCTGAACTTGCTGATAAGGGCTCCGCATTCGCTAATCAACTTAATGAGTTTCTGGTTGCGAACAAGGATGTCTTCGAGACGGTAGCTCCGCTGGTGAAGCAAAACTTGATATTAGTGCAGCAAGCGCTCGATTCAGCCTCACTGCTCACAGATAGACTACTTAGCATAGATCCTAAGGTTCTACCTACTGCAGAAGAGGTAACGGCCGTTAAAGACAGAATCACCACGGTCCTGAGAGTGCTGGAACATACCACATCATTGCTTGGGAGGATTAATAGCTATATTCCAGGCCAACCATTGAACGATAATATAGCACGGCTGCAAACTATAGAGAATAACTTGAATCGGCAAATCTCCATTTTGGGCATGATTGCGACCTCTCTGGCCAACGGAAATACCCCCGCCAAGGATTTGGTTGAACGCTTAAATGAGCTGTCCAAAAATACGAGTGCCGGATTAGGAAGTATTCTCTCCAAATATGATAGCGAGATTGTCCCTTTAATTTCCCAAGGTATCGAAAAGCTGCAGACGATCGCTAGTGCATCTTCCGACAAGCTGCAGATTGCTAAAAACAAGCTTCCGGATATTGAAGCGATCCTTAAGGATGCGAAGGCGGGGCTGGAATTCGGGCAAGCTGAGCTGACTCAAATTCAAGAACAGATGCCGCAGATTCGTGCAAAAATTCATGAGCTGGCGCAAACGCTCCAGAGCAAAGCGGATGCTTTCACCAAAGCGATTGATATCGCGGCGCCTTTCGTTCAGGACAATCTCTCGTCAATCGGCAAGAAGCTGGACGAGGCGGCCTCATTCGTTGAGAACGACTTGCCTCATGCGGAGAAGGAGCTCTCCAAGCTAGCCGATTTCGTACGCGAGAAGCTTCCGGAAGTGGAGTCCGGCGTCCACAAAATCGCAGGGCTTGTTCGCGATGACCTGCCTCAGCTTGAGCATGCCGTTCGCCAAACAGCGGATAAGCTCAGAAAAATTGAAGAGAACAACCACTTCGCTGATCTTGCCAAGCTTTTGCGCGGCGACATTCAGAAGGAGAGCGAGTTTCTGGCCAGTCCTGTGCAGATCATAGAGAACCGAAAATACCCGATTCCGAATTACGGCTCGGCGATGTCTCCGTTTTATTGTGTACTATCCCTATGGGTAGGAGCCACGCTGTTGATTTCCTTATTGAAAGCGGAAGCCGGCAATCCGGAAGGGCGCTTCAAGCCCTATCAGCTTTACTTGGGCCGCTTGGGCACGTTCATGACCATTGGGCTACTTCAGGCTCTATGTATTACGCTGGGAGATTTCTTTATCCTGAACGCCTTTGTAGCAGACAAAATAGCGTTTGTTTTATTCGCCATGCTGGTCAGTGCGGTGTTCGTTACGATTACCTATACGCTTCTGTCTGTTTTCGGCAATGTGGGCAAAGGAATCGCCATTATTTTCATGGTGTTCCAATTTTCCAGCTCGGGCGGTACGTTCCCGATTAGTATGACTTCGCCATTTTTCCAAGCCTTGAATCCGTTTATGCCCTTCACCTATGCGATCAGCCTGCTGAGAGAAGGGGTCGGGGGTATTCTATGGGAAACGGCGATTAGAGATATTTTATACCTGTTCGGATTTATCGGCCTTAGCTTGTTCATCTCGCTTGCTCTTAAACGTCCGCTTAGCGGTATTATTAAAAAATCGACAGAAAATGCCAAGAAAACGAAGATTATTGCATGATTACAACCGCATTCAATCTCGCAGAATTTGCCAAAACTTGAAATAATAATTGATTAAAAGAGAGAAGGTGTAATACAATTAAGAGACAATGTTTGGAAATGGTAAAATGAGAGAGGGATAGTCTTGGCTATTATTGATGTTATAAAGTTTAATGGGATAGCCAATCGCAATTGGTTGGTTTATCGGTATCCAGGAGAGAGCTTTGTCTTTGGTACACAACTTATCGTTGGCGAGGGTCAGATAGCTGTTTTTGTTAAAGGAGGCAAGGCTCTCGACTATTTCTCAGCAGGAACCCATACCCTCAATGCTAAGAACATTCCTATTTTGCAAGGGTTAATCAATATTCCTTTTGGTGGAAGGACGCCTTTTACCGCAGAAGTATTTTTTATAAACAAAACAGTAAAGCTGGATATTTTATGGGGAACCAGCGATCCGATCAGTTTAATTGACCCTAAATATGCAGTCAGATTAAGAGTACGCGCATTCGGTCAATTTGGAATTAGGATTTCAGATTACCGTGTATTCTTGACTGAACTCATAGGTGCTGTGGGCGATGATCAGATTGTTAAATATGATACCGTAATTGGTTATTTCAAAGGTGTTACGGTTACCAAGGTTAAAACTATTATCGCCAATATCATTATTAACCAAAAAATTTCTGTGCTTGAAATAGCTCCTAAACTGGAGGAAATATCAGAGAGTTCCCAAAGAAGCCTTTCGGATGAATTTGAGCGGTTCGGGATAGAAATTGTTAACTTTTATTTGTCTTCCATTAACTTTCCAGATGAAGATTTCGAAACTATCAATAGATTACTAGGCGAAAAAGCAGCCTTCGATATCATAGGCGATAATCGCTATACCGTTAAACGTAAATTTGATGTTATGGAAACAGCGGCCAGCAATGAGGGTGCAGGAAGTATAGCGGCGGCTGGTATGGGCTTAGGGTTTGGTGCTGGAGCGGGTACAGCTATGGGAAACCTATTTGGCAATATGTCAGCCAATGACGTCCATGCCCATCCCAAAGGACAGCCTTGCAAAAAATGCGGAGAATTGAATGAGGCAGGGGCCAAGTTCTGTAGTAACTGCGGCGATAAACTTATCATTGCCCAAATCGAATGCTACTCTTGCAAAACGATGGTAGATGAGAATGTGAAGTTTTGTTCGAATTGCGGCAGCTCCATGATGAAAAAAATATGCCCTGGATGTCAAAAAGAGAATAAGCCTGGAACCAAGTTCTGTGCGGACTGCGGCACCAAGCAGGAGGAGTGAATATGAGATACTTCAATTTTTCCAATTTCGGACTTTATAGGCTGCTGGCAGTTCTGGTTTTTGACATTGCGATTATTGTAGGCTTCTATTCCATTTTTTCCGCCTTGTTTATTCTGGCGCCTATGAAGCTAGTAATCATGTCCCTGGTTTTGTTTGCAGGACTATTGTTTTTCAGCGGGGCTGTTGTATTTCCCAACCTGTTTGGAAGAGGCAGTATCCCTTATCCGATATCGATTATTGTTGTATCTATCCTATATTTAGCTGTATCTAATCTTATCTCGGTTGCTTTTATTATGGGAAATATAGTTTGGTATATATGCTGGGAATTGTTTATCTTTGCGATCCTGATTGGCGTATTGTCAACTATCACTTATTTCTCCAATCGTGAATCTGAGGACTCCACCCAGCTGGAGAAATCCGAAAAGACCAACATTAACATGCAGCTCATGATCATTGAAGCCTCGCTCAATGCCAAGAAAAATAATGAGGGGATATTGCCCATCATCCAATCCTTCAAGGTGCTAAAAGAGCGAATCAATGCTTCAACTCCTTTTGGCAGAATTACTGGCAACAGTGCGGTCTATGAGTTGGAAAACACTATACGGGATAATTTGGAGTTTATACAATTACATATTCGATCGAATGCCATCGACAAAAATATCGCAGATATTCAGAGTTTAATTGATGAAACTCGACATCTTATTGTTAATAGAGAAGCATTAAACGTTAGATAAATATTTAAAGTAAGGGAGAGACATCTTATGAGTACAAGTAACTGTCCAGCCTGCGGGGCACCAGTCGCACTGAATGTAACGGAATGTAAATATTGTGGGGAAAGTATCGCTGTTAATCAGCCGCAAATGCAGGCCCAGCAAAATACATCCGGATTTAATTCCTATGCGCAGACTATTACCACATCGAATGTGAATTCCCCGGAATCTATAAACAAGGTCAATGAAATGATGAAAGATATGAATGAAATGATGGCTGGCATGAACGCGAATAACGCCAACAATATGAACAGCAACATGAACAATAATAACATGAACCATATGAATACCATGAATAGCAATGTGTATGTCCCCAGAAAAAGCAAGACTACTGCAGGTATACTCGCAATTTTGCTTGGTGGATTAGGGGTGCACAAGTTTTATCTTGGAAAAGTGGGATGGGGAATTGTTTACTTACTTTTTTGCTGGACTTATATCCCGGCGCTTATTGGTTTCATCGAAGGCATTATTTACCTCGCATCGAGTGACGAATCGTTCAATATGAAATATGGAAGAAGCTAAGTTATTTCGATGAACGTCTCCAAGGAAATATTAGCTTGATTACGGGGTTGTTTCTAGTCTTATCCAGACTTAAGAGACAGCCCCTTCTAACTGCGCAGGGTATCCATAGGGATGCCCTGTATTTTCGTTCAATAGGTGTTATACTGAATCGTATTACTTAGGAGAGGTTTAACTTTAATAGTTAAGAAGGTACATCGATATGAAAAAAAGAGCGGCGGATATTTTTATTCTTATTGTGGGTTCTTTGATGTTTGCTTTGGCTGTAAATCTTTTTGTTATTCCTAATGAATTTGGTGAGGGCGGGGTTATAGGGACAAGCATTATTCTCTATTACGTATTTCAATGGTCCCCCGGATTGGTCAGCCTGATATTAAACTCTTGCTTACTGCTAGTAGGCTTTAAGTTTCTGGATAAAACAACGACACTCTATACGATTATTGCGGTTTCCTTCAATTCTCTTTTTTTATTTTTAACAGAGGGTTGGCGTATTTCTTCAGATGAATTAATCGTAAATGCTTTGTTCGGAGGAGTATTTGCGGGGATTGGCTTAGGCTTAATTATTAGAGTCGGAGGCACAACAGCGGGCACGACCATTCTGGCCAGAATAGCGAACAAATATCTCGACTGGAATATTAGCTATGCGCTGTTATTGTTTGATTTGATTGTTGTTTTTTCCTCGTATTTTATTATTGGGGCTCAAAGTGTAATGCTTACTATCGTGATGCTGTATGTAGCGACCAAAGTTATGGATTTCATCATAGAAGGGGTTAACCCCAAAAAGGCTGTCACCATAATATCGAATGAGCAGAGTAAAATTGCCGAACAAGTGAATGTGCTAATGGACAGAGGCGTTACTGTTATTTATGGCCATGGCTATTATACAAAAACGGCTAAAGAGATACTGTATATCGTCATTAGTAAACAGGAAGTAAGCCTGCTCAAAAAAATTGTTAGAGCAACCGATAAAAATGCGTTTATAACGATTCATGATGTACGGGATGTGTTTGGAGAGGGATTCATTGATATTACAAAGTAATGGACCTGTGGCGGGTGGTTCTGGCAAGCCAAGATTTACAAGCCTTGAAAGTCCAAGTCCCCTTGCTTTAATAGAAGAATTTTGGGACAATCATAGAAAGAATGATTAGCTTCGGCTGTAACTAGAATAAGTCTCGAATTATCGTTTTGAAAAGAGGATAAGAATGAATAAAGACTCCATTTATGGACTGACGTTGGAACAGTTGATAGCATGGCTCATGGAAAATGGGCATAAAAAGTCGCGGGCCTTACAGGTGTGGGATTGGCTGTATAGGAAGCGCGTAACGGATTTCTCAGATATGATTGATGTTAATAAAGAGTGCATTCAATTATTGGCCGATCATTTTGCGATCCAAACCTTAAACGAACACTTGAAACAGGAATCGGCGGATGGAACGATTAAGTTTCTGTTCAAGCTAAAGGATGGCAATCTCATTGAAACGGTATTGATGAGACATAAATATGGGCTGTCCGTATGTGTAACAACTCAAGTAGGCTGTAACATTGGATGCAGCTTTTGTGCGAGCGGATTATTAACCAAAAGCCGTGATTTATCCAGCGGGGAGATTGTCGAGCAAATTATGAAGGTTCAGCTTCACCTGGATCAAGCGCAGCAAAATGAAAAAGTGAGCCATGTTGTAGTTATGGGAATTGGCGAGCCTTTTGATAATTTTAAAAACACGGTAGACTTTTTGCAGGTTATTATAGATCACAAAGGATTAGCTATTGGGGCAAGACATATCACGGTATCGACCAGTGGACTTCCTGATAAAATAATTGAATTTGCCGATATCCATATGCCTGTGAACCTGGCTGTTTCCTTACATGCGCCAAACAATGAACTGCGAACACAGATTATGAAAATCAACCGTGCCTATTCCATCGAAAAGCTAATGCAGGCTATTGATTATTATTTGCTAAAAACGAATCGGCGGATCACGCTCAGCTATATTTTACTGAAGGATGTAAATGATGGCAGGGAGCATGCGTTGGAGCTTGCTGACTTGATTCGGGATAAGCGGCAGCTGATAAATGTTAACTTGATTCCATACAATCCAGTGGATGAGCTTGATCAATACAAGAGAAGCGAGCATGAATCAGTGCGAGCGTTCTACGATACGTTAAAGAAGCAAGGCATTAGCTGTAGTGTTCGGCTTGAACACGGGACAGATATTGATGCTGCTTGTGGTCAGTTAAGAAGCAAACAGATCAAACAAACGACATAATGAAGGGACTTGTCCCTTTAGGGTAGTACCAAATGAGCCTGTCCCCCAATAAAAAAGACTCCAGACCACTGTTAAAGTAGGCTGGAGTCTTCTTTGTTTGTATATAAAATTAATGCTGTACGGCTTGATCCTGTTCTTGTTCTTCCTTCAAATCCACAACAATTTTCCAAGCATTTCCGATAGGAGGTAAGCTTCGTGTCATTGTCGGCCCGTAAAAGCCTATTACTTGGGTACCCTTAACGAGCAGAGATTTATCAATAAGATCTCCATCTTTGTTGATAAGAGTGGTTTCATCAGATATCTGAAGAACGATTTCGCTTTGTGACTGGTCGCTTAGTTTTGTGCCTTTAATCAAAAAGCTTGTTTTCCCGGCATCATTGCTGCGCACTTCTTCAATCTGGCCTGCAGTGCCAAGCAAATCTGCTTGTCTCTTTGGATCCAGAACCGTAATTTTGGTTGTAGGAGTTTGTGGCGGCAGGCTGAGTGTGGCGGCAAGCGAATGCTCAGCTACTACAGTCAGACCAATATGAAGATCAGAAAGGCTTAGCTTGGTCTCGTCAAGCATTTGATACTCCGTTTCGTCCCCTACATTAAGCACGAGTCCATTCATGCCCACACCCTGGATTTGAACGGATGAGTGATTCCCTTCATTTCTGATAGCGGTAATAACTCCTGTCGCTTGAACCTTTTTTTGCTGCTCGGCGAGTGTTATGGACACTGAATTTCCTTGTGCAGCTACGGAAGCATGCAAGATCTTGCTTACAAAGGATGAAGGCACATACAGCTTGCTGTCGACCAACTCAGGCGCTGTGCCAAGAGTTGTAAGCATTTTGTTGATAGAATAACTATCTTCGCCTGTTTTTACAGTTGTAAAAATCGGGCCTTTATTCAAATCGACGGATAGAGTCTCAGGGTTCCAGACTAAAGTATAGCCTAATTTCTCTGCAACAGCCCGGAGAGGCAGCATAGATTCTGCAGCATTAGGTGCTTGGTAGCCATATTCTGATAGCGGTTCGCCATTTAGATTAATAGTAACGGGAGACGTAGCAGCTTGAATGGTAATGGGTGCTAAGGCATTGATAGGCTGTACATTATCAGTTGAAGCATAAGCTGCCCCAGTTGACATCATAGTGGATAGGGTTAGAACGACCAGACTTTTTTTCATTAAAGGTTTCATTGTTGTAATTCCCTTCTGCGAGTAATTTAATGTTGCTGTCAATGATCTTTGACGAGACGGGTTTGGATTATGTTGCACTTGAGGTAATTGTTCGCAGAATACAGCACTGTCGATCTGTCGTTAATCTTCTTGAATTGCGAATGGTTAAGGCGCTAACTTGGGATTAATCTAATGGAATAATCGCATTATTCATTGACGCTAGTGGGAACGAGTGATACTGTAAGATTATGTTCTCAATAAAGAACGGTAACTCAAAGGGAGGTATTCTATTGGAAAAACAAACCGTACTCCTGCCACAATATATGCGCGAGTTTTCATGTATCGGTCCCGCGTGTGAGGATACATGCTGCGCGGGCTGGAAAATTACAGTCGACCAAAAAACGTACAAGCGATATGAGAAGGTTCAGGGCCTCGAGTCCACCCCTCCGCTTTTGCAGCATCTAAAGAAGATTGAAGCATCTCTTGGCAGTCGGCATTTTGCAGAAATTCAATTAACCTCGGGATCCGTATGCCCCTTTCTTAATCAGGAGAAATTATGCAGCATCCATTCGCAGCTAGGCGAATCGTATCTTTCTAATCTTTGTGTGACGTATCCCCGCGTTTCTAATGTAGTGGACGGAATCCACCAGAGATCAGCTACAATGTCCTGTCCTGAAGTGGCTCGATTGGCATTGCTTAATCCTAATGGAATCGTGTTTGAAGAGATTCAGGAAGTTGTTGATGAGAGCCGGTGGGAAGCTATTCGTATAGATACCAACGATCCTAAGCCAGTACGTCGATATTTCCTGGAGCTTCGGAAGTTTACGTTTGAAGTGCTGCAAAACCGGAAGTACCCTTTATCGGAAAGGCTGCTTATTTTGGGCATGTTTTTTGAGGAGCTGCAAGACCGACTATCGTCAGGTGAAGCAGAAGAGGTCCCAAGCATGATTTCCTCTTATAGGAACCAGATTGAGCAAGGATTGATAAAGGAAAGATCAACCAGCCTCCCTACGTCTATCGCTGATCAGATGGAGCTGTTGAGGAAATCGATAGATATGCATTTATTTAACGGAGTCAACCATAAGAGGTACCTCCAATGTATAATGGAAAGCTTGAGAGGGATTAAATTTATGAGGGATAGAGTAGACAAGGATAGCTTAGAAGCGTATAAAAACGCGTACCAAAGCCATTACTTGCCTTTTATGAAGGAGCATGAGTACATTTTGGAGAATTACCTGGTTAACAATATGTTTAAAAAATCATTTCCTGTTGGAACGGATATATTTGAAGAATACATGACGTTCATTATGCACTATGCGCTAATTAAATTCCATTTAATTGGATTGATGGGTTACCACAAAAAAGATTTTGATATGAACCACGTCATTATGTTGATACAATCCTATTCGAGGACGTTCGAGCATGCGTTCAAGCATTCGCGTCAATTTTTAAGCTGGTTGAGGGAAAATGGAAGGTATAATTTATCTTCTCTAGCGATTCTGGTTAAAAATTAATCCAACAGGATTATGATAAAATAGGAGTAGAAAACAGATAAAAGATGAAGATTTATGATACCCGTATCTGAACATACACCCCCTGATCGCGTGCTGAAGTGGGTTGTTTATTCAGTGAGGCGGAGAGCCTTCGATGGGCCTATGTGAATGGCATAAGCTCGCCGCAGATTAAGCCTTGGGTGAACGCTTGCCGCGGCCCTGCCGGGATTGACATAGGCCATTGCCGTTTGAATCCGGCCATGTTGTTTGGCGTTACAGGGTTAACCGATAAGCTGATGGTGGAGCGTTTAGATAGGTATATGGCAAGTCTTTTGGTGCGTGCTTCAATGTTGTGATATTTTAGTAGTACTGTTTAAAATCGGGATACTTTGATACAGTAGTTGTTATACAATGGAAAAAAGAAAGTTAGGGATTTGAGGAACATGCGGACGAATGCACAGGAATCTCATGCCACTCAGGGAATTTTGACGAAAAAATTATTATCCTACTTTTTACGAGCGAAGGAGAGAACATCTGGGTGTCTAAATATTTATTTCGCTTGCTCAGCTTCAGTCTCATCCTCGGGTTAATTCCTGTCATAGGTATAGGATTTATTTCTTACTTTATTTCTTCTAAAGATATTGAGAACAAAGTTAAAGAAGGCAATATGCAAATTATGCTGCAAACCCAAATGCGGGTTGAGCAGGTGCTAAAAGCAATTGAGTTATCAGTGGTACAGTATAGTAATTCAGCTCTGGTTACCCAATCTGTCAAAGATGGCTTAACTCCCGATGACTTTCCGAGAATCAATGAGCTTTCCCGTGGACTTTATAATCTTCAATCTTCAGGAATCAGAGATGCTCATTTAATCAATATAGATAAAGACTGGATGATCAACTACCGTGGTTTTCGCAGCTTTAGCAGCTTTCCTTATCGGGATTTGTTTTTGAGCTATATGAACCATCCTGATTTTATACGTTGGATTACAGATAATCTGAATTCCCCAGCTGCTCTTGTTGATACTGATCCGGCTGCTTTAGGAACGGCGACTTCATCCTCAATCGGCATGGTTTTGAGATTCCCATTAGTGTCCAATACAATGCTCGTTATTGAAATCATGAAGAGTGAGCTGCAAGAATTATTGACCCAAAACACGAAATTAGGTGAAATTTATGTTCTGGACGGCAGGGGCAATAATTTTCTTGTCGAGGAAAATGCCAATAAGTATCAGGATATAAACAGTCAGATTGTGAATATAGTGAGCGCGACAAACCAAGCCAGTGGTTTTTTTAATTCACATTCCACCAATAATAAAGTGGGCGTTACCTATAGAGTTTCCCCATATAATGGGTGGATTTATGTGTCGGTAGTATCTATCGAGGAGATTACGAAAGAATCCAGGAAGATTGCCCTAATAACGCTGAGCACCTGCATTATTATTTTTGGCATCGTTATTATTTTAGCCTTTTATGGAAGCCGTCGAATGTACTCTCCTATACGAAGGTTATTTCAGTCGATGAAAGATATAGAGGATGGGGAAAGAACGGCTGGGGAGGAAAAGAAGGACGAGTTCGTGCTTATGGAAGAACGGTTTCGCTCCTTGTCCAATACGGGAAAACAACTGCAGCAGCAAATGAAGGGGCAGTTTACCCAATTAAAGGAATTTTTTGTTATTAAGCTGTTTACGGGTCAAATCTCGGAAAGTGACTTTGCTTACCGATGCCGAATATATGGATTCCCTGTAGATTGGAAGACACTAGGGGTTCTCACCTTACAGATCGATACCCTTCAGGGAACGCGTTACCCTGAGCATGACAGAGAGTTGCTATTGTTCGCCATTCATAACATTGTTGGGGATCTGATTCCTCAAAATCAGCGGTTCAGCCCGATTATCCTGGACCAGTCTCAGATAACACTTCTAACGAGTGAGCTTGAAAATTCAGATGAACTGAAGGATTACTACCATCAAACAGCTGAGCTGATTCAAAGTAAGGTAAATGAGTTTTTGCAGCTGCAAGTAAGTATCGGTATCAGCAGTCCTTTCGTAAAATATACGAATGCAATTCAAGCTTATGAGGAGAGTCTGGAAGCTTTAAAATGCAGAATTAGTCTCGGGAATGAAATTATTGTTCATTTCGAAGATATTTCAACGGACGGGGATGTACCAGCTAATGTATATTCGCATTTCACATTTTTCGAGGATCAATTGGTCCAAGCGATAAAAACAGGGGATGAAGAAAAAGGCTATGAGGTTTTTCAGAGCTATATTACAGCTATTGTGGATCAGAATGTAAGCTTTACCGAATATCAAATGCTGATGCTTCAATTAATTTCCCGCATAGTTCTTCAGGTTAGAGCTCAAGGAATTACCGGAGGCCAATTATTAGGCGAGCATGTGCTAGTCGATAAGTTCATGAAGCTGAATACATTGGACGAGATTATATATTGGTTTAGGAATCATCTCATTGGTCCTGTAGCCCGGCATGTACGGCAGCAAGCTGAATCCCAATACGTAAACATCGCAGATGAAGCGGTAAAAATTATACATGATCGGTTTGATAAAGGTTTGACACTTGAATCATGTGCGGCTATCTTGAATTTTCATCCGGTATATTTAAGCCGGGTGTTTAAGAAAAAAATAGGGACTAATTTTAGTGACTATTTGAGCGAATATCGCATTAATATGGCGAAGTCTTGGTTGGAAAGCTCGGATATGAAAATAGCAGAAATTTCGGAGAGATTGAATTATTCGAATACAACGGCGTTCATTCGGATGTTTCGTAAACTGGTCGGTCTAACGCCCAAGCAATATAGGGAGCAATTCACCAAAGAATAAATGCAGTCCTCCAATAACTCTAGTGGATGTATCCATTAGGGTTTTTTGTTGTTCTAAAAGTGGTTAAAAAAAGGTTCATTAAAAGTTAAGTAAGATGATAAACGGTGCGGTTACAGGCTCTAAAGCAGGATTTCTTGCAGAAGTTCGATTCTGTATCTGTTTTGTAATAGGGAATCGTAGCATAATCCGAAGTGTGGAACGAAAACAAACACATGTGAAGGAAGGTAGGGGGAAAGAGCAAATGGAACTGCAAGCTGCGTTAGTCAGCAAGAAAACAAGGCCCAAAAGCATTTGGTTAAAAGAAATGATCAGGGACCGGTGGTTATATCTAATGGCTGTACCGGGTGTGTTGTACTTCATTATTTTCAAATATGTACCCATGTATGGACTGATAATGGCGTTTCAGGATTATAAGCCACATTTAGGAATATTCAATAGTCCTTGGGTCGGGCTCAGACATTTTGAACGCTTTTTCAATGAACCGCAATTTTGGGGGCTATTCCGAAATACAACCTTATTGGCTTTGTACAATATCCTATTTTTCTTTCCGTTGCCTATTTTACTGGCCTTAATGATGAATGAGGTAAGGAGGGAAAAATTCAAAAGGTTTGTGCAAACGATGATTTACATTCCTCACTTTGTTTCTTGGGTGGTTGTGGTCGGCGTATTTTATTTACTGTTCACTACCGAGGGGGGGATCGTTAACGAGCTTATCTTTGCTTTGACAGGTGAAAAAATCGCCTTCTTGCTGGAGCCGGAATGGTTTAGAAGCATGATCGTTACACAGTCTATTTGGAAGGAAGTCGGATGGGGAACGATTATTTTCTTAGCTGCTTTGGCCGGTGTTGATCTTCAGCTGTACGAGGCAGCACGCATGGATGGGGCTAACCGGATGAGACAGCTCTGGCATATCACACTTCCTGCTATTCGGAGCACGATTATTATTCTATTGATCTTACGCTTGGGAAGCTTTATGGATAATGGCTTTGAGCATATTTTCATTATGCTGGCACCGACGAACCGCGAGGTTGGAGAAGTATTTGATACGTATGTGTATATGAAAGGGTTAACTCAAGCCCAGTACAGCTACAGTGCGGCAGTAGGCTTGTTTAAATCGGCAGTGGGGCTTCTGCTTGTATTTGGCTCCAATTGGCTAGCTAAACGGTTCGGGCAAGAGGGTGTTTATTGAAAACTTGTGAGATGAGGTAAACTGATATGGTTCAAGACAAATCCATAGGCAATAAGATATTCGACGGCATCAATTATATATTGTTAACGGTTATCGCATTGGTAACGGTGCTTCCATTCATTTATATATTGGCGGTATCCTTCACCGATCCATCCGAGGTCGCAAAAGGCGGTATCATTCTGTTTCCCAAGAAGTTTTCACTGGCTGCCTATGAGTATATTTTTTCTACAAACACGCTGCTGCGGAGCCTGATGATCTCCATTTACATTACAACCGTTGGAACCCTCATTAATCTGTTATTTACTTCGCTGTTGGCCTATCCTATTTCACGATCCACTATGCGTGGGCGCAATGTCATTCTGATGGGTGTGTTGTTCACAATGCTCTTTAGCGGCGGAATGATTCCTACTTATTTTGTCGTAAAAGCTATGGGGTTAACCAATTCGCTATGGTCCTTAATGATTCCTAATGCAATAAGCGCCTTCAATCTTATCGTATTGAAAAACTTCTTCCAACAGATTCCGGATGGGCTGGAGGATTCGGCTAAGATTGATGGTTGTAACGATGTAGGAATCTTGTTCCGGATTGTACTGCCTTTGTCGATGCCTGCAATGGCGACTTTCGCTCTCTTTTATGCGGTAAGCCACTGGAACACGTTTTTTAACGCTATTATTTACATTAATGATAATCAGATGTGGCCGGTACAGGTGTTACTTAGAGAAATTGTCATTCTTGCTCAAAGCAGAATCGGAGATACGGGCTTCGAGGAGGCCATGATTCAACCATTAACGATAAGGATGGCAGTTATCGTATTTGCAACCGTGCCTATTTTATTGATTTATCCGTTTTTACAAAAGCATTTTGCCAAGGGTGTCATGCTGGGCTCCGTTAAAGGCTAATCGTTTAGGGGGATGACAAGATGAAGAACAAACAATGGATTGCATTAAGCTGTGCTGCACTTCTGGTGGCAGGAACGCTGGCTGGCTGCAGCAGTGGTAAAGAAGATAAACCTGTAGATGCTGCAAACAAAAAGAGTACGGAGGACAATTCCCCATTCGAGATCAGTATAGCCGGGGAGCAGGTTGGCGAGATACCGAAGAAAGGCAATGAAGTCGAGCAGGCCATAGAGAAATATACGAACACAAAGCTGAATATTCAGTGGATACCTTTGTCCGCCTACAACGATAAGGTGAATGTTATGATCGCCTCCAATGAGCTGCCCAAGTTGTTAAAGGCGAGAGTTACTCCCACTATCACCAAAGCTATTGAAACCGGATTGTTTTGGGAGATAGGTCCGCTGTTGAAGGATTATAAAAATTTATCGGCCCAGAATCCACTCCACTTTGATAATCTGGCAGTAAACGGAAAGAAGTACGGAGTTCCTATATTCAGGGATATCGGGCGAGCGGGGATCATTTACCGTAAGGATTGGCTGGATGCATTAGGCATGAAATTACCAACGAATATGGAGCAATGGTATGAGGTTCTTAAAGCTATGACCTTGAACGATCCGGACAAAAATGGCAAGAACGATACGTTCGGGATTGTTCTTTATAAAAATTATAGTGAAGGCCCTAATAATTTGTTTACAAGACTTGCGGTTAATCAAGGTGCTCCTAACAAATGGGGAGTGGATAACGGTAAATTTACACCGGATTTTACAACAAAAGAATACAACGATGTATTAATTATGTTCCGAAAGCTGTTTGCCGAGAAGCTGATTAATCAGGATTTTGCTGTGTTTGATGAAGAAGAATCCCGCAAACTGCTGGATTCAGGCCGTGCTGGATTCATGATTAATGTTGCAAAAAACGGTAAAGCCATGCAGGAACGGATTAGTAAAAATAACCCGAATGCTGTGTTGGATGTGGAACCAATGGTTGGACCTAAGGGGATCCGTGTAGCAGGGGAGCCGGGAAATGCAGGGTTCTATTTGATACCGAAATCCGCGGTCCGGACTGAAGCTGAATTGAAGAAAGTGCTGACTTTTCTGGATCGACTGATGGAGCCTCAGATGTCTACGCTTTTACTAAGAGGAATTGAAGGCAAGCATTATGTAAAGACAGCGGATAATCGTACGGAATACAAGGATTTTGCTTTGTACCAGCGGGAAATTAAGCCCTACAATGATAATTTCATCTCTTTTGAGGGATATAATGTAGCGCCCTTGAAGGATTCGCCGATTGGTGAAAAGGGCTTTACGATTGAAAAGGAAAATATGAAGTACGCTGTGCCGAATCCTGCGCTGACGCTGACATCCGTGACGTATACGGAGCGGGGTAGAGAATTGGAGCAAATGATCCAAGATGCGCAAACGAAATTTATTATGGGCAAAATCGATGAAGCTGGATGGCAGGCAGAAGTAGATAAGTGGCGTAAAGCCGGTGGCGATAAATTAATCAAGGAATATGAGGATTCTTATGCCAAAACAGCTGCGATGAAGTAAAAATATGAAAGGGATGATTCCTATGTCTAATGCAGGCTTCAGAATTTATACAAAAATTAACCGCCCGTCTTCCGATTTAGTCCAATCGTTCAAAGGGCTGCCCGTTGCGAACATTGCAGACAGCATGAACAGATTCGGATGCGTTGATGCACAAATTAAGCCTTACAACAGCAGTCCGTTGTTAGGTACCGCATTTACAGTGAAGGCCAGAATCGCGGATAACTTACTTTTTCATAAAGCATTGGATATGGCTCAGCTAGGTGACATTATTGTAGTCGATGTTCAGGGGGACTTGGTTAACGCGGTAACTGGAGAGATGATGGTGCGTTATGCGATGAGCAGAGGGATAGCCGGCTTTTTAATTGATGGCGCGGTAAGAGATGTGGGCGTTTTAAGACAGATTGACTTTCCTGTCTATGCGAAAGGCGCTACGCCGAAGGGACCGTACAAGAATGGACCAGGAGAAATAAATGTCCCGGTTTCATGCGGGGGAGTCGTGATCAATCCCGGGGATATCATAGTCGGGGATGAAGACGGGGTTGTAGTAATTAGTCCTAATGATGCTGCTGAAATAGCAGAGAAAGCTAAGGAGAAGGCAGCTAAGGAAGCTGCCAGCATCAAGAAAATTGCTGAAGGAAACGCCGACAAAAGCTGGGTCGATAGAGAGCTTGCAGCGTTAGGTTGTGAAATCATTGATCAATAGTTAAACCGTAAAGTAAAGTGTATGGCAGCAACTTGAGTCTAGACCCGTGTCCGTGTGGAAGAAAACGCATGCGGGTTAGATTACAAGCTGGGAGAGCAATAGGATTTCTAGTCAGTTAATGCGGTGAGGGATTAATATTAACGGCTTAATGTAAGCGCTTTATAAATTCTATACGACACTGTGGAGGTTTAATCTAATGAAAACCAAATCAAGAATTGCTTTAGGATGTGCTGTTATTTTAACGGTAGGGGCCGTTGCCGGCTGCAGTGATAGCGGAGGTAAACCGACAGTGGATGAAAAGGCGACACCAGCGGCTAATAGTCCATTCGAGATTACTCTCGCTTCGTATCAAGGGGCTGAGACGCCTGTCAAAGGCAATGAAATTGAGAAGGCCATCGAAGCCTATACCAATACGAAGCTATCCATCCAATGGATTCCGCTCGCAGCGTTTGACGAGAAAATTAATGTAATGATTGCATCTAACGAGCTTCCCAAGCTTCTGAGAGTAAGAAACGACCCGAGCATCAGGGATTCGATCAAATCCGGATTGTTTTGGGAAATAGGTCCGTATCTAAAAGAGTATAAAAATTTATCTGCTCAGCAGCCCGTGAATTATGAGCTCAGTACTTTTGATGGGAAGAGATACGGCATTCCCCTCTTTCGAAATGTAGGCCGATCCTCCGTCATATACCGAAAGGATTGGTTGGATGCTTTAGGCATGAAGCTTCCGACTACAGTAGACGAATGGTATAACGTTCTGAAAGCAATGACTTTGAACGATCCTGACAAGAATGGCAAAAATGATACGTACGGAATGCTTTTGTACAAAAATTACAATGACGGTTTATCCAGCATGATGGTTCGCTTGGCCGTCAGTTTGGGAGCACCAACTAAATGGGGACAGGAGAACGGCAAGTTCACTCCTGACTTTATGACCAAGGAATACCAAGATGTTTTAAGGCTATTCAAACGGCTGTATGATGAAAAATTAATCAATCAAGATTTTGCCGTATTCGATGAGCAGGACTCCCGTAAGCTGTTCCAATCCGGACGTGCAGGCATCATAGTTAATGTTTCTGATAATGCCAAAAAGTTCAATGATCCGCTTCTAAAGGTAGAGCCAAACGCAATTTTGGATGTAGAGCCCACAAGTGGACCTAAGGGAATTCGAGTAGGCGGATTTCCAGATGGAACCTCAGGTTTTTATCTGGTACCCAAATCATCAGTAAAGACCGAAGCTGAGTTGAAGCAGGTATTATCCTTTATGGATAAACTGATGGACCCGGAAATATCTACACTTCTGCTAAGAGGGATTGAAGGCAAGCACTATGTTAAGACAGCCGATAACAAGACCGAGTATAAGGATTTTACTTTGTGGGCCAAGGATGTAAGAACATATGCTGACAATCTTCCGGTATTGGAAGGCTATAATGTAGCGCCATTAAAGGATATCCCCCTCGGTGAAAAAGCTACTAAAATTGAGATGGAAGGTCACAAGTATGCAGTGCCGAACCCCGCCTTATCGCTAGTCTCAGCCATGTATACGGAGCGGGGGAAGGAGCTGGACAACATGATTCAGGATGCCCAAACCAAATTTATCATGGGCAAAATAGATGAGGCAGGGTGGCAATCGGAGATCGAAAGATGGAGAAAAGCGGGCGGTGACAAGGTTATCAAAGACTATGAGGAGGCATTCGCTAAGTTAAACAATAAAAAGTAAGAGAAAAATGAACATTAATTCAGCGATGATGCGGGAGGTCATAGAAATGTTAAGCAAGCGTTCGATTATGGCATTATGTACATTTATTTTAACCGTAGGATCAATCGTTGGTTGTAGTGGTGGGAGTATTCCAAAACAAGGCGAAAATGATGGAAAAACAGCGGAATCAAATCAAGCGCCCTTTGAAATCAGTATGGCCATTGAACAGGTGGGAGATATACCGAGTAAAGGAAATGAGATAGAGAAGTCCATTGAGGCCTACACGAATACAAAGCTGAATATTCAATGGATTCCTCTATCGACCTTCAATGATAAAATCAATGTCATGATTGCGTCGAACGAATTGCCCAAGCTGTTAAGAGTTAAATACAATCCAACCGTCAAAACCTCGATCCAATCCGGGCTGTTTTGGGAAATTGGTCCCTTGTTGAAGGAGTATAAAAATTTATCCGCTCAAAATCCTATGCATTTTAGTAATCTTGCCGTTGACGGGAAGCTTTACGGAGTCCCGGCTTTCCGGGATATGGGTAGGGCTACCCTTTTCTACCGGAAGGATTATATGGATGCTTTGGGTTTGAAGCTGCCCGTTAACCTAGATGATTGGTATACTGTGTTGAAAGCATTGGCTCAGAATGATCCCGATAAAAATGGCAAGAATGATACCATTGGCATGGTTTTATGGAAAACATATAATGATGGCGAAAATAGTGTATTAAACCGATTGTCCGTTAACCAGGGGGCCCCGAACAGATGGGCAGTGGAGAACGGGAAGTTTATACCTGCGTATTCAACTAAAGAATTCACGGATGTTTTGAAATTGTTCCGAAGGCTGTATACGGAGAAGCTGCTCAATCAAGATTTTGCTGTGCTCGAATATGAGGATGCCAAAAAACTGTTCTTCCAGGGGAGGAGCGCCTTTAATATCAATGCAGGAGCAAATGGCAAATCCTTTCAACAATTGTTGTCCAATACGGATCCCAAAGCTGTTTTTGATATGGCGGCACTAACAGGGCCACAGGGAATTAAGCTGCCAGGAGAAACGGGTAGTGACGGTTTCTTTCTTATCCCTAAATCCGCTGTAAAAACGGAAGCTGAATTAAAGCAGCTGCTAGCGTTTTTAGACAAATTAATGGATCCGGAGATGTCTAAGCTGATATTAAGGGGTGTGGAAGGCAAGCACTTCGTAAAGACCGCGGATAACAAGACGGAATGGAAGGATTATTCCTTATTTATTAAAGAGGTTAAGCCTTATAAGGATAACTTGACTGCATTCGAAGGCTATAATGTACCTGATTTATTAGACACGCCCATTGGTGAAAAAAGTGTGAAGCTGGAACGTGAGAATGCAAAATATATGGTTCATAATCCTGCGTTAACATTGAACTCCACAACTTACGTGGAACGTGGCAAAGAATTGGAACAAATGATTCAGGATGCGCAAACGAAGTTTATAATGGGTAAAATCGATGAAGCCGGCTGGCAAGCGGAGATTGAAAAATGGCGGAAAAGCGGCGGTGACAAAATGGCCCAGGAATATGAACAGGACTACGCGAGGATGAAAAAGTAAACTATTATGTCCATGCTTAGTTTGTTGTTTGTTTAAATCTGCCAAGCCGCAGGAGGGGATACACTGGCATTCCCCCCCCTCTGCGGCTGAGTCTGCTTTAGGGTAATCCGCCTTTCCTGTAAGGAACGGGAGTGAGAACCGAAATGTTGATGTGCGTAAATCAAAAAAATGAGAAAAACATCTTGGAAGCGTTGACAGATTATTTGTTGGTTGTTATGATAAGGACGAAGTGAAGTACAAAATCTTTAAGTTAGGCAGTGGGTGTGACATGGATCAAAGCAAACGGTTAACTGTCAAGGAAATGGCAAAGCAAATCGGAATTTCCGTAGCCACATTAGACCGTGTATTGAATAACAGGGGAAATGTCAAACCTCAAACCTATCAAAAGGTAATGGACAAGATTAAAGAAATGAACTACACACCCAACAAGTCCGCTAGCTTTTTATCACGTAAGAATGAGTTTTCCATGGCTATCGTATTTCCGGAGCTTCCTGAGTATTTTTGGAAGCAGGTAGAGAAGGGAATTTTAATTGCCATTGATGAATTTCGTGATTATGGTCTGCACGTACGCATTATTCGTTCCGAGAAGTATGACTTGGAGCAGCAAAAGAAAACAGTATTAGAGCTCATTGATTCCGGAAAATTCGATGCTATTGCATTGTCACCGAATGATCCTCAAGAAATGGCTGATATCATTGACTATGGTGTAGATCAAGGGCTGGCCATTTGCACCTTTAACAGCGATTCCCCATTAAGTAAACGGCTTTTTTATGTCGGTTGCGATTACCGGATTGCCGGGAGGTTAGCGGCGGATGTATTATGCAAGTTTATCGGAACGAAGACGAAGCTAGGGATGATTATGTCCTACACCAACTTTCAAATGCAGCAGAAAATAACCGGTTTCCGTGAGGTTGTTGCCGATTACGATCATATTGAATTGGTGGGTCCACTCAAGCTGCAGCAGGAAGATTACGATTCTATTGACACATTTATGGATTATTTCCATCAGGTAGACGGCATTTATGTTTCGAGTGCCAGGCTGCATATTATCGCCAAGCATTTGGCCGATGCCAATTTATCGAAGCCTATTGCTTTAGTAGGCCATGATATGACGGAAGAAATTTATCAATACATGAGAAAAGGTGTTGTCACAGCAACGATTTGTCAAGACCCTATTAACCAAGGGTATCTTACGGTCAAATCAATGTTTGATTATTTGGTATCTGGCGATAAGGTGAATGAGAAGGAAAACATCACCAAGCTGGAATTAGCTACCAAAGAAAATGCGCGTTACTATATTTAAGACATTCCATCAGGAAACAGCGTATTTTTTTAACACCAAATGATGTACGTACATCATTTGGTGAATGAATTATTGAGGCGATGCCAATGCCGCATCCGATAAAATGTATGAAATCGTTTGTAGCACTGCATATTATTACTAAGTATGTTAAGGGGGAAGAAAAAGATGTTTAAGAATGTAAGGGCTCTCATGATGGCAATGGTTACCGTACCCGTTCTGTTAACTGCATGCGCACCATCTGGTGAGGCACCCAAATCAGCTCAAGGCTCTACCACTTCAGGTGACAAGGTTACAATTCAATGGTGGGATTCCATGACTAGCGAAGCTACTCAAGGTGCATTAAAGAAAACAATTGCAGAGTATGAGACTGCTCATCCTAATGTGAAAATCGAGCGCACCTTTGTCTCTTTTGCTGACATCAAAAACAAGCTGCTGCTCGGGGCAGCGGGCAATCAAGTACCCGACATTGTTTGGATAGACAATCCGGATCACCAGGCGTTTGCCGCTGCGGGTATCCTTGCAGATATCACAAAGGAAATTCAACAATGGGGTCAAGCCGATAAATATTTCTCCGGACCTTGGTCATCCACAATGTATAAAGGCAAGAACTACGGCGTGCCGATCGGGAGTAATGATTTGGCGCTATATTACAACGTTGACATGCTGAAAGCAGCCGGAATTAATCCTCCGAAAACTTGGGATGAGTTAAAGGACGCAGCCCAGAAGCTAACTAAACCAGATGTGTACGGATTTTCGATGACGGCTGTAAAAACCGAAGAGGGCACTTTTCAATTCCTACCATTAATGTACCAATCGGGTTCAGACATTTCGAATTTCAACAGTGCGGGTACGGTTGAGGCAGCTACGTTGTTGAAGGACATGGTCTCCAAGGGTTATATGTCTAAAGAAGTGATTAACCAAAAGCAATCCGACACGGTTGTACAGTTCTCTACAGGCAAAGTTGCAATGATGGTGAATGGAACCTGGCAGATTCCTCTTTTAAGAAAAGAAGGAAAAGTTAATTGGGATGTCGTGCAGCTGCCAACCAATAAACAAGGTGGAACTATACTTGGTGGGGAAAACTGGGCGATTACTGATGCCTCGAAGCATAAAGATATAGCGTTCGACATTATTAAGTTTGCTAATGAGCCGGACCGTTTGAAGGAGTTTCTGAAAGCTGCGGGGCGTCTCCCAAGCCGTGAAGACTATTTAATGGACCCGTTCTGGCAAGATGACAAGCAGCTGAAAGTGTTTGCTGACGCAATGAAGGTAGCTAAGGCAAGAGCTTATGGCCCGAATTATCCAAAGATTTCAGATGCCATTCAGATCATGATGCAAGAGGTTATTACGGGGGCTAAAGCTCCGGATGTCGCAGTTAAAGATGCCGATGCCAAAATAAAACCATTGCTGCAGCAGTAAATGGATGAGATACATGGGGGATGCAGCAGGCACCGCATCCCCTTTACTTATGTGAATAGGGGGAGAAATGATGTCCCATCAGCATGGAACGGGTGGAAGTTATAAATTATCTCGGAGCTCTAAATGGTTTTCCTCATGGAATAGCTATTTATTTGTTTTGCCAGCGCTTTTATTTATGGCCGTGTTTATTATTTACCCTATCGCCTATAACGTTGCACTTAGCTTTCAAGATGTGAATGTTTACAATTTGAAAGGCGAGCATCACTTTATCGGCTTCACCAATTATATGAAGTCGCTGCAAGATCCCGTGTTTTATATCTCGCTGAAAAACTCGGTGATATTTACTGTAGTGAGTATTTTCTTTCAGTTTACCATCGGCTTTGGCTTGGCCATTTTTTTCAACATGAAATTTCCGGGACGGAGCTTGTTTCGTTCACTGATGCTGCTTTCCTGGATGCTTCCAGTTGTAATTACAGGCACGGTCTTTCAATGGATGCTATCCGGCGACTATGGAGTGTTCAATTATTTCTTGCAGTCGTTAGGACTAATAAGCAAGCCTGTGAATTGGCTTAGTGAAGGCAGTACGGCGCTGCTCGGGACTATCGTAGCCAATATATGGACGGGCATTCCGTTTAATATGATAATCCTTCTCTCAGGGCTTCAGACATTACCAGTTCAATTATATGAAGCAGCCAAGCTGGACGGTGCCAATCGCTATTTGCAGTTTAAGCATATAACGCTGCCGTTACTTAGACCTACGATCCTTGTCCTGTTCATGCTCGGTATTATTTATACATTCAAGGTGTTTGATCTAGTTTTCATTATGACAGCAGGAGGACCGGTAACATCCTCAACAGTGCTGCCTATCTACGCGTACCAGCTCTCATTTACGACGTTTGAGTTCAGTCAAGGGGCCGCTGTATCTATGATAATGTTTGTTATCTTAATTGCAATTGCTGTTGTTTACATGAGAATGTCTAGTAAAGAGGAGGTTCACTAATGGTTTATTCAAGATGGAAAGCATCTAGTGCAACCTTTATCGGTATATTGATTATGATCGTATTTCTGTTTCCGGTGTACTGGATGATCAAAACCTCGGTAACACCCATTACGGAGCTGTATCACAATCCGCCGCATATCTTTCCCGTGAAGCCAACATTCGACTCGTATATCAATAACTTTATTCGCAACAAAGATATGATTGGCTATATCGGCAACAGTGTCATTATAGCAGTCGGGACGATGCTTTTATCACTCGTTCTGGCGGTGCCTGCCGCTTACGCGCTTGCGCGTCTTTCCATAAAAGGCAAAGCCGTAATGATGATTTTGCTGCTTTCCATTCAGATGCTGCCTGGTATTATGATGGCTATGCCTTTGTTCATAATGTTTTCCAAGGTGGGCTTGACTGATAATTTCGCAGGACTTATTTTCGCCGATTTAATCCATTCCCTGCCTTTCGCTATCATTACACTTCGTCCCTTCTTCTTAAGCTTGCCGGGCGGATTGGAAGAAGCGGCGATGATCGATGGCTGCAATAAATTCACTTCGTTTACGAAAATTATATTGCCGTTGGTGAGTCCGGGCTTGATGACAGTGGGAGTATTTTGTTTCTTGTTTGGATGGGGCGACTTTATCTTTGCACTAACTTTAACCTCAGGCAATGCCGTTCGTCCGTTGACCTTGGGCCTTTATCGCTTTATCGGACAATATGGCACCGAATGGAATAATCTCATGGCAGTAGCTACTTTGGCCGCCCTTCCCATTATCGTTATTTTCGTATCGATGCAAAAGTACGTGGTAGGAGGCATTACGGCAGGTTCTATGAAGGACTAAGTCATGCTCTAAACGGCCGCTTACTGATAAACATCATTCCTGGATTGCAATAGTAAACATAGAAAAATTATAGATAGAAGTATCAAATGATAGGTGGAGGAAATAGAGATGAAATTTACTGATGGGTATTGGCATATCAGGCAAGGCGTAACGCTCAATTATCCGGTAGAAATCCGCAATATTCGCACCAAACCGGACGCTCTGACCGTTCTTGCTTCATGCAAAAAAATAGTGACCCGTGGCGACACACTAAACACAGCCATTTTAACAGTTAATTATACCTCACCCATGCCAGATGTAATTTGTGTGGAGCTTGTACATCATAACGGCAAACAGCAGAAGGGTCCTGAGTTTCAAAAAAATGAAGCCGAGGCTGTCGAAGTTCAAGTGGCCAATGGCGACGAGATTGCTAGCTTCACGAGCGGCAAACTAAGCGTCCAGCTTCACAAAAACGAGGGCTGGAGCACTCACTTCATTTATGACGGCAAACGATTGACCGGGAGTGGCTACAAGAGCCCTGGACACGTCAAAATGCAGGATCAAAGCACTTACATGAGAGAGCAGCTCGACTTGGGTGTAGGAGAATACATCTATGGCCTAGGCGAACGGTTCACTCCATTTGTGAAAAATGGGCAAGTCGTTGATCTCTGGAATGAAGATGGCGGTACCTGCAGCGAGCAGGCTTATAAAAATGTTCCTTTCTATATCTCCAACTTTGGCTATGGCGTATTCGTTGATCATCCTGAGCGTGTTTCCTATGAAGTGGCTTCAGAGCAAGTGTCTAAGGTTCAGTTCAGTGTGCCCGGCGAATCTTTAAAATATTATATTATAGGTGGAGCCTCCATGAAGGAAGTTCTGCAAAACTATACGAAGCTTACAGGCAAGCCTGCGCTGCCTCCGGCGTGGTCATTTGGTCTGTGGTTGACGACATCTTTCACTACCAGCTACGACGAAACTACGGTAAATAGCTTCATATATGGCATGATAGAGCGTGAGCTGCCGCTTCATGTCTTCCACTTCGATTGCTTCTGGATGAAGGAATTTCAGTGGTGCGATTTCCAGTGGGATCAGGATGTGTTCCCGGACCCTCAAGGTATGCTGCAGCGCCTGAAAAGCAAAGGCTTAAACATCTGCGTTTGGATCAACTCTTATATCGCTCAGCAGTCTTATTTGTTCGATGAAGGTAAGGCAAATGGTTACCTTGTTAAAACAAGAGAAGGCGACGTATGGCAATGGGATAGATGGCAGGGCGGAATGGGACTTGTTGATTTCACTAATCCTGCTGCCGTGCGCTGGTACAAGGATAAGCTTAAGGTGCTGGTGGAAATGGGTGTGGACAGCTTCAAAACAGATTTCGGCGAACGTATTCCTACCGATGTTGTCTACTTTGACGGGTCCGATCCAGTTAAAATGCACAACTATTACACGCATTTGTATAATAAAGCAGTATTTGAAGTGCTGGAAGAAACAAAAGGCAAGAACGAAGCCATGCTGTTTGCCCGTTCGGCCACTGCAGGCGGACAGCAGTTCCCAGTACACTGGGGAGGGGACTGCTCAGCCAATTATAACTCCATGGCCGAAACGCTGCGTGGAGGCTTGTCTCTAGGCCTATCGGGCTTCGGGTTCTGGAGCCATGATATCGGGGGCTTCGAGAATACGGCTACACCGGATCTTTACAAGCGGTGGACTGCGTTTGGTCTGCTATCATCCCATAGCCGCTTGCATGGAAGCCAATCCTATCGGGTGCCATGGTTGTTCGATGAGGAAGCATGCGATGTTCTGCGCTATTTTACCAAGCTGAAATCGACCTTGATGCCATATTTGTTCAGCACCTCAGTAGAAGCAACGCAAACAGGTCTGCCTGTCATGCGGGCTATGGTACTGGAGTTTATGAATGATGCCGCTTGCGATCAATTGGATCGTCAATATATGCTCGGCGATTCTCTGTTAGTGGCGCCGATATTCAATGATCAGGGAACGGCGAAATATTATTTGCCGGAAGGACGCTGGACGAACTTCTTGAGTGGAGTAGTCGTAGAAGGCGGTCGCTGGCTGCTTGAGAAACACGATTATTTCAATTTGCCTCTTATGGTTAGACCGAACAGCATTATTGCTGTAGGCACTAACGACCAGCGACCGGATTACGATTACGCTGATGGCGTTGTCCTGCACGTGTTTGAGCTTGGGGATGGGAGCACAGCATCAGCTACCATCTATAACACGAAGGGGGAGTCGGAGCTGGAAGTAACCGCCGAGCGCAGCGGTCTTGGCATTGCTGTTAACGCGGTTGGTGCAGATAAGCCGTGGGAATTGATTTTGCGGGGCATTCACGAAGTTGAATCAATAGAAGGAGCAAGCTGGACAGCTGAGGAAGCAGGTCTGCGTTTGATTCCAAAAGCTAGTGTATGTAAGCTTGGTATACAGTTAAAACTATAATGGTGGCATAAAGTATAAAAATGGAGGATGGCTATCACAGCTGTCCTCTTTTTCCTCTAATACGAACGCCAAAGTTAAGAAGGTCTGTGGGGAAGGACGAAGTATGTTAGAATTAAAGGTATAAACACTAAAAGGGGTTCTATTATGAGCAGCAAGAGCTTTAATGATTATAAACTAAGTGAAGATATACTAAGAGCGTTGGGGAGCTTGGGGTACGAGCAGCCAACGGATGTTCAAAGTGAAGTCATACCCATTGCGCTGGAGAAGAAGGATCTTACCGTCAAGTCACAGACAGGAAGCGGTAAAACGGCAGCCTTCGGGATTCCGATCTGTGAAATGGTGGATTGGGAAGAGAATAAGCCGCAAGCTTTAATATTAACACCAACGCGTGAGCTGGCGGATCAAGTGAAGGACGATATCAAAAATATCGGAAGATTTAAAAGAATCAAAGCAACTGCCGTCTATGGCAAGCAGCCTTTTGCTAAGCAAAAAGAAGAGTTGAATCAAAAATGCCATGTCGTTGTCGGTACGCCGGGACGCGTATGGGATCATATTCAAAGGGGAACGCTCGACCTGGAGCGGATGAAATATCTTGTTATTGATGAAGCCGATGAAATGCTTAATATGGGCTTTATCGAACAAGTGGGAGCGATTATCGAGGAGCTGCCCGAAGACAGAATGACGCTGCTATTCTCTGCCACTTTACCCCAAGATGTAGAAAAGCTCTGTCATCAATATATGAAAAATCCATTGGATATCGAAATTATCGCAGCCGAAAAAGCGACAACCCAGATTGAACACTCCTTATTTGTAGTGAGAGAAGCTTCTAAATTCAATCTGCTTAAGGACGTAACCATTGCCGAGAATCCAGATAGCTGTATTATTTTCTGCCGCACACAAGAACAAGTGGAGAAAGTATGTAAGCAGTTAACCGAGCTGGACTATCCTTGTGACAAAATCCATGGGGGAATGGAGCAGGATGATCGTTTTAGTGTCATGAATGAGTTCAGACGAGGGGCCTTCCGCTATTTGATAGCAACCGATGTAGCAGCGAGAGGTATCGATATTAGTAATATTACCCACGTAATTAACTATGACCTTCCAGTTGAAAAAGAGAGCTATGTACATCGGATAGGAAGAACCGGACGTGCTGGCAAGACAGGAAAAGCGATCAGCTTTGTTACACCTAATGAGGATAAGTTTTTGGCTAATATTGAGAGCTATCTGGGGTTTGAAATTACCCGAAGAGAAGCTCCTTCCAAGGAAGAAATTACAGCTGCCAGGGCTGCTTTCGAAGAGAGAATGAGCGCTCAACCTGTCATCAAGAAAGATAAGAGTGAGCAATTAAACAAAGAAATTTTGAAGCTGTACTTTAACGGCGGCAAGAAAAAGAAACTGAGGGCTGTAGATTTTGTAGGTACTATTGCCAAAATTGAAGGTGTTACGGCCGATGATATTGGCATTATTACGATACAGGACAATGTTTCGTATGTGGATATTTTGAACGGCAAGGGTCCTCTTGTCCTGCAGGTCATGAAAAATACGACCATTAAAGGAAAGCTGTTAAAGGTTTATGCGGCTAACTCTCAGTAGTACAATAAACGGATGACTAGGGGCTGTCCCAAAAGACATTTTGAGACAACCCCTCCATTTTATCCTGAATAGATGGTAGCAAAAGAGCCCTCAATTCCACTTTAATAGTTGAAGGCTTCTTTGCATATTCTTATGTGTTCTTAGTGATGAATAAGATGAGGTCGCTTTCCAGTGCGTACTCATCGCGGGTAATCGGGTTCTTGGTTCATGGCTCGTGGTTCATGGTTCGGCTACGGCATTACATGGCAGTTTGGCGCACTCAGTGCAATTATCAGGAAAATGTCAAGTTAGTTACTCCGAAAATAGTGTTTCAAGCCTTATAGCTGGAATTCCTCATGCTAATTCTACGTATTTTGGTTGATACCGACCATTTCACCTATATTAGAGTTAGTTTTTCCAGTTAGATTGATTTTAGGCGATATCCACACTGGATTAGCGTTACAATTTTCATCTATTACCTTTCCTTCCGCAGCGGCCCCGACAAATCAAGGTCTCCTCCAGATTGAAAGCAGCCTTTGAACATCGCTTCTCGCCCCATCCCTTAAGCAACATCCAAAAAGCGGCCGGACTCATTTTTCGATGTTCGAACCCCCACTCTGATGGGAATTTCCCTACAAAAAAGACGCTTCCATTTCCGCTTACATGGTGGTTTTGGAGGCGTCTTTGTACATAGTTTGGGACTGATTCATTTACTGATACCCTTTCGGGACAGTCTCTTTGTTCATGTTAGCTAAGCAATATTATGCCTTGTTACATCGGTTTGGAAATCATAAGGTACAAAACAACAACTGGAATTAACGTTCCAATCGTTCCGAATATCGCCCAGTATAAACTAGCCTTTCGATATGCTTGGGAGAGATTACCTGCACTTAGAGATTGTGCGCTGTGGCGGATCATGCTTCGCTGCAAAGGCAGCAGAAGGGCCAACCAGATTAGACCGGTCAAGGAAAATAACGTTAGGGATAACGTGAGCCAATTGAAGCCAGACATCGAATATCCGGCTTTAAGCGCCATCATAATGCCTGTGACTATGATTAATACCAATCCAGGGATTGTAAAAAAATAGTCGGCCAGCATTACATTTTTTGTTGCGCTGTGGATGGCGGCCAAGTCCCCTTTCAAATCGGCTTTTACTTTCCAAAAAGCGGCTGTGAAAATATTGCCCACTAAGAGGATCGCTCCCAACACGTGCAAGAATAACAGGAACTTCATTTTAATCCCCACTTTCCCTTTTAGAATTAGAGTTAGGCTGTAAAATGTTGACTATAAATTCGGAGAAGTCGGAAATGCCAAACGAGATTGTTTGGGGGGCTGTAGCCGCACGCATGCGAAACCCATAAGAAAGCAGAACGAATAATTCGGCTGTTTTGTCGGCATTTATGGATGCAGGTATCACGTCATGCTGCTGTCCTGCCTTGATCCATTGCTTCGAAGCATTAACCGCCTGCTCGTAGAAACGTTGAATCACTTCGCTGACAGCGGGTTGATCACTTTTACTGAGCAAGTACATCAGGATTTGATTCGTAACATCGCTGGGATCGTCCAGTATCGACAGGCTCTCTGTAATTTTTTGCATAGGCCCCTTAAATTGTGGAACCCCCTGAGCTACAGCATCGAAAAAACGATGATTAATCTCCTCGAGTCTTGACTCTAAAACCAGTGCGAGCAGCTCATCCTTTCCCTGAACATAATGAAATATAGCTCCCTTCGATAGTCCTGAACGTTCCATAATGTCGCTTAAGGTTGTTTTGCTGCACCCTTTTTCACTAATTAACGCTCTAGTTGTATCCAGTAAAAGCTTGGTTGTTTGCTCTCTTTTTAGTTCTCGTTTCATAAGGAGGTCCTCTTTCGTCTCTGTTTGTATTTGATGTCTTCCAGTAATTCCATTATATAAACCGACCATCGGTTTGTAAATAAGTGAATTGATATTATTTTCACTTTAAATTTTTAACAGACTGGAATGAATTGATAAATAATAATGATGCGAGAGGATACAATGTTATTGACAGCTTTAATAAATTAGATATATAATCTGGTTAATCGATTAAAGGGAGGTGAAACCGATAATTTGAAGAGGGCAACTCTCAAGGAGGTAGCTAAGCTGGCTGGAGTTTCCACGGCTACCGTATCTAATGCACTGAACCGAACCAAATATGTAAGCGAAGAAGTGATGGACAAGATCCATTCAGCGATACAGGAGTTGAATTATCAGCCTAACATTGTGGCCAAGAGCTTGCGAGTGCAGGAGTCTAGAATCATCGGGCTTCTGATCTCGGATATTGCCAATCCCTTCTTAACTATTGTAGTACGCGGAATTGAAGAAGAGCTTGCGAAAAGCAACTACAACATCCTGCTGTGCAATACGGATTCCTCCGTGGAGAAGGAACGTAAGTATCTCGAGGTGCTAATCGGCAAAAGAGTAGACGGCTTGATTATCTCATCGGCCGGGAACACAGGGGACTACTTCCGTTCGCTAGACAAGACGGGAGTGCCGATGGTATTCCTTAATCGGTGCCCGGAATTTATGAACTCCGATGTCATCATGACTAACAATATACAAGGAGCTTATTGCGCCACAGAGCATCTTGTTCGACACGGCTACACTAAAATCGCGATCATTGCAGGACCTTCTTCGATTAGTACCGGTAAAGATCGTCTGATTGGATACAAGAGAGCGCTTGAAGACTATGGGATCAATGAATCAGATCAGTTGGTGAAGGAAGGTTTTTTCAACACCCAGAGCGGCTATGATAAGATGAAAGAACTGATGGAGCAGGATATCAAGCCGGATGCCGTATTTATTTCCAACAACTCGATGACATTAGGGGCGTACAAATATT
The DNA here is from genome assembly GCF_042676305.1 of Paenibacillus sp. GCM10027630. Taxonomy (NCBI): domain Bacteria; kingdom Bacillati; phylum Bacillota; class Bacilli; order Caryophanales; family Paenibacillaceae; genus Paenibacillus; species Paenibacillus sp. GCM10027630. The sequence goes on along the minus strand of NZ_JBHTGY010000096.1, from coordinate 84,584 downwards.
TGAAGGAAGCGGGCCTTCGCATTCCTGATCAGGTTGCCGTGCTTGGATATGACGATCCTGATTGGGCGGAGATTGTAGACCCGCCGATTACGACAATAAGGCAGCCTGCTTATCAGCTGGGCGTGCAAGCGGCAAGCTTAATGCTGGCCAGGATCAAGGATAGCCAAGTAAAGCGGGAAATCATGTATATGGACCCGGCATTGATTATACGGCGCTCGTGCGGCTGTGTGGGTGAAGAGCAAATCAGCGGTGAAACTAACCAATTGAGAGACGTCCTATCCAGCTTATAACTTCGTGATGACAACAGAAAGTTGGAAGTATAGGAGTCTCCTTACTTCGCTCTTTCATTTAATCGATTAACCAAAAATAGATACATAAATTGGTTGTTCAGTAAAGTGTTAACCGAATTGGGTATTACAGCTTAGATAGAAAATAGATGCAGATAAATGGGAGGAACAAAGAATGAGAATTGCAGTTGGAGGAGATCATGCTGGTTTTCCATTGAAGGGAACAGTTATAGCGGCTTTAGAGAAAATGGGTCATGAAGTAATAGATTTTGGTTCGTATGACGACAGCCCTGTCGATTTCCCTGATATTACCCGTACAGTAAGTGCAGCTGTGTTGTCGGGCCAGGTGGAGCGTGCCGTTATGGTATGCGGAACCGGTGTGGGGGCGTGTATTGCTGCTAACAAAATTCCGGGGATTCGCGCTTCCGTATGTCATGATATTTATACCGCTCATCAATGTGTGGAGCATGATGATGTCAATGTGATGTGCGTTGGCGCTCAAATTATAGGTCCTGTATTAGTAGTAGAGTTGCTCGAAAGCTTCTTGAAGGCTGAATTCAGTACGGAAGAGGAATTCCGGCGTAGAGTTGAAAAGCTGCATGAGATGGAACGTCAGAGTGTATTACTGAATCAGGCCGCGGCATCCGAATAAGATGTTCGGTTTCATGGGAGGGTTAACTTGGTACAAAAAGTGAAAATTGTGGTGATCGGAAGTCTGAATATGGATCTTGTCGTCGTGGCTCCGAGAGTTGTGCTTGAAGGGGAGACGATAATAGGCGGTAAGTTTACTGCAATGCCCGGCGGTAAAGGAGCAAACCAGGCTGTGGCTGCAAGCCGGCTTGGGGCACAGGTACACATGGTTGGCTGTATCGGTGATGATGGGTTTGGCCGAGAGCTTCGAGAACATTTGCGTGTCGGAAATATTAATACCGATTATGTAACAACAGTACCGGATGCTTCCAGTGGAGTGGCTATGATTACAGTTAGTGAAAGGGGTGAGAACAGCATCGTAGTTTCCCCTGGAGCCAACGATACAATGACAATTGCCCATATTAAGCAAGCTGAGATGATCATTCGTGAAGCAGACCTGGTCTTAATCCAACTGGAAATTCCATTGGAGGTAGTCGAGGAGGCTGTTGCAATGGCAAAGAAGCATCAGGTTACCGTTATTTTGAATCCCGCCCCGGCAAGGCAGTTATCAGAGACTCTTCTTAGTCAAATCGATATCTTGACACCGAATGAAACGGAAGGAAGGATTATTGTCACAGGGCAGGCGGAAGGAGATATCCGTGAAGAGGACATTATTTCTTTTCTCCGAAATAAAGGCGTCCAAAACGTCGTTATGACGCTTGGGGGCGAAGGGGTTGCATACTCGGACGGGGGATCTGCAGGACGACTGAAAGCGCATACAGTCAAAGTCGTAGACACTACTGGAGCCGGAGATTCCTTCAACGCAGGGCTCGGCGTCTATCTTGCCGAAGGTGGCTCGCTGGAGGCAGCCATATCCTTTGCTCAAAAAGTAGCAGCATTATCCGTTACCAAGTTCGGTGCCCAGCCATCGTTTCCTTACAGATCGCAAGTAGACCGTTTTCAAGATCATCTACTCATAGGAGGGGAAGTCAATTGAATTCTAAAAAAATCGTTTTTCCGGTCATTTCCATGATGCTGGCTTTGGGGTTAACTGCTTGCAGTGCCAACGATACGAAGAGCGGGACTGATGCGAACAAGGGCACGGACAAGGCAGTTAACGGCAAGAAGGTGGAGCTGCGTGTAGCTTGGTGGGGCGGTCAGGCACGCCATGACAAGATGAATAAGCTGTTCGACTTGTTTGAGCAAAAAAATCCGAACATCAAAGTCTCCCGTGAATTTACGACGGAGAATCAGTACGCGGAGAAATTTACGACGCAAGCGGCGGGAGGCAATGCCCCTGATGTGATGCAGACGAGCAGCTTTTTTCAATTTGACTTTGTAAAACGGAATATGATGTTCAATATGGACCCATTAGTGGCATCTGGAGATTTAAATGTGAAGGATTTCGATCCAATTGATGTAGGCGGGGGTAAGGTAAACGATAAGCTGTATGCGATCAGTCTCGGGCACAACATTAATGGAGTTATCTATAATACAGCTATGTTCAAAAAAGCGGGCCTGGAGCTTCCTAAGAATAATTGGAATTGGGACGAATACGTTGCTGCAGCGAAAGCACTCCAGAAATCGCTAGGCAAAGAGGCTTGGGCAAGCGAGGATGAGGGCGGCGTATACCGAGTTCTGGAGCTGTTCGTACAGCAGAGAGGCAAGTCGGTATTTACAGAGAATGGTCTTGGTATGGATAAGAAGGATTTGACAGACTGGTTTGCGTTTTGGGATCAAATGCGTAAAGACGGGCTGACTCCACCTCCGGCAATCCAGTCCGAGCAAGGAGATAAAACGCAGGAGCAGTCGATGCTTGCGCGTGGCAAGGTAGCGATGATTACCAAAAGCTCCAATCAGTTAAAAATCTATCAAGGCAGCGCCAAAGACGAGCTGGGCATCGTTAGCTATCCCATGGATCCGAAGGGCGATAAGAAAATCCCTCTGATCGTAGCTTCACTGGGTATGTATGAAAAAACAGCACATCCGAAGGAAGCGGCCATGCTGATTAACTTTGTCGTTAACGATCCGGATGCAGCCAAAATCTTTTTAGGAGAGCATGGCCCGCAGGCTTCGAAAAAAATGCAAGAGGTGATCAAACCATTGCTGGGCAAGCCGGAAGAGAAGGAATACGCATTCGTAAATGAAATGATGCCTTCCACAAAGCCGTATCCAACCATGCCGGGAGGCAGCACATCGGTTCAGAAGCTGCTGCTTTCTAATAACGAAGCTATAGCGTTCGGCAAGAAGACTATTCCCCAAGCGGTTGACGAGTTTTTTGCACAGGCGAATCAAATTTTGAGTCGATAAGTCATTTATTATTTAATAGGACAAGAGTTCGAGAGGTAACAGGTACACTTGAGCTCTTGTCCCTACACAGAGGAGATTTCAGGCCATGTCGATATTTTCTAACCGCAAACGATGGTTATGGCTCATCCCATACCTCTTTCTCGCGCCTTGGTTGATCGGACTTTTGGTGTTCAATACCATCCCAATTTTCAGCTCGTTGTATCTTTCGTTTACGAACTATAACTTCGTATCTTCACCCAAGTGGATTGGCTTAAAAAACTATGTAACGATGTTTGGCAGCGATCCGCAATATTTGCAGGCACTGAAGGTAACGATAACTTACGTTCTTGTCGCAGTACCGCTGGAGTTAGCTTTTGCTCTATTTTTGGCGCTGCTGTTGAACAAGGGGATACGGGCATTAGGGTTCTACCGGGCTGTTTATTATGTCCCTTCTCTGATCGGGGGAAGTGTGGCTATTGCTATTTTATGGCAGCAAGTATTCGGGGAGCACGGCATTGTCAATCAAGTTTTGGGCTTGGTCGGTATTGATATGCCGAGCTGGGTAGGCAACCCTGATTACGCAATCTGGTCCATTATTTTTCTGAAGGTTTGGCAGTTTGGTTCGCCGATGGTCATCTTTCTAGCCGGGCTTAAGCAAATTCCTCCCGATTACTATGAAGCATCTTCGCTGGACGGCGCAGGCAAGTGGAAACAATTCTTTCATGTTACATTGCCGATCTTGTCCCCAATTGTATTGTTTAATGCGATCATGCAGATCATCAGTTCATTTCAAGCGTTTACGCCGGCCTACATTATTAGTAACGGTACGGGCGGCCCTGTTAATTCTACCTTGTTCTATACACTCTACTTGTACCAGAATGGCTTCGGTAATTTTCAGATGGGTTATGCCTCCGCCATGGCATGGGCACTTCTCGTCATCATCGCTTGTTTTACAGGACTGATCTTTATGACTTCGAAAAAATGGGTTCATTACGGGGATTAGGGGTGACACATAAAAATGGCAATGAAGGCTAGTGTTCAAAAATCGCTGCTTCACATACTCATCATCGCAGGGTTTATCATTATGCTGTACCCGGTACTATGGATGATCATCAGTTCATTTAAACCTACGGAAACTATACTTACAGATAACAGCCTTTGGCCGAGGAACCTTACATTCTCTAATTATATAAAAGGATGGGCCGGTACATCGGGTACAACGTTCAGTACCTTCTATGCAAATTCTTTGCTTATGGTGGCGCTGGCCGTTATTGGCAATATCGTGTCCTGCTCACTTGCCGCATATGCTTTTGCACGTCTGGAGTTTAAGGGGAAAAAGCTGATGTTCGCCCTGATGCTGATGACGATGATGATTCCGATGCATGTGCTGATTGTTCCGCAATACATTATCTTCAATAAATTGGAGTGGGTTAATACTATACTGCCCATTGTAGTGCCGAAATTTTTTGCTGTTGAAGGCTTCTTCGTATATCTGACCATCCAATTTATCCGTTCTCTGCCTCGAGAGCTGGATAAAGCGGCAACCGTGGACGGATGCGGGCCGATTAGTATTTATACGCGGATTATTTTGCCGCTGACAACGCCTTCCATCGTTACCACAACCATTTTTACATTTATTTGGACTTGGAACGACTTCTTCAGCCAATTGCTTTACCTCAGCAGCGTCAAAAATTACACGGTTACGCTTGCGCTTCGGATGTTTACCGATGCAGGTGGAGAGGCGGCGCTAGGTTCGCTTTTTGCCATGTCCGTGCTGTCCATTATACCGGTTTTCTTTATCTTTTTATTTTTCCAAAGGTATATTGTTGAGGGTATCGCAACGTCGGGTATTAAATAAATTCGTTAGCTCCAGAACATCTTATGGGCAGTAGAGGCTGCACTTGTTGCCTTCTCTGCTCCACATTGTTAAACAATTAGACCGACTGATTGCAGTCGGCCGTGGTCTTTCTATTTCTTTACAATGGGAACCCATACTTCACACTGGTAATCCTCTGAAGTCGTGTCTCCTGCCGGATATACCTCCAGCTCCGGTCCACCCGCATGCTCGTAGCCTGTTGAGGGGAACCATTCTTGGAAAACCTTCTTCCAAACTTTCTGAATAGCCCCAGGTAATGCTCCATTCGAGTTAAACACCGCCCAAGTAGCGTCAGAAATGTGTCTGGTTGTGAACTCGTCCGCCTCAGCCCCGGCTTTTCCCTCCACGGCGATGATATAGCTAAATTGCTCCTTGTCATGCTCCATATCCAGGCAGATTCCAAGCAGATTTCCGTTAATCCCAATAGAGCTTAGCTTAGCAAAGGTACCATCCTCGAAGCACTCTTGCCAAAATTTTGGAATCCTCCGAAGGTTTTCTCCGTCTCTGGTAGATACTTGAATAGACTTGCCGATAATTGAGAAAGAAGCTTTCTCTATGATTGTGTAATCCATTTCCTTATCTCCCTTCAGTGATAGATGGAAGGAGATGCGAGGGAAGGCTTTGAGCTTAACCCCGGGCTCGCGCGCAGCCGAAGGTGTAATCCCATGCGCTTTACGGAAGGCTTTGGAGAAGGATTCAGGGGAGTCATAGCCATACTTAAGCGCTACATCAAGCACTTTTGTAGAAGATATGGCCAATTCCTGAGCTGCCAGTGTTAATTTGCGTTTTCGAATATACTCAGCTACTGTGATGCCGGTCAACATATGGAACATTCGTTGAAAATGAAACGGGGATGAACACGCTGCTTTGGCTATTTCTTCGATACCCAGCTGTTCTTCCATGTTCCGCTCGATCAGTTCAAGAGCATCCTTCATCCTCAAAAGCCATTCCAACCTCGTCACCTCCTTTGTTAAGATGATCTTATCACTTTATTGTCGTGAAAGCCTGTCAATCTGTGCTATGTTATGACAGGTTTAACGGATAGCAGGATCATCGGAGTTTACGAGCATGCTCCTTGCGCAATAAATAGACGAAGTAGGGAGCGCCGATGATGGCCGTCATAATGCCTACAGGCACCTCTCGCGGGATAATAATGATGCGGCCAAGGCAATCGCCAAGAAGCATGAGGTCAGCTCCGATGAGCGCGGCCAGTGGAATCAGCCACTGGTGCCTACCGCCAACGATGCTCCGAGCCATGTGAGGCGCGATTAGCCCGATGAAGCCGATGGCTCCGACCGCCGACACGGAGATGCCGGCAAGAGCTACAGCCAGCAGGAGCAGCCAGAAGCGCTCGCGCAGGAGGTTCAGCCCAAGTGAGATGCTCGACTCATCCCCGAGCTGGAAAACATTCAGCTTCGCATAGCTCCCCCAAGCGAGTGGAAGGAGCAGGACAATCCATGGCAGGAGGGAGATCACCTCATTCCAGCCTCTGCTCCACAAGCTGCCCGCGAGCCACAGCAGCGCCATGTTAATATTGGTCGGATGCGTAACAATCAGGTATTGGGTGCCGGCTTGCAGAACCGCCCCCATCGCAACGCCGACCAGAGCAAGGGATGCAGGGCTTAAGGTCAGCCTCCGGCTGAGCAGCATTAATATAAAGAAGGCTCCAACGGCGCCTGCGAAAGCGGCGGCTGGAATTATGTAGCCGGGAGCTTTGGGAAATAAGAAGATAACGGCAGCCGCGGCTAACCCGGCTCCTTTGGTGATGCCAATAACATCAGGGCTTGCCAACGGGTTGCGCACGATACTTTGCAGAATGACACCGGCAACGGCTAAACCGAACCCCGCCAATATCCCAACGAGAACTCGCGGCAGACGAATTTGATGGACAATGAAATAGGCGGGGCTATTTTCATCCAGCAAGCTCACCCCGATATCCCGGAACGGGACGGATACGGTTCCTACACTTACCGATACAGCGGCTAATACAATCATAACAAGCAATGCAGCGCCGAGCGCTATGCCTTTTCTCATCGATTTGCCCCTCCTTTTCTGCGGGCCAAATAAATGAAGAACGGACCGCCGATAACTGAAGTCACGATACCTACCGGTGATTCGAAGGGAAAGGCGATCACTCGGCTGAGCAGGTCGGCATATACGAGCAATATACCGCCAAGCAGCGCAGTTAGCGGAGCCAGGATTGTCAGCCTATTGCCGACCAGTGCTCGGGCGATATGCGGGACAATCAAGCAGATGAAGGCGATAGGGCCGCATATGGCAACTGCGGAGCCGGCCAGAACGATGACGAGCAGCATGCCTACAGCTCTGACAAGCACTACTCGTTGGCCTAATCCGGCCGCAATCTCATCATCGATCAGAAGCAGCCTGAACGATGGGAGCATGAACCCGAGAAGCAGCAGCCCGCCTATAAAGAAGGGCAATATCATCCGAACTTCCGGCCATCCCGCCTGATTAACGGAGCCGACCAGCCAGAAGATCATGCTGTCCGTCGAATACTGATTTAGTATAATGAGTCCTTCCGTTAAGGAGGATAGCAGAAAGTGGACCGTTATCCCGGCTAAAGCCAGCCGGACATACTGCTTTCCCCCTCCTGATCCGGCTAATGACCAGACAAGCAGGGCGCCTGCCGCCGCCCCGACAAAGGCGAACAGCATCGTCGATAGAAGCGATAGCCCGGTTATGGCAACTAGCCCGAACACTACGGCTAAGGAAGCCCCTGCGTTAATCCCGAAAACATGCGGGGAAGAGAGTGGGTTCTTCGTCGTCAGCTGTGTGAGAAGCCCGGCTAAGGCGAGATGAATCCCAACGATGCATGCCGCCAAAGTGCGCGGCAAACGCAGCGTCTGGATATACAAATGAACCTTATCTTGCGCCTGATAGGTTAAAGCCTCGAACAAGGTATGCCAGGAAACCTGAGCCTGCCCCCACTTTAGGCTGAAGAGGATACCGACGGCTAATAAAAGAGATGAAAGACAAAAAAGGAAGAGCAGAAACCAGGTACGGTTCTGCTTCTCCAGTCGAACGCTCTTATCCATTATTACTTTTCTCCCAGCTGCTTCACAATATCATCGGCGATTTTCTCAGAGCCGAGCATTCCACGGGAAAGCGACCAATCGCGTCTTTCTACGGTATATACTTTTTTATTAGCTACCGCATCGATTTTATTCCATAATGGGTTGGTTTCCCATTGATTCACAATCGTAACCTTATCCGTCGGCATGAGGAACAGTGCCTGCGGATTGGTTTCCACAAGCTGCTCCAGCGTCAGCTGCGGATAGGCCGCATCATTTTTCAAAGGGTCTGTGAAGCCGAGCATTTTCAGCATAGAGCCGCTGTAGGAATGGTCGGAGTGACCGAAGAAGCCCTTAGGATTAACTACCGCCGGCAGAACGGTCAGATTGGCACTTTTAATTTTCTGCTTGGCCGCATCCATCTTGGTTTGATGCTCTTGAAGGCGTTTCTTGCCTTCCTCTTCCTTGCCAACCGCTTTGGCTGTGATCATATAATTTTTTAGCATTTGATTGTAATCCGCCTGGAAGTCATCCAAGACGAGAATTGGAGCAATAGCCTTCAATTGGGGTAAAGCATTTTTATGTTTATTAATATCTACGATAATTAAATCAGGCTTCAACGAACTGATTAATTCAATGCTGGGCTCGTAGCGGGACCCGACGGAAGTATAAGCCTTCAACTGACTTTTTACAGAATCCATGAATAGATCAGGGCTGCTGTCATCCGCAATCCCAATCGGCTGAACGCCAAGCGTTACAAGCATATCGGTGAAGCTGAAATCCATCGTGACGACCCGTTCCGGCTTTTTAGCCAGTGTTACGGTCCCCATCGCGTCTTCAACGGTGATTTTTCCATCGCTTGGTGAAGGAGCTGCAGGCTGTTGTTGACCCGAAGCGTTGTTGGCTGGAGCTTGATTATTGGCCGTTTGACCGCATGCGGCAAGGCTTATAGCAATTACGAGCAGCAGCGAGAAGCATAGTGTACGGTTGATCCATTGATGCATTATTGTTTCCTCCTGATAATAATAATTATTCTCAATTAGATATTAGACGTAAATGTCCCATTAGACCATATCTAATTTTATGATCAGGCATGTTATATTTTTAGATTTTTGGCAAGTTTTTATGAAATGCAGTGGGTGAAGATCCTACCTCCTGTTTAAATATCCGGCTAAAATGAAAATAATCCACGAAACCGACTCTCTGCGCAATTTCCTTGGCAGGCAAGCGGGTTTGCAGGAACATCTCCTTCGCTTTATCAATTCGAAGACTGCGTAAATAACCGGTCATTGTTTTGCCGGTATGTTTTTTGAACAGTACTGTGTAATGCCCCACACTCATGCCAGCCCGCTCTGCGAGCATAGGGAGAGTGAGCTTCAGCATATAATGCTCATTGATATAAGATAGGGATTCTTCCAAGGAGACGGCAGAGGATTTATCCTCTTGTCTCATGTGCGTTTCATATATATAAATAAACAGGATTCTTTCCAATATCAAACGTTTTCTGAATTGCTGGGCTGCTTCTTCCTCCGGTGAATGGGTATGGATTTCATGAATGGTACGGATGAGCTCGTCCAGCATGTATTTAATCTTTACTTCGCTGACGGTACGGAGCGGGCCATGCAGCGTCCAGATGCTATCCTCAGGAAGAATACGATAGGAGATGACGACATACTCGGCTTCTTTCGTTCGGGGTACCTGGATGACGAAGGGACCATACTGGGGGTGGCAGGCAAAGCCCTGTGTAAAAACAAGAGGCGCTTGCTCCTTCGCCGAAATGGTAATATGCCCGCGTAGGACAACGATCAGGACGTGGCAGTCAGCGGGACATTCAATGGTTTGAGACACACAGCTGGAATCAACCTGCTCCAGGATTGGAATCATCGCAACGAGTTGTTGAAAGTTCATAATCGCGCAGCCCTCTTATGCTTAAATTTCGTAATCATGTACAAACGAGAATTTGTCTGGAGAATCCCCCTTTTTTCGCAACACAGCGGTCTGCAATTGTAAGTCCGGCGTTAGCGATCATTCCATCAATCGATTCAATGGTGATAACGATGACTTTGCTTGCAATGCGGCGGGCATGCTGAAGTATGGAGAATTGCTCCTCGGGAGTAGTTGTAGAAAATAAATTGTAGGGCATATCGACAATGGCTACATCGTAGCTTGCCGTAATATCGGAGATGGCGCCCAAAGTGACATTGCCTTCAAATCCGAAATGAGCGATGTTCTCCCGCGCCCCGCTGGCTATAAAAGGGTTAATATCGCGACCTACGATGTCAATCCCCATGGAAAGTGCCTCTACCAGCACGGTTCCTATTCCGCAGCACGGATCAATCGCTTTGATTCCTAATGGATCGGGCACGGCAATATTGGCAGCGGCTCTGGCGACACGCGTACTAAGTGCAATGGAGTAATTACGGGGCTTTTTCATGTGATGAAGCCAAACAGCCTTGTTTCTCACATAGTTACCAAAATACCAGCGCCCACCCAAAGCGACTATGCCAAACACTTGATCCGGCGTATGAATATCGGCTTCCCCTTCAATATAATTGCCAATCTCTCGCTCAATTGCGCGCCGCTCATCATACTCTATTTTATCAGCCGAAGCTAGATCATTAATTTTGACGAAAATCACTTTAAACGTTGCTTCCAGCAGCTGTATATGCGATACTTGTTCCAAAATATGCGGCAGGGTGTCTCCATGGTATAGAACCTCTATCCGTTCTTTAATAAAGGGACTGCGGTCAGGCTCTATTTCAACGGTGCTTTTCAAGAGATTGGATTGAGCTTGCTTTCCAAAAAAAGAGCGCGTCTCTAATTCACATAAGGAGAGCTCGTCCTCACGACATGCATACGTATATATAAATGCGGGCAGTTGATTATCATTTTCCAATCCTGTCTCATCCTTTATCATATCAGATCTATCAACCATATCCGTAAAAGTGTAAAAAAGCAAAAGAAACGTTAACGGTAAGTTATGTTACAATGGCAGTATGATCACAACTAGGAGATGAATACGAATGAGTGAACAAATCAATGAGCAGGAGCTTGTCCAATACATAGCAACTCGAACAAATGTTGAGGCCAAGAGCATTTTGCTTGTTTTAAAGCATGAAGAGTCATTTATCAACAATGCAAAAGCGGATGCCAAAGGCGAGGTAGATATCGATAGCGACGAGCTGGTCGATTATGTGGTGAGCCGGTCCGATGTCAAATTGGACGAGCTGACAGTTGAATTGATTCTCGATGCAGAAATGGATTATTTGATGGAAAAGGGACTCGCAGGTTATATAGATTAATTGGGTACCATAATGATGAGGCGGCGCATGATCCTGCTAAAGGGTTATGCGTTTTTTTATGTGAAAAAGGGGCTATTTCCTTTCCTATCTGGACATGCTCTGCCAATCCCGATTACGATGATAGTAGGGATCGTTGGTTCTATGATCATACATTTACTGGATAGTATCAAATCCAATGTGAATATGGAGGTTCTTCACGCTGTATATCCTAATGGCATAGTCTTCATATTATTTTTCATATTCAATGCGCTCTATTACACGAAGTCGGAGATTCACAGCGGTTCTTGATAGATACCCGACCTGCCGGTGCTTAAGCTTGCTGTTGGATAGAGCGCATATTTATTTTTCGCTGAAGCTGCCTGTCTAGGACAGGGAAAAACGTTCGGATACAAAGTCCAACATAAGTCGATTGTGGTAAGCAACAACCTCATGACCGGTAAAAGGATAGGTATGAATAGCTTTCTCACTGGTAATTCGGTTGTAAGCGGCGAATACGGTTTCGGGCAAACATACGGTATCCTTCAAACCGACAGATAGCATAGCGGGAATGCGGATTCGCTCCCCCAGATTCAGGATGTCAAAGTAGCTAAGTGTCTCCAAAACCTGCTCAAGCTTGTCGGGGTAACGTGCAACGAAGGCAGCCGCCTCTGTTAGAGAACCCGTGGAATTCAATAAACCGTGATCCATATGGCACATGTTTGGGATATTGGCTATGGCGAGAGCTGGCTTATCACTCAGAGCGGCTGTGATCAGAACCAACCCGCCGCCTTGACTGCCACCGACAATGGCAATCCGGGAGCTGTCGATCTCCGGCTGAGCATGCACCCAATCTACAGCTTTTATGCTGTCAATCGTAATGGCTTTATAGTAGCAGGTGTCCTTATCCAGAATCCCCTGTGTCATCCAACCTTTTGTCATACCGTAGTTTTGCGGCAGCAGATTGCCTGTTTCCCCGCCTTGACCCCGAACATCGACTGCAAATACGGCCATGCCCATCAGCAGCCATTGGCTGTAGTCCTCCGGGTATCCGCTGCCTCCGGTATATCCGTGGTATATGACTACACAAGGCAAGTTCTGTTGAGGAACAAACTTGGGCAGCAGGAACCAGCCTTTGATCGGAGTATCGTCGAAGCCCTCATAGCTCACTTTGTAAGCGTCAACAAAAGCTTGCGGTCCAAGAACCCTCTCTCTGGAATCATTCAATGGTTTAGAGCTGAATTGCTTTAGAGTTTGCTCCCAATAGTTCGATAAATCCTCCCTTGCCGTCAAGGGAGGATTTAATTGTTCCAGCTCCTTGATTTTTTTCTCAATAGCATTTGGATAAGTAGTTTTCATTCATAATGCTCCTTTATCTGTGTCGATTTATTCACCGATACGCCTATTACTTCCATAATTGTAGCAGATAAAGCTCTTTTTTGATAATAATTGACAATGGACTTAACCTATAGCAAAATTTAACTATCAGTTATGATTTAATAGATTGGAGACTGAGATATGGATGGAACTTGGTCAAAACTCGCCAAATTTCTGATTGTAGACGATCAGGAATATAACATCACTTTATTGGATAGAATTTTGCGTCGCGCAGGATTTTCTAACCTACATAGCACTATGAATTCACAGGAAATTGTGCCGCTTTTTCAAGAGATTGCTCCAGATATAGTTTTGCTAGATTTACATATGCCGGGCATAGATGGGTTCGAGGCGTTAAAGCAATTGAGAGAGCTGGACAAAGAGGGAAGCTATTTGCCGATTCTTGTTCTTACAGCAGATGTGACGCCGGAGGCTAAGAAGAAAGCGCTTCAGGAGGGAGCCAACGATTTTCTAACAAAGCCGTTTGATAAAGCAGAAGTCATTCTGCGTATTAATAATTTGTTGAAAACGCGCTACCTTTATTTGCAGCTTCAGCACCAAAATGAGCATTTGGAAGAAAGAGTACGGGAACGAACGGCCGATCTGGAAAAGGCGCAATTTGAAATTTTGCATCTGCTGGCGCGTACCTCAGAATTCCGTGATGATATGACAGGGCAGCATACGAACAGGGTTGGAGAAATGGCCGGAATGATTGCTCAAACCATGGCCCTTTCCAAGCAGGAGGTCGAATTGATTCGGCTCGCCGCACCGTTGCATGACCTGGGCAAGATCGGTATACCCGATGAAATTTTATTGAAGCCAGGCCGGTTTACCCCGGAGGAATTTGAATATATGAAATCACATACCTCGATTGGCGCCAGCATTTTGGAAGGAAGCTTGTTTCCGGTGTTGAAGGTGGCAGAAGAAATTGCAATGTCTCATCACGAGAAGTGGGACGGTACCGGTTACCCGAAAGGGCTGAAGGGGGATGAAATTCCTTTTGTTGCGCGTATCGTTGCCCTTGCTGATTTCTTCGATGCATTGACACATGAACGTCCGTATAAAAGAGCTTGGACTATAAGCGAAGCGCTCTCTGAAATTGATAAACAGCGAGGTTTGCATTTTGATCCACAGATTGTCGACGCATTCAAAAGCATTGTACAAAAGATGGGTGTTTCCTAAATAAGCGAGGGATGGTGCTTTTTAATGAAGGGGATCGTTTTTACGACGTTTGTCGAAATGGTGGAAAGCAAGTTTTCATTGCAAATTGCGGATCAAATTATCCGAGCCTCTGATTTGCCATCGGGTGGCAGCTACACAGCGGTTGGAACGTACGATCATAACGAAATTATTCGACTGGTTGTGCAGTTGAGCGGACAGACAGGCATTCCGGTCGCTGATTTGGTGCGGACCTTTGGGGAATATTTGTTCGGGCAGCTTGTTGAGCTATACCCGCAATTTGTGGATTCGGAGCTTACGATATTTGAGTTTTTACAAAAAATTGACGGTTATATTCACGTGGAAGTACGCAAATTGTATCCGGATGCAGAGCTGCCTGGATTCGAATGTGATACGTCGATACCGGGAACGTTGAAAATGACATACCGCTCCTCGCGTCCTTTTGCCGACTTGGCGGAAGGCTTGATTCTCGGAGCTATTAGCCATTACAACGAAAATATTGCTATTGAACGGGAAGACTTTACGGACGGTACCGGCGCAGCTACACTCTTTATTCTGACGAAGCAGGAGTGAATGTAATGACTGAACTGGACATCCTCCGAAGGCATCTGGAAAGAGAAAAGGCAGCACGCAAAGAAGCAGAGAAAATTGCCGAGGTGAAGACACGGGAAATTTTCTATATCAACCGGGAATTGGTGCAATTGAACGATCACCTGGAGGAAATGGTCAAGGATCGGACTGCGGAGCTTGCGAAGGCTCGCGATGAAGCAATCGAAGCGAGTATGATCAAAAGCCAGTTTCTGGCCAACATGAGCCACGAGCTGAGAACACCGCTGAGCGCGATTATCGGGTACAGTGAAATGCTCAAAGAAGAAGCCGAAGAAATGGGCGAGCAAGTGTTTGTAGATGATCTGCAAAAAATTAATAAAGCCGGTAAGCATTTACTTGCACTCATTAATGACATCTTGGATATTTCCAAAATTGAGGCCGGTAAAATGGATCTTTACCTCGAGGCTTGCGATGTGCCGGAGTTAATTCAGGATGTGCTCACAACGGTGCAGCCGCTTGTCGAAGCGAACAAAAACCGGATTGAGGTTACATACATCGAAGGTGAAATGCATACGGATGTAACGAAGCTAAGGCAAATCTTATTCAATTTATTGAGTAACGCCAGCAAGTTTACCAAAGAAGGAACGATTGGGTTAAGCGTTGTTCGGGAAGAACGGGGAGGTCAGCAGGGGTTCGCATTCCATGTTACCGATACAGGGATTGGAATGACGCCGGAGCAAATCGATAAGCTATTCCTGCCATTTACTCAAGCAGATTCGTCGACGACACGCAAATATGGAGGCACGGGCCTCGGACTTACAATAAGTCAGCATTTCTGCACGATATTAGGCGGGAAAATCGAAGTGGACAGCGTATACGATCAAGGCAGTACCTTTACTTGTTGGCTTCCTGTTCATGTAGATAAGGAGAATGGGCCTCAAGAGGAATCGCAGGAACGGCCGAAGGATGTGCTGGAAGGTAAAGCAACCATTCTCGTAATTGACGACGAGCCGGCCAATCAGCAGCTGATCGAACGTTATCTGGGCAAAGAAGGATGGGCGGTGGCGGTTGCAGGCAGCGGCGAGGAAGGGCTTAAATTAGCCAAGAAGCTGCGTCCGAACGTCATATGCCTGGATATTTTAATGCCAAGCATGGATGGATGGTCTGTATTAACCGAGCTTAAGAATGATCCGGAGCTGTCGGATATTCCAGTTATCATCCTATCGTTGACTAATGATAAAAAGATGGGGTATGCACTAGGCGCCTCCGAGTTTATGACGAAGCCCGTTCATCGTGAGCAATTGGTCGCTGTCTTGGGCAAGTACATCCCCAAGGGAAGTACGAATGCAGTGCTTGTTATCGAGGACGATGCAACGACTAGCTCAATGATGACGAAATTGCTGGAGAAGGAAGGCTACACGGCAACTCAGGCAGGCAATGGGCGCATTGCTTTGAAAAGCGTTGAGAAGTCAGTGCCGAAGCTGATTCTGCTTGATTTGATGATGCCTGAAATGGATGGCTTTCAGTTCGTCTCCGAGCTGCGGAAGAAAGAAGAGTGGCGCACTATTCCAATTGTCGTCGTAACGGCAAAAACGATTACAGCAGAGGATCGCGCAAGGCTGAATGGTTATGTTAAGAAAATTATTCAGAAAGGCGCGCTGGATCGCGCGGAGCTGCTCAAGGAAGTTAGCAGTCTGGTTGCTGATTCTATCCATTAACAAGAAAGGAGCACGATGATGCCCAAAATACTTTTGGTGGAAGATAATGAGATGAACCGAGACATGCTCTCCCGGCGTTTGATTCGCAAGGGCTTCGAAGTTATTATGGCTGTCGATGGCGAGCAAGGCATTGCTATGGCAAAATCGGCAAATCCAGATATTATCCTGATGGACTTGAGCTTGCCTGTGCTTGATGGCTGGGAAGCGATTCGACAGCTCAAGGCACAACCGGGGACACAAGCGATCCCTGTCATTGCTTTGACTGCCCATGCGATGGCAAGTGACCAGGAGCTGGCGTATCAGGCGGGATGCGATGACTTCGATACGAAGCCCGTTGATCTGGACCGGCTGCTGGGGAAAATACAGGCATTTCTGAAGTAACACCTATTCTCGTTCATTTGTCGCAGGACCTGCGCTTATATGGCAAGTGGGTAAAATAAAAGGATGCATATGTTTAGGGGTGAGCGAAGCTTACCCCTTATTTCAATTCATGATGAACATTTTCATCCATCGTATGCTATGTCCTTGGATCGTCTAACATGAATTCCTCTGATTAACGGAACGTCAATACTCTATTGTTTGAAAACTCATCCCATTTCATGAAGTTGCGGAACTACGAAGCTCTATTCCGACTCTTATAGACCGAAATGCCCTGTTTTTTAACAAATAAGTGATCCTAGTTCCGTTTCACTCGAATACTAACGTTAAAACAATGAAATAGCGCACCTCACTTCCGTCTAAGCGAGTGATTGGCAGTTCGCAGCGCTAAAGGGGATGAAGTCACGCCATCTCTTTAGCTGTGAAGGTACATATGGAATACAACAATGGGGAGTATGGCATCGAAGATCGATTAGGTTAGAAAAAAGGTGCAGGTCGCACCGCGTAGAACAAGAAAGGGAATCGGTGTGGGTTGGAAAAGCGTGACTGCTTCTCTTTTTGGTATGTACTGATTTTGCTCATAGAAAAACTGCACCTCAATTGCTAGTTGTGTCTAACAATTGGGGTGCAGTTCAAATTTTCTGATGGTTTTTCCCACTTCGATTATCAGTGTATTTCTCAGCTGTCTTTTACAATCTCAGCCAGCAGCTCATAAGATCGCAAGCGAGCTTGATGATCATAAATTTGAGAAGTAACTATTAGTTCGTCTGCTCCGGTTTCAGCCAGAACTTTCTGCAGCTTCTCGCGAACGGTAGCTTTGTTTCCGGCAATGCCATAGCTTAATTGCTTGCGGACTACAGCTTGCTCCTGCAGGGTCCACAAAGAATCCATGTTATCTACTGGAGGATTCAGAAGACCGGTACGGCCGCGGATAATATTAAGAAAAGCCTGCTCCATCGAGGTAGCTAGCTTGCGACCCTCTTCGTCCGTGTCAGCTATCACTACATTCAGGCCTACCATAACGTAAGGCTTCTCCAGTGCGTCCGAAGGACGGAAGTTGCTGCGATACAATTCCAGAGCCGGAAGCAAATAGTCTGGAGCGAAATGGCTGGCGAAGGCAAACGGGAGCCCGAGCTGGCCGGCTAATTGAGCGCTAAAGCCGCTCGAGCCCAGCAGCCAGATTGGAATATTCAGTCCTTCGCCTGGAACTGCCCGCACTCCTAGTGGACGGCCGCCCAACGAGGGATTCAGGTAGCCGCGCAGCTCGCTTAGCATCTCCGGGAAATCATTGCCGTCGCTTCCCAAGCCGCGCCGCAGAGCACGCATGGCAGGCTGGTCGGAGCCTGGGGCACGGCCGAGCCCCAGATCAATGCGGCCCGGGTATAACGTCTCCAGCGTACCGAATTGCTCGGCAATGACGAGAGGAGCGTGATTGGGCAGCATGATGCCGCCGGAGCCTACACGGATTTTCTCGGTGCCTGCTGCTACATGCCCAATAATGAGAGACGTGGCGGAGCTGGCGATCCCAGGCATATTGTGATGCTCAGCGAGCCAATACCGGTGGTACCCCCACTTCTCGGCATGGCGTGCAAGGTCCAGTGTATTGCGGAAGGAGTCTGCGGCTGTAGCGCCCACTACTATAGGGGCGAGATCCAGCACGGATAGAAGAATCTCATGCAATCCTTTACTTGGCTTATTGGCGCTATTGGTTTCCGACATCTTAGATCAGCCTCCTAAAATAATGGTTATTGGGGATTTGTCGTCCATATTCCAGCTGTTTTAATGAAGACGCGCTGAGGCAGCTTGAGCGTAGCGAGAATCAATTCCGCTACATCCTCCGATTGCATCATCCGATCCTCATCACCTATTTTCAAGCCGGCATTAACAGCCAGCTCGGTATTAACGGTGCTTGGTGTGAGAGCCGTTACGCGGATATTGGATTTCCTAACCTCCTGCATGAGGGCTTCCGTTAAACCTAGAACAGCGAATTTGGAAGCGCAGTAGGCGGAGCCGGTAGCGAAACCTCGCTCTCCAGCGGTTGATGCAATATTAATGATGCTTCCACCATTTTGCTTCAGCATGGTAGGGAGTGCGGCCCGGGTCACATAATAGGTCCCCATAAGATTGGTTTGGATAATACGCTCCCATTGCTCCGGTTCCATGTCTACGAGTAAGCCGAACTGTGCGGTTCCGGCATTATTAAGCAGGATATCGACGGATCCAAGCTTTTCAATTAGAGTTTGGATCGCTTGGTCTACCTCCGTTTTATTCGAGATATCAGCTGATGCATAATAAACCTTGATTCCATAACTGTCCGTCAACGATGCTTGAAGGGATTCCAAATCGGCACTGCTTCTTGCCACTAATCCAAGGTGTACGCCTTCTTTGGCCAGAGCGATGGCAGCGGCTTTTCCGATACCTTTTCCAGCTCCGGTGATGATGGCCGTTTTATGTTGCAAATCCATAGTCATTTCTCCAATCTGAATTATAATCTCATAAAACAGGCACGCTATTTATCATGTTACCCATTTATTAGCGCTGTATATGCTTCCAGTATACAAGAGGGCTGTTCAGAAAGCTCTCTTAGGTCTACTTTTTTGAAGACCCACTATAAGTTATTATTAGTTATTTTATGATTAAAAACAAGTCCTAACCTTTTAGTAAGTTAGTATATTTATGTATGAATAATGATCAGGAGGTTTTTTTTTGAAACATTTTTTTCGTTTATAGCCGTTTTATGGTATTCTTCTATTGCAAATCAAGAGCTACTAATAGACCGGGTGACATAATGAATAATTTGTTTTGGGTTAAAGCTAAAATATTATTTTCGAATAAGCAGACCAAATTAATAATCTATCTGACGTTTTTTGTATCGTTATTTATAACGTCTGTAGGTATATTTCTATATGAAAATTATAAAAGCATTCTGGATAAAGACCTGAATCAGCCCTACACAGAGCTGCTGCAAATTAATCTCGGCGTGACGAACCGGGCTTTTCGCGAAGCGGATGATCAGGCGGTTAAGGTCTCCTTCCACTCTAGCGCCCTTAATTACATTCACGGAGAGCTTCCAGCCAAACAGAAGGATGCAGCTGTTCTGTCCTCCTATTTGAATACAATTGCTTTAAATGAAGATATCCATTCCGTCTATGTACTGGATTTGAAGAACAAGCTGATCGTTTCTGACAAATTGGCACAAAGCTTGGATTGGGCGAGCTACCCTGATCAGTCTTGGGCGGCATGGGTGGAAACTATGAAGACGAAGCCGCTGCTCATAAAGAGACGAAGCTTAGGGAACATTAACAATCCTGAATCGGTAGAGTTGATTTCCCTATATAGACCGATCTTAGCCGATCATGAGCTTATAGGTATCGTTATTGTGAACGTGGATTACGACCGCTTTTTCTCCAAAATATATCCTCAAACTGAGGCGCCCCAGTATATCTTCAGTTTGGAGGGTGAAGTTATATACCCCAAGCTGCGAACTGAATTGCCCCTTGAAGAGCTTTATAAAGCTGTTGAAATGCTGGGGGTAAGGCCTTTCGGCGAGGTAAAGCTGGGGGGACAGTCGTATCTGGGGAACCAAGCTTTCTCTGATATGACAGGGTGGCGCTGGGTTTCATTAATTCCATTGGATGAGCTGTTGAAAAATGTGAAATTGGTCCGTGATCTTGTATTTATGCTGTCTCTGGCTTCGATTGTTGTCGGTTGTGCGGCGATTTTCTTCTATAACTTTGCTGCATTTAAACCGATCAAACGTATTTGGCAGCTGCTTGCCACGAACAATTCCGTTTCATCAGGCTCTGACTCTGATCTGTATGACCTGGAGGCTGTGGTGAAGAACCTGCTCAAAGAGTTCGATTCCACCTCCTCAGTTGCAGAGCGAAGCTTGCCGGAGCTTCGATCGAAGTACATTCAGGATGTGCTTATGAGCCGTATAGGCTCCAAGGAGCTTCGTGACAAATGGGAAACGTATTTCGCTCAATGGACTAAGGATCAATTGATAGCAGTAGCTGTCTCCATTAACCGCTATTCGGAATGGTTCTCGACTTCGGGCTATAGTGAAGAAGACCAACTGCTCTTGAAATACGCCTTGGTCAATATTATGTCGGAGCTGCTGGAAGCGAAGTGGCGTATGCATTGCGTGCAGCTGGATAAAGAAAATCTGATGCTTGTGATTCAATCCAAGGAAAGCGGGTGGCCTGCTTCAGAGGAGCTTTTGCAGGAAGATCTGAGCGCAATGACGAAAACGGCTATGAAATATTTGAAGATGAGTCTTTCAGTTGGAATCGGACAGCCCTGCGAATCGGTATCAGGACTACATGATTCGTTTGAGGAAGCGAAAGCAGCTTTGGCAAGCCGGTTGTATGAAGGGTATGGCAGAACCTTTCGCTTCACTGAAGCAACGAGGAGAGAGCGGCTTCTCGATACAGATGCAGATGCCTGGAAAGCAGAAATTATGGAGAGCCTGGAGAGCAAGGATGTTAGCATGAGCAATCAAGTGCTCGAGCGCTGGGCTGTGTGGGTTCGCGAGCAGCAGTTTGCCCCGGAGTCTATCTATACCTTCGCGAATGAGCGGATTGGAGATTTCTCTCGCATAATCGCCCTTCGCGGAATAAGCAAGCCTGATAGGCTGGATAACTATACGGAGCATCAATTAAGAATGATGGATCTGGATGATCTGCATCAGCTGCTGCTCCATGTGGCGGAAGCTGTTGTTAGCGGAATCCAGCTCCACAAGTCGACGAAAGAATATCATCTGGCCCAACGCATCACTCGATTTATGGAAGAGCATTTGCATGAGCAGATAGGCCTGCAGGAAGTGGCTGATTTTATGAATCTTAGCACATCATCCGTCAGCAGCGTGTTCAAAATGGAAACAGGCAGTACGGTGTACGAAAGCTTGACCAAGATGAGAATCGATCAAGCCTGCAAGCTGCTCGCCACAACGGATCGGAAAATCGCTGATATTGCCCAACAAGTAGGCTATCAGAATGAAAACAGCTTTATTCGCAGCTTCCGCAAGCTTAAATCTGTGACACCGGGGAAATACAGAGAGGCCAATAAGCAATACGGAGCAGGGAGTTTCTCCGATTAGGGGAACTTCTTTTTTTTGTTCATCTACTAATCGGACAAGAGGTATGCAGATCGGCCAAAAACCTTGATTTTGGCCGATGTGTGGATTTTTTAGAAGAACGGATGATTGCCTGTGTCTCAAGGGCAGCCTATACTTTGGGAAGTCGGCACACAACGAACAAACTTAAACAAGTCGACAGCAAAATATAACTTTATATGAAATGGGGAATAAGCTTTGAAACAGCGGGGATGGCGTACATTATTGGCGGTTTCTATGATCGTTAGCGTTGCAGCATTAACAGCCTGTGGGGGCAAAACAGATAAAGCCGCATCACCAGGAGAGAAGAAAGTGGACTTTCCAAAGAAAGCGGTTACGTTGATAGTTCCTTATGCAGCGGGCGGAGGTACAGATGCGACAGCTCGTGCTCTTGCTAAATCAGCTGAGAAGCATTTAGGGCAGCCGATTACGGTGGTTAATAAAACAGGCGGAGGCGGAGTTGTAGGAACAACAGAAGGAGCCAATGCCAAAAGCGACGGATACACGGTCACGATGGCTACAGTAGAATTAACTACTTTACCGCATCTGGGATTGTCTCCGGTTACGTATGAGAATTTTAAAGCGGTAGCGCTTATCAATTATGATCCAGCCGCTATTACAGTACGGGCCGAAAGCCAGTGGAAAACGATGAAGGAGTTTCTGGACTATGCCAAGGCGCATCCCGGTGAGCTTAAGCTGGGCAACTCAGGTACTGGAGCGATTTGGCATTTGGGTGCCGTTACGTTGGAAAAAGGCGCTGGCGTAAAGTTCAACCATATTCCTTTTGAAGGAGCGGGCCCAGCTGTAACGGCATTGCTTGGGGGACACGTGGATGCTGTACCGGTTAGCGCGGCGGAGGTTAAATCACAGGTGGAGTCTGGTAAGCTGCGGACACTCGCCATTAATGACAGCAAGCCTTCCGATGCTTTGCCAGGAGTCAAGACGCTCAAAGAGGAAACAGGATTGACCGTAAGCGTACCCGGAACCTGGAGAGGGCTTGCAGTTCCTAAAGATACGCCGGATGATATCGTAAAAGTATTGACGGATGCCTTTACCAAAGGAGCGGGAGAGCAGGACTTTAAGGATTATATGAAAAAGAATGGTCTGGGCATTGAGGTTAAGGATTCCAAAGCGTTCACACAGCACTTGAAGGAAAACCATGAGCAATTCGGAAAGCTGATTCCAGAGCTTGGACTTGGTAAAAAATAAGGGCATTAAGGGCTGGGCTTGCTCCCCAGCCTTTCTTTTCACACGGGGAGGATTTATATGTTTAACAAGATAGGCGTAGGTTTGGGAGGCATTTTCTTAATTTTCTCCAGCGTCTTATTCTGGCAATCGTTCTCATTTGATTATTATAGCGACCTTGGGCCAGGGCCGGGCTTGTTCCCACGGTGGCTTAGCGCAGCGCTTATACTGCTGTCTGTGCTCTATATAGCAGGTTCATTGCGAGGCATGCAGGTGCGTTGGGGCGAAGTGCTGCCTAAAGGCAGAGACCTGTTGAACGTGATAATGGTTCTGGTTTCGGTACTGTTATTCATGCTGCTGTTGGATTCAGCAGGGTTCATAGCGGCTGGCTCTGTGATGCTGCTAGTGCTGCTGATGCGTTCATATGCTTGGTACAGGGCGGCCGCTATAGCTGTCGGAACGAGCGCACTTCTATATGTGGCGTTTAGTATGGGGTTGGATGTTCCGCTGCCGACGGGTGATTTATGGGATTGGATGGGGGGATGACTTCATATGCCGGCGTTTGATGTAATTGCACAAGGGTTTGAAACGGCGTTCACTTGGTACAACTTATTGTATTGTTTGCTCGGCGTATCCATCGGTATGCTCGTTGGTGTATTGCCGGGATTGGGACCGACAACCGGAGTAGCGGTTCTTCTTCCGATTACGTTCGGGATGGAGCCGGTTTCCGCTATCATTATGCTGTGCGGTATTTATTACGGCGCTATGTACGGAGGAACCATTACCTCTGTTCTGATTAATACGCCGGGAGAAGCTGCCTCTGTAATTACATGCCTGGATGGAAGTCCAATGGCGAAGCAGGGAAGAGCTGGGGTCGCACTGGGGATTGCGGGTATCGGTTCTTTCATCGGAGGGACGTTTTCTATTCTCGGTCTTATCTTTGTAGGGCCGCCTCTGGCTGAATGGGCTCTGCGTTTTGGACCGCCTGAATTTTTTGCGTTAATGGTACTGGGCTTATCAACCGTAATCGGTTTGATGGGCAAATCCGTTATTAAAGGTCTGATCTCCGCTTTTCTGGGCTTGAATTTGGCTATGATTGGCATGGACCCGGTGTCGGGTGCAGTTCGTTTCACATTCGGTCAGATGAATATGATGAACGGTATTGATTTCGTCATTGTAGCGATGGGGTTATTCGGATTATCCGAAATATTGCTTGGCATCGAGAATATGGGGACATCCGAGAAGCCGCCTAAGGTTAAAGGCTTGCTGCCGCGCAGAGATGAATGGGCACCGAGCATGAAATCAATAGGAAGGGGTACTGTGCTTGGGTTCATTATCGGTTTGATTCCCGGCACTAATTCGGTTATTCCGGCAATGCTTTCCTATTCGATGGAGAAGAAGCTGGCCAAGGACCCTTCGCGCTTCGGCAAGGGAGCGATTGAGGGTGTTGCAGGACCGGAGACGGCTAACAATGCTTATTGTGGAGGGGCTTTAATACCACTCTTTACGTTAGGCATTCCAAGCTCACCGACAATAGCGATTATTCTCGGGGCCTTCATGATGCATGGCTTAACCCCGGGTCCCATGCTGTTTCAGCAAAATCCGGTTTTTGTATGGGGCGTTATCGCCAGCATGTTTATCGGAAATTTATTGCTCTTATTTATGAACCTGCCTTTGGCGGGCTGGTGGGCCAAAATAGCCGTGATACCTCCTAAGCTGCTGTATCCTGTCATTCTGATCATTTCAGCGCTTGGTGCTTACACGGCTAATAACAATTTGTTCGATGTCGGAATCATGTTCGTTTTTGGAGTGCTTGGGTATGTCATGAAAAAGGCGGACATTCCTATGGCGCCAATTGTGTTAACGTTCGTGTTGGGCAAGATGATGGAAAGCTCTTTGCTGCAGTCTCTCAAATTGATGGATGGATCGTTTCTGGGCTTGTTCCAGCGTCCGATTGCCGGAACCTTGCTCAGCCTGGCTCTAGTCATTATTGTGCTGGGTCTGATCTCAGGACTTAGGAAAAAGCGCAGCGGATTCGCAACCGATGTAGAGATGTAAGAGAAAAAGCCGGTAAGAAATGAAGACAAAAAAAGCTGGATGGGAGAACCCATTCAGCTTTTTTGTCTTAAAGTACCTTCTCCAGAAATTGTCGTGCCCGTTCATTCTGAGGGCTATTGAAAAATTGCTGAGGGGAAGCCTTCTCAACGAGACGGCCGTTATCCAGGAAGTAGATCGTATCTGCGGCCTCCTGGGCAAACCTCATTTCATGTGTAACGATGACCATAGTTATGCCTGTTTGGGCAAGGCCGCGGATGACATCGAGCACCTCTTTGACCATCTCCGGATCGAGGGCTGAGGTTGGTTCATCGAACAGCATGATTTCCGGCTCCATGGCAAGGCTTCTTACAATAGCTACACGCTGCTTTTGTCCGCCGGAAAGCTTGTTTGGGAAAGCTTCCGCTTTATCGGCAAGCCCAACCCGCTCCAATAGCTCCATAGCTTTACGGCGTGCCTGCTCCTGGGTCCAGCCCTTTACCTTCATTGGGGCAAAGCTTATATTATCTATCACGCTCATATGCGGGAACAAATGAAAATGTTGAAAGACCATCCCGATCTGCTGACGGACTTGCGCAATATTGGTTTTGGGGTCGGTGATATCCTTACCGTTAATCGTGATATGGCCGCTCGAAGGCGTTTCTAACCGATTTAAGCAGCGAAGGAACGTGGACTTACCCGAGCCGGATGGACCGATGACTGCAACCACTTCACCTTGATTAATAGTCGTAGAAATATTATGCAGGACCGTATGCTTTCCGAAGGACTTGGACAAATCTTCTACTTTAATCACTACGGCGCAGCCTCCTTTCAAGAAGTCGGGCAAGAAGAGTAAGAAGAAGCACCAGAGTATAATAAATCACGCCTACAAAAACTAGCGGCTCGAAATATTTGAATGTATCGGAACCTACGACATTGGCTCGACGCATTAAATCCTCCACTCCAATAACCGAAACGAGCGATGATTCCTTAAGTAGAGCGATACATTCATTCACAAGTGCCGGCAAAATGTTTTTAACGGCTTGGGGCAGAATGATGCTGATCATCATCGTCTTATAAGGAACTCCGAGAGACATGGCTGCCTCACGCTGCCCCTTGTCTACAGACAGTATGCCGCCACGGATCGTTTCTGACAAATAAGCAGCTGAGTTAAGTCCAAAAGCAAGTCCAGCAGCCATCAGAGGAGAAATATCGTAGTGAAACAGCTGTGGAGTCGCGTAGTAGATTATAAAAAGCTGAAGCAGCAGCGGTGTTCCACGAAAAATCGATGTATATACAGTAGCAAACCAACGGAGCGCTCCTACACTTGAGAGCTTGAAAAGCGAAAGCACGGTGCCCCATACAAATCCGAATAATGCGGATACTAACGTAAACAAAAGAGTGATAGCGGTCCCTTTCATTACATAGGGAATATATCCGTTAAGAACACTAAAATCTAAGCTCATTTCTCAACCGTCCCTACTTTCTTAATCGAACCATTTTTTAATCAGCTCTTCTTTTTTACCGTTGCTGCTGAGCTCTTTCAGTGCTTTGTTAAAATCACTTACCAATGCAGAACCTTTTGGAAAAGCTATGGCATAACCCTCTTCTTTATCAGCAGGGATGACTTGAAATTTCAAATCCGGATTGTTTTTTACATAGCCTTGAACTACCGCATCTTCAATGATGGCCGCATCGATCCGATTGGCTTTGAGCTCTTGAATGATCTCAGGGATACGATTTAACTTCTTAATTTGAGCTTCCTTCAAATCACTAACGACCTGTTCTTGCGTAGATCCCAGTTGAACGCCGATCCGTTTGTTCTTGATTTCGTCCAACGTTGTATAAGGCGCCGAATTCTTTGAAACGATGGTGTTCTTCGCAACAAAATAAACATCAGAGAAATCTACATTTTGCTTGCGTTCATCGGTAATAGACATAGCCGACATAACGAAATCGACCCGCTTGGATTGAAGAGCGGCAATTAAGCCGTTAAAATCCATGCTTTGAACTTTAAGCTCGTAGCCAAGCTGGGCCGCTGCCGCCTTAGCGATATCGATATCAAAGCCAACGATTTCTCCGTTATTCTTTGCATCTATACTTTCGTAGGGCGGGTAATCGGCCGATGTTCCCATAACGAGGGTCTTTTTGCCCTCTGCGGCAGGGGCTGGGGGGGCCTTAGAGTCTGAAGCGGAAGGACTCTTACTGCCGCTGCATCCGGCAAGCGTAATAAGTCCGATAAGTAATATTACAAGAAGCTGGAACCCATTTCTTTTCATCATTGTACTTCACTCCTGTTGTGTGTAGATTCTTTGCTGTAAACATGCAAGCTTAAATATATCAAAAAGCATACAAGGACTTCTAATGGAAATATATTCTTTCATCACAGCGGACTTAGAGTGGATATAGAAAAAGAGCCCTATTTTTAAGGCTCTTTCCAATGGTGATAGTTATAATTTGCTCTTTAGGGACCTATCCCTATACCTGAACAACCGCTTCGGAGTTTGTTTTGATACCTGCAGCCTGAAACTTAAGGCTCCCCTCGATAGGCATCGATGAATAACTGGGATGCTTTGGACACCCACCCGTTACGAAGCCCTATCAGCCCGGAGAGGGCGGATGGTAAATTTCCTTCGATTTCTAGACAATGCACCGGAATATGCTGATGAAGCTTTAGCACGGCACCGGGTATGATGGTCGCGCCACAGCCGACCGACACGAGTTGAATGAGTGTGGATATGTCCGATGACTCGCAAATAATATTAGGCTGCAGCCCACGCTGGGCGAACTCCTCTTGAATCATGTTATATAAACCCAAACCCTCGGTGCTGGGGATAATTAATGGGTAATCTTGAATTCGGTTGAAGGGTACAGGGCTGCACTCGTCCTGATGGCTCAGAGAGGTTACGAAATAATAAGGCTCCGATTTGACATCATAAACAGTAAAATCATCTAACGGCACCGGCATACGTACAATAGCCAAATCTATAGTTCGTTCCTTGAGCAGCTGGCAGAGCTGAGCTGATTCATTTTGTTGGATTTTGAAGGTGAACTGGGGATGCTTTTGACGAAATGCCATTAATATACGGGGAAGACGCTCGTCTGATAATGTATTGATCCCTATAGTCAGCTTTCCTGACCAACCGTTGCGGATGGCGCGGATTTCTTCCTGAGCTTCTTCCATGGAGGAGATAATTTTAACCGCATGCCTGTAGAGAGCTTTTCCTTCCTCGGTTAACTGCACTCCTCGGCCTTCTCTCTCGAATAATTGAACTCCAAGCTCAGTCTCCATCGTTTTTAGCTGCTGGCTTAATGGAGGTTGGGCAATATGCAGCTTTCTCGCTGCCGAGGTGATTTGACCCTCTTCAGCGATTGCCATAAAATATCGTAATTGCTTGAGATCCATAGCAGGTCTCCCTTCCCGAATTAATCCATATGTTTATTATATCATTGACAGAGAATTTAGATATTTTTCATATACCTGATCCCGTGATAACATAAGTTGAGTATCTTGTTGAACCATACCCCGATGATTTGAATTCCCTTCCGAAGGTTAGTTGGATAGACAGGTGGAAGCGGGAGACAATAATTTAATCTGTCCTTTGGAGGGAAACACTTTTATGAAACATACAGAAACCTTCATTCAACGTGCGGTCGATATCGCTTATGAGAATACGAAACATCATCATGGAAAACCTTTCGGGGCTGTAATTGTTAGAGGGGGGAAGATTATCGCCGAAGGCGTCAATGAAGTATTAGCTCTTCATGACCCGACAGCGCATGCGGAGATGCAGGCGATTCGCAAGGCAAGCGAGCTGCTGCAAACCTCCGACTTGTCAGACTGCGAGCTGTACGCGAGCGGCGAGCCCTGTCCGATGTGCATGGGAGCTATCTATTGGTCAAAGTTCAAGGAAGTATATCACGCTTTCACTGAGGAGGAGGCAGCTCGAATCGGAATGAGCACCCGATACGTCTATGAACAGCTGGCGCTTCCTTCAGAAGAAAGGGATATCAAGCTGGTTCGTCTTAGCCGTGACGTATCGAAGCATCCCTACACCCTATGGACGGAACAAAGCCTCTAAATGGAGAAGAAGCTTACTCCTCAAATAGGGCTTGCCGGGATTCAATGGATGTTTTTCATTCTTACGAATACGGTTGTAGTACCGCTCACTCTGGGTCAACTCTTTCATCTGTCCTCAGGTCAGATCGCTTTTACCTTGCAATTATCTTTCTTGCTTACAGGAGCTGCTTGTATTATTCAAGCTTTGTGCGGTCATAGATACGCTGTGATGGATGGTCCATCAGGAGTTTGGTGGGGATTTACGCTCAGCCTTGCAGCCTCAGCATCATTGGGCGGAAGCAGTCTGACGGCTGTTGGAGGAGGCTTGGCAGCGGGTTTTATGCTGTCGGGGCTGATGATGATTGTGCTTGGAAGCTTGGGCTTTGCCAAGGTATTGACGAAGCTGTTCAATCCGATCGTCATAAGTGTATCCTTATTTCTGTTGTCGGCTCAGCTAATGATGCATTTTTTCACCGGTATGCTTGGAATCCAGGAAAATGGTCTTATGGATCCTCCGGTAGCAGCCTTATCCATCGGCATAGCTTTGTTCGTGGGTATCGCCTTTTTGAAAGGCCGCGGCTGGATCAGCAACTTTGCATTGCTGTTAGGTATTGTTTTCGGCTGGATTGGCTACGCCATTATTTTTCCTTCACCAGCCAGCTCCCAAGTACTTACCGATGCCCCAATGGTTTTATTTCCATGGGGGGCGCCGCGGCTTGATTTCGGAATAGCGTTAACTTCGTTCATCGTTGGATTTATCAACATGTCCAATACGGTAACGGCACTGAGCGCCGCGGAGAAGCTTTACGGCCAGAAGACGACACAGAATCAATACCGGAGATCGTTCTTGATTACCGGCTTGTTTACTGTGCTTTCACCTGTATTTGGCCTGCTCCCATTCGGGACGTTCGCCTCTTCCCTTGGCCTGCTGGAAAGCACGAAAATTTTGCAGCGCTCCGCTCTCGTCATAGGGGGCAGCTTGTTTCTTATGCTTGGGCTGATTCCTCCGTTAGGAGAATTGTTCTCGAGGCTTCCTCTTAGTGTTGGAAGCGCCGTGCTGTTCGTTGCTTACCTCCAAATGTTTGGTACGGCGGTTCGTACTTTGCAAGGGAAAGTATTTGATTCTAAAAGCATATACCGTCTTGCTTTGCCAATATTGCTTGGAGTCAGCATTATGAACACTCCTGCAATCACGTTCACGGAGCTTCCGGTTTACATACAGCCATTGGCCAGTAATGGATTGGTTGTAGGTATTCTTGTTTCGGTCTTTTTGGAACTGATGGCGAGGAAGTCACATGTCCAAGAGAAGTTGGTCAGCCCGCCCAAATAAAGGCGGGGAGGGATTTCCGTAATTATTCGAACTTTCGAAAAAAAGATAGGCACAACGTAGAAAAACCTGGCCGCTTGGCCAGGTTTCTTCTTTGTTTGGTGCTTTAAACTTTGGGCTCAGGAGTGCATACGCCATCCACACAAGCAGCATCCGCCGTGCCGCTGCCCGAATCGTTAAGGACGATGAGCGGCTGATCCTCATCCCAAGCTTTTTGCAGCGCTCCAAGGAACACTTCACTTGATTGCGCGCCTGAAATCGCATATTTACGATTGATTACAAAATACGGAACACCTCGTATGCCGAGTGTGGATGCTTCCTGCTCATCGGCGCGGACTTCCTTCGCATAGTCTTGACCAGCTAGCGTTTTGGAAGCCTCATTCCTGTCTAAACCAACCTCTGCCGCTAAATCGGCCAATACTTCATGATCGCCGATATGCTTCGATTCCGTAAAGTAGGCATGAAGCAGTCGCTCTGTCATTTCATGCATTTTGCCATGCTGGGCTGCGTAATGAATTAAACGGTGAGCATCGAATGTATTGGTCAAAATCATGCTGTCGAAGTTGAAGGTAAGACCTACAGCGGATGCTTGACGAGCCACATCCCCATTCATCGATATAGCTTGCTCGCGGCTCATGCCATATTTAGATGAAAGCATCTGATGTACGTCATGATCCACATCTCGTTTGGAGTTCGGGTCCAGCTCAAAGCTGCGATAGACCACTTCGACATTGGATTTATTTGAAAATTGCTCCAGGGCAGCCTCGAACTTGCGCTTGCCAATATAGCAGAACGGGCACATAATATCCGACCAAATTTCAATCTTCATAAGTAACACCTCCCAAAATAATTAGAACGCTTGATGTAATCATTATAGTTACAACAAAAACTGAAGTCAACTTAATGCTTGAGAACAAATTCATCCAGCTTTGCTCCAACCACATCATAAGCTTGATAGGTCAAGGTATCTCCTTCAATCGTAATCCCGGCAAACATTTGCTTGTTGTTCTGAAAATGCACCTTGTGATAAAACTGATCATCCTTTTTTTCATTAAACTTGGGCCCGGCCGTATTGGTTACAACATATACCGTTCCTTGCCGGCCCGTCATGACTCCCTCGCCATCCCCTGTCTTTTTTCCTTTTCGCAGCGGATACGATCTTGAATATTCATGGTTATGTCCTTGCAGCACCAGATCTACCTGGAAGTCGTCCAGTACGTCCACCCATTTCTCAACCTTCTTGTAGCTGTTGCCCCCGTATGCACCTCGATGCATGGCTACAATTTTCCACGGTTTATCGGTATTAGCGAGATCGTTTCGAAGCCAGGCCGTTTGTTTATCTATATTAGACTCCGTATTTAAGACGGCAATATGAGCAGCTCCATAATCAAAAGAGTAGGTGGTTCCGGGAATAGATCCCTTTGCCCCATTATCCGGCAAGTTGAAATGTGCGGTATAGCGATCGGCTTTGCCACTTACTTCGTCATGATTACCGGTAACCGGCATAAGTGGAATTCGTCTTACCCATTGCTGTGCTTTATTGAAAAAAGCATCCCAAGCTTTCTCATCCTCCGGATCCTCCGTCAGATCGCCATTATGTACAAGGAAGCTTGCATTCGGAAACTTGGCAAAGGCCTGATCAAGGGTTTGTCCCCAAAGGTCGAAATCCGCTTCAGTAACCCCTTGGGAGTCGGCGACATTAATGAAAGTTAAAGGACTGGCTCCGGCAGCTTCCGTTGCAAATTGAGCA
The DNA here is from genome assembly GCF_042676305.1 of Paenibacillus sp. GCM10027630. Lineage (NCBI taxonomy): Bacteria > Bacillati > Bacillota > Bacilli > Caryophanales > Paenibacillaceae > Paenibacillus > Paenibacillus sp. GCM10027630. Next base: position 52,522 of record NZ_JBHTGY010000096.1, on the reverse strand, counting down.
GGAGAACTCCAGTCCTTGTCCTGGCCGCTGCCAACCCGGTATGAATACTCGGTCCCCGGTTCAAGGCCGGTTACGTTTACTTTATGTACACCTTGAATCTGTCCGTTTCCTGTTTCAATTGTTGTTGAAGAGCCTGTTACGGTTTGGACAGCAGTTCCTTCAAAAGAGCTCACCCCAGTTCCTTTAGTCAGCTGCAGGACGGAAGCCGCATTCGGGTCGTCCGTATACCAAGTAAATGCCCGGCTTGTGTGAGAATCCCCTTTTAACGTAGTGACAATAGATTTGGGCAGGCTGATTGGCTTCGTATTTACCTTATATTTATACCACTGCAGTCCTATGACAGCAGCAACTATTAATAAGAGAATGACCAGAGTTGCATATAAAGTAAAATTTCTGCGGTTTCTCATGCTCTCGGCTCCTCCTTGTTGTATAGATTTAATCAGGTTTGTGGCTCATCGCCTTAATCCTGAAAATTTACACTCACTTTACATTGTAAACGCAGTGTAAACATTCAGTTCGCGTTCAGTCGTCCCTAAGGATGACCTCAGGCAAACATCATACAATGTTTTTGTAAGGCCGAACAACAAACGAAGTGAGAGCTTCCTGACCAATCCAAGTTTAGATAAATATTTTTAATAGAGGAAGTAGGTGTGAGATGAGTAAGCCGCTGAAGTATCGGCATGAATTGAAGTTTTTCATCAACCAGCATCAATTCCACATTATTCGCCAAAGACTCAAAAGTTTGATGAAGCAAGATGAGAATGTTGGCCCTAGTGGGGAGTATCATATTCGAAGCTTATACTTTGACGATATCAGCAACAAGGCTTTGCATGAGAAGTTGGGCGGAGTAAGGGATCGGCTTAAATACCGGATTCGAATTTACAACATTCAAGATAACGTCATTCATTTTGAAAAAAAGATTAAACGCAATGAGTTTATCGCCAAAGTGAAGGAGCCGCTTTCCAGAGACATGTACGAAGCCATTGTAGCGGGCAACTTTGAGGTATTGAATGACCCGGATAAACCGCTGTTTATGGAATTATACCATGAAATGAACCACAATCTGCTGCGGCCGAAGGTGGTCGTGGATTATATCAGAGAGCCGTACGTTTGCTACAACGGAAATGTCCGGATCACATTCGATAAGGATTTAAGAACAGGTCTTCATTCTGTGGATATATTCAATAAGGAAATGGACCCTGTAAGAGCGATCGATAACAACCTGATCATTCTCGAGGTGAAGTATGACGAGTATATTCCGGAGTATATAAGAGCGGCCCTTCAGCTTGAAGGACTACACCGCCAATCAGCTTCCAAGTATGTAATTTGCCGCAAATTTCTTAAATTTAACACATGGGAGGATTATTAATTTATGGATACTACTACTGCTGCTGCCGCAACTACCACGGCGACTACAACTAATTTTACCGACCTTCTAAAGAGCTCGGTTGTCAAAAACTTCGTTTCGGATATTGATCTATCGAAAATACTTATTTCATTAGCGGTCGCTTTTTTTATCGGATTCTTTATTTATCTGCTGTATAAAAGGGTGTTTAGCGGAGTTTTGTACTCCAAGAGCTTTAACATCTCGCTTATCGGTATGACAATGGTTACAGCGATGGTGATTATTGCCGTCAACTCTAATCTCGTATTATCACTTGGTATGGTTGGAGCCCTCTCGATTGTCCGGTTTAGAACACCTATCAAAGACCCTACGGATCTGATCTTTTTGTTCTGGGCAGCAGCTGCGGGTATCGTATCGGGTGCAGGTTTCTACATGTTGGCTCTAGTAGGTTCTGTAATTATCGGATTAATTATGTTCTTCTTTATCAAAAAAACGTCCTTCGAAACCCCCTATTTACTGGTTATCAACTGTGATGGGGATGAGAGTGAAAAAGAAATTCATACGGTAGTCGGAAAAATGGTGAAAAGATACAATGTGAAGCAAAAAACGGTGACAAATGGCAATATCGAAACTACCTTGGAGGTACGTCTTAATGATAATGAAGGCAAGTTTGTGAATCAAATTTCAGGACTTAATGGTGTCAAAAATGCCGTGCTCATAAGCTACAGCGGAGATTATGTGTCCTAAGATGGAGGGTGTCTAAATGAAAATGAAAGCCGCTGTGCTTCTTTTGTGCATCTGCGTGATCTTTGGGATAACAGGTTGTTCATTGACGAATAGTGTGTCGCCCCTGAAAACCTCAGTCAAAGCAAGCGCAAGTGTCTCGAAGAATACACAGAATATAGCAGAGAAGGTATTCCCGAAGGATAAAGTGGTGGATGTAAAAATTATACTGGACCCCGATGATTTTCAAGATATGCTGGACAATGCCAGTAATGAACAATTCAAAACAGCGTCTGTTGACTACAACGGGCAGCATTTCGACAATATTGCGGTACGGACGAAAGGCAATCTTAGCTTAAGAAGCGTAGTCAGCTCGGACTCCGACCGGTACAGCTTTAAGATAGCTTTTGATGAATACATCTCAAGCCAAACGCTGTATGGCATCTCCAAAATCAATTTAAACAATAATTACAGCGATGCTTCCTATATGCGGGAATTTCTGACCTATGAGCTCGCAGAAGAGATGGGCTTGCCGACACCGGCATATTCCTTCGTCAATGTTTATATCAACGGCGAGCTAAAAGGCTTTTACCTGGCTGTAGAGCAAATAGGGGAAGAATATCTGGAGCGTAATTTTGGCAACGCATATGGCGCCCTGTATAAAGCCAATGGAGGAACCGGGAGTGAATTGAATTGGCTTGAAGACATCGATTCTTACACAGGGCTTGATTTGAAATCAAAATCTGCGAACAATAATATACTCCTCGATATGGTCGATGAGCTGAACAATGGAACCCATTATGAAGAGGTTCTGGATGTCGATGAGGTGCTGAAGTTTATCGCTCTAAATGTACTTACAGGCAATATGGATAGCTATTTGGGAAACAATAAGCACAATTATTATTTATATGAGGATGATGGAAAATTTGCCGTCCTGCCTTGGGATTATAATATGGCATTTGGAGGTCTTGGAGGGAGCGGGCTGTTGATTGATGAGCCGACTCAAGGCACATTGGCGGACCGTCCTTTAATCAATAAATTGCTCAAGGTCGATGCTTACAAGGAAAAATATCACGGAATTATCGAAGAAGCGATTGACGGTTATTTGTCGAATGAAGCTTTCTCTGCCCGTGTGAAGGAGCTGTCCGATATGATTTCTACTTACGTGGAAAAGGATCCTACAGCTTTTTATACGTATGCTCAATATCAGCAGGCTCTTCCTCAGCTAACTTCGTTTACGTCTACGCAGGTTAGCAGCTTTGCCAAGCAGCTGGACGGAACAAGCCCATCTTCAGGTGATGGCTCGGGAAGCGGCGGAGGTATGGGCGGAGGTGGTCGTGGGGGCATGCAGGGCCAGGGCGGTAAGCAGAACGGCAGGGTGCAGGCTCAAGCTGCACCAGCCGCGGCGCAGCAGGGGCAAGCGGGCCAAGCCGCGACGCAGCAAGGGCAAGCGGGCCAAGCCGTGGCGCAGCAGGGGCAAGCGGGGCAAGCCGAGGCGCAGCAGGGGCAAGCGGGCCAAGCCGCGGCGCAGCAAGGGCAAGCGGGCCAAGCGGCGGCGCAGCAAGGGCAAGCGGGCCAAGCCGCAGCGCAGCAAGGGCAAGCGGGTCAAGCCGCGGCGCAGCAAGGGCAAGCAGGCCAAGCCGCAGCGCAGCAAGGGCAAGCGGGGCAAATGCCGGACCGCCAAGGAGGACCGGGCGGTCAAGGTGCCCCAGGCGGCCCAGGTGGTGCGACGGGTGGCTTCGGGGGCGGACCTGGCGGGCCAACCGCACAGAAGGGTAGTGCAACGGAAGCTATCGCATCCGGTGTTGCCTTGATAGTTCTCATTTTAGGCTGCCTGGTGATCGTATTTTACAAGCGAAATCGATTGTAAGTAAGAGAAAGGCAAACTCCCTAGCACTAGCTGGAAAACCTCCAGCTAATCGTAGGCCTTGTGGCTAGATTTCAACAACTAGCTGGAAATCCTCATGCTAATCTTCGCTAATATAACTATTTGTCTCAATTAGTGCCAATATAGAGGGAGCTTTTCCTGTTAAACTCTCAAACGAGGAGGTAACGGGAGAATTAGCTCCAGAAATTCCAGTTCACTCATTCCCTGCCAACCTATCAGCAACTTGTTTGGGTTTGGAAGCTGCTGATATCAAAAGCAAGTAAGTAATCATTGGGGAACGAGCAAACACTCTACTTTCTCAGTAACGTATCCATCGCTAATAAAGCGTCAGGATCATTCTCCTGTCGGTCCTTTATTTCAGAGCACCTTATGAACAACAAATAAAAAAGCCAGCACCCGAAGGCGCTGACTTGGATGACTGGAATGAATTTTCCCAGGTCATTCGCACATTTGAACAAGCTTAGACTGCATACTTTTGTTGGAACTCTTCATCTGTTTTGGTCAAATAAAGGATTCCTTCAATTAAGCCTATAATGGACGGGATGCATGTCCAGCAAAATAGCAAGTATACGATACCAAGCAGAGTTTTGCCCAAGTAAAACTTGTGAATGCCTAGACCCCCAACTAAAATAGCAAGTACGCCTGCGGTAACTTTTGATTTTGGATTCATTGAATTATCGCTCCCCTTAATTAGCTTCATCTTGCCATTGCAAGTTGACTTCATTTTATAGAATTGACTATGAAAAGACATGTAACCAAAGTTACATAACCTAACATTTAATTAAATTAAATTGATAAATCAGGTCGAATTGACTAATTAAAGCGCAATATTTAGGACTTTGTTGCTAATAACCTGACAAAATTTTTTCGTGAAAAGTCATTTTCGACAGGTTCAGCATCTATTCCCTCTACTTAAATGGTGATAGAATGAAATGAGGTATTAGTCGAAAACAGGAATGATTTCCGTTAATTGGGTGGAGGAGCAGCATCAATGCGGCAGAAGGATGACATTGAGCTTAGAGAATTATTGGATGGAACTATTGAGGTTTCCTCATTTATATATATAGCGATCGCGATGGTTGACCTGGTTTATGGGCTGCATAAGAAGGAAACAGTCATTCGCGACTTAAATCCAGCTGGAATTCAGATACGACATACAGATGCTTATCAAGCTATTCTTGTCGATGGGCGTAAGCTAAACTACGCCTATTTGTCTCCTGAGCAAACAGGGAGAATGAATCTTACACCAGATAAGCGCAGTGATTTATACGCACTTGGTGTCATGTTCTATGAAATGCTTGCTGGGCGCATGCCCTTTCAGGCACAGAATGCGGAGGAGTGGGTGCATGCTCATCTGGCGATGCCTCCGATACCTCTAGATCGGCTGCGGCCCGAGGTAACCGGCTCTATATCTGATATCGTCATGAAGCTGCTGGCGAAAGCGCCAGAAGACCGATATCAAAGTGCTTATGGTTTGCTGGCCGACTTAAGGAAATGCGCCTCCCTAAATGGAAATTCAGGGGGGATTATTCGCTTTGAGATCGGTTTGGTAGATGAGGTCGGACGGTTTCGGCTTCCAGGGACTCTGTTGGGACGTACTGCCGAACAAGAACAGCTGAGGGACGCTTATGAGTTGGCTCGAGCAGGAGCTTCTGCATTCGTGTTCGTTACGGGCCGGGAGGGCAGCGGTAAAACCGCGCTGATCCGTGAGCTTCAGACGGCGGTTTTTCGAGAGGGCGGTCACTTTATCGAAGGAAAATGCGATTTCATGAATCGGGAGACCCCGTTCGCGCCAGTTCTTCAAGCGTGTCGTGAGCTAGCCCGGCAAATGCTAAGAGAGACACCTGAACGGGTTGCCCAATGGACGAATCGATTACACGATGCATTGGGTACCAATCTAGGTGTTATTGCTGAGCTTATACCTGAGGCATCGGCGTTGCTGGGAGAGGTTTCGGCCGTAGACCAGCTTCCACCAGCCGAGGCGACCGCGCGTTTCCGCCAGCTGTTTCCTGCCTTTATTCAAACATTCGCTGAAAAAGAATATCCGCTTGTTATATTTCTGGATGATCTTCAATGGGCTGACGCAGCTACGGTAGAGGTACTAAGAGTGCTTTTGCAGGATGCTTCCTTGTATGGCTTATTGATACTAGGCGCATACCAGATCGAACAAGAGCCCATATGGGGTGAAAGTGGGTTTGACCATACGGCTGCGGTGGCAGCGATTCGGAGCTCGCTTTCTTTGCGGGAAGTGGATACGCATCCAGTTATGCGGCATATTAGGATCAATCCTCTGCCCTATGTGGAGGTCGTTCGCTTTGTGTCGGTCGTACTTCACGAGGATACGGAGCGTACCCGGCAGCTGGCGGATCTCCTGTATCAAAAAACAGGCGGGTATCCGTTATATATGCACCGCTCTCTGGAAGGCCTGTATCGAGAGAAAAAGCTTTTTTTCGATACAGAACAAGCCGTATGGACATGGGATGCAGCGGCTATCAGGGAGATGCCGGAGTATGGAGATGCACTACGGTTGATCGCAGCTCATATTCATACGCTGCCGATGGGTACAGTTCGGCTTCTTGGTATAGCCGGTGCTATAGGGTACAACTTCCGCATAAGCACAGTGGCGATGATAGGCGGGCATACGGTACAAGAAGCGATCGAACTTTTACGCGCAGCTGTAGATCAAGGCTTGGTGAGGTGCGAGCTTAACCAGGATGATCATACGGTAGAAAACGCTTACCGCTACAGCTTTTTGCATGACCGCGTTCAACAGGCTGCTTATGACACTACACCCGCTTCCGAGAAGGCAGGCTTGCATTTGCAAATAGGGCGAACCATGCTCCGCCAAGCTGTTCTTGATGAAGAAGAACTGATCTTTGATATTGTGCATCATCTGAATTTAGGTTTGGATGAAATAACGAATGAAATAGAGAAGAGACAATTAGCCGAGTATAACCTGCGGGCCGGCATGAAATCCAAGAGCACGACGGCATACGCGACAGCGAAGCATTTCCTGGAAACAGGGCTGCAGCTTCTCGGAAGTGATATCGAGGCAAAGGATGCTCTCGTGACTCAGTTGATGATGGAGCTATCGGAATGTGAGTATATGTGTGGTCGTGCGGATCGTGCGGAGGAGCTGCTGGGGCAGTTGATGAACCGTTCTGTGGATTTGGTGGAGCGCTCAAGTATTTACTTGATTAGAATCGGGATGAATACGTATTTGAAAAGAAACACGGCAGCCGTGGCTATTGGTCTGGAGGCATTAAAGGAATATGGTTGGGAAATACCGATAGAGCCCTCAAGATCATTCATGGCAGGGGAGCTGGCACGAACACATTGGGCTCTGTACCGCAAACGTGATGTATTGCCTCATCTACCGCTTAATACGGACCCCCTTTATAAGTCATTTTCCGATATAATCATGGCGATCGCGGCACCGGCATTTATAGATAACGCCGAGTTGAGTGGAGTTCTTTATTCGAGATTCGTTCGTTATGGGTTAAAGCGAGGAAATAATGAAGCTTTCGCTTTTATGTTAGGTGCATATGGGACGCTTCTAACCTTCGGGCTTAAGCGCTATAGTGCTGGCTGCCGATTGGCTGAGATTGCTTATGAGCTGGCGGCTCCTTTCGAAAGTAAAGTTCTTAGATGCCGACTCCACTTCGTGATGGGTCTTATCGGACAATATCGATCTCCGGGTGAGGTCATCGCGAATATGGATCAGGCCGTGCGTTATGGGTTGGAATCAGGAGATATGATGTTTACCGGATACGCCATGTCTCTACGTATACTCAATCATACGGGGGATTTGCACAGCTTATCAGCTTGTATTTCTCAATATGAAGTATCATGGCATCTGCTGGATGAAGTTACATTAATGGTGTTTCGCATCGCCCGCTGGCATATGGCAAAGCTGCAGGGTGCACCTGTTGAAGTTGAGGTCGAAGTCGATGAATTCGAGGACTGGGTACAAGGCAACCCTACCAACGAAACTCAGAAAAACCAAGCTTACTATTACTGTGTCTGTCATATAGAAGCTGCATATCTGTCGGGTTGTTATCAGGAAGCACTCGAATGGATAGATCGCAGTAACAAGCTTAACGGCTTCCATCAAGGACCTTTGATGGTACGCAAACAGCAGCTTTACCACTCATTATCGTTAGCGTCACTTTACTCGGAGATAGAGCTAACAGGGAATAAACGTAAAGGCGTACTCTCCGTGATGACCAAACATCTGCGTGCCATGAAGAAAGAGTTTGGCGGGTTCAGCCAGAAATCCTCCGATTATATTCTTATTGAAGCCGAGGTAGAACGAATTAATGGGAATAAAGCAGCCGCGGCGGAGAAGTATGAGCATGCACTTACGGCAGCGCGTGAAGAAGGAAACCTATGGATGGAAGCTATAGCCGGTGAGCGGGCTGTTGTCTACTACAGAGCCATTGGAATGCTTTCAACTGCAGATGCTCTATTGGTTGATGCATACAATGCCTATTCACGCTGGGGGGCATCGGCTAAGGTTCGGAAGCTTCAAGCTGAATATTCGGAGCAATTGGCGTTAGTTGCGAGTGCAGCGTACCGTGAGTCGGCAGCTGCAACTCATGGTAAGGAAGAATATCAGTTAGGAGCGGGCCAGAGGTGGATGAGTGCTAACTCAGGGACTGCTGTAGAGGCTTTCCACCTTAATGAGGGTACCCGTGAATCAGAGCTCTTCAGAAATCTTGATGAGACCGTTATGCGGCAAGCCGCGGGTTGGCCTGGTGTTGGGAATAGGCAGCGCTTAACGGAGCGTTTTCTTGAGTCGGCACTGCGTTCTGCGGGTGCGGAGAAAGGATACGTAATTAATCTGTCAGGCGAATCTTTTAATATTGAAGCTTCCAGTAATCAGGAGTCTGTAGGGGAAAGTGCAGCAATGTTTGCGACTTCTCTCGTTCATTATGTCGTGCGCACGGGCAAGGCGGTCGTATTGACAGATGCATCTCAGAGCCTATATGCGGCAGATCCCTATATCCGCAAGCAGCAGTCGCGGTCCATACTATGCATGCCTATTCCATATCCGGGCATACGGCTCCCGAAGGTGCTCTACTTGGAAAATAATCTGGCGTTCGGAATTTTTGCAGAGGAAAGATTGGCTGTGCTGGATATGTTATTCTCCCGGATGGTTTATTTACAATCGTTGGAGGATTCCCGCGGAAAGCCCGATGTGGTAGAAGAAGTGGGAAATGTACAGGAAATCAGCTCTGCCAAAGCTGTGCTGCCTATGCTGGACCCTCTGACCAACCGGGAGATGGAAATGCTGAAAGCACTAGCCAGTGGCTTTTCCAACAAGGAAATTGCAGAGAGCTTTGGACTAACGGAAGGAACCGTCAAAAATCATATGTTTAATATGTATGGCAAGCTCGATGTGAAGAGAAGGGCGCAAGCAATTGTAAGAGCGAGGGAATTAGGGCTGCTGGAATAGTTGGTAAAAAGATGGAGCTGCTGTTTGCGCCTGAATGGAGAAGGCAATAGCATCAGCGCGGTAAAAAGCCTCTGCAGATTTTTCCTGCGGAGGCTCTTTAAGTGGAATAGGAAGTATGAGACTATACACCTTGCTTCGCCGCTCAATCTAGATAAACGCATTCATCATTGTGGACGGCGCCTTGAATCCGTCATTCTTTAAAATTATTTGCGATCAAAGCGATGGCCTGATCGACATATTTCTCGGGTACTTCGAGTTTTATAGAACCGTGGCCAGATCCTTGGACGGCACCCATCGTATCCGAGGAGCGGATGCGGCTCTTTACTTGATTAGACTTTAGAAAAGCGTGCTTCGCCTCAATCTCTGCCACCGCATTGGCAGTACCGGCCTCAATCGTTTTCCACTTCGCGTTGTTTCGGATAACTAACCATACAATGATCCCTGCGACAACCAGCACCAACAGTAACATTACCATGAAAAACACCACCTTATTCATTTTGGCCTCCCATTTTGGGAAAAATGGGGTCTTCAATGGGTTGTGATCTGAATGGGATGATCGGTATATGTATACGATTCCAAATGGATTCGTATGACGAATATTCCATTTATTTCTTCAATTTTCTGAGACTTCGTTATCTGTTGATTTATGCTGCTAAATCGTTGTTTGGAACGGGCTAACAGAGGTATTATAGAGAATATGTTAAGAATGGAGCTGAAGTAATTGGCCAAGCCTTGGGCTGCGGAGCAGATTGTAACCAATGACGTAGCGTTAGAATTAATCAGCAAGCAATTCCCTGAGCTTGTTCCATTAACGATCAAGCTTATAGGTGAAGGCTTTGACAACACGGTTTATCAAGTCAATCAACAGTATGTATTTCGTTTTCCCCGACGCTCTATTGCGGTTGATTTGCTGCTGGTTGAGTGTGCGCTGCTGCCGCATCTTTTCTCATTGGGACTTCCTCTAATGGTATCTGAACCGGTATTTATCGGAAAGCCTGAGGAAAGGTATTCGTGGCCATTTGCAGGATATCGGTTTATAGAAGGCGAATCGCCGGGAGCGGCTACAGTAGATCAACGAATGCAGTCAGCGCGTCCGCTTGCACAATTTTTAAGCATCTTGCATCGTTTTCCGGTGGAGAAGGCGAATGAACTGGGCGTACAGAACGACCTGCTGGGGAGGTTGGATCTTGCCAAAAGATTGAGCCAGGTGGATAGCAATATGAATAAAGCAATGGAGCTAGGCTTGTGGAGGGATCGCCGTGTTTTGGATAGCTTTCTAAGTTCTTTAAGAGATGGGGGCGGCGATAATAGCGGAACTGGCAGCCCTGCCAAATGCCTCGTGCATGGAGACCTTCATATCCGTAACGTGCTCGTAGATGAGAACCATATCATTTCAGGAGTTATTGACTGGGGGGATGTGCATACCGGCGATCCGGCTGTTGATCTTTCGTTCGTCTACAGCTACCTGCCTCCGGAGGGCAGAAGCTTGTTCTTTAGCATTTATGGAGAAACCGAGGATTCCACCTTGAAATTAGCCAGGTTTCGATCGATTCATGTATCGCTTCTTTTACTATTATACGGATATGATCAACAAGATGATGTTTTGGTGGCAGCCACCCAGGATAGCTTAAGGCTGGCTTTTGAGGATTTGTAACGCTGGATAAGCAGCATAAAACTATATTATTTTTGAGAGTCAATAAAGCCAGCCATTTTCTATTAACTAGAGAGTGGGTGGCTTATTTGTTTATGGCTGCCTTCCCCATTTTGCAATCTGTGTGTCCTTGGCGTAAGGATTCTTTATGGATTGTTATGTTTTTTTAATGTTTTTGGGCGGTATTTTATTCGATTGTAATGCTTGAAAGAGTATTCTAATTTTAGAGTTATTCATTAAGCAACACCATATGAATCCAAGGGAGAGATCTTATATGATAAAAAGTAAAAAGGCATTCGCAGCATTGGCGATTACAGCAGCAGTAGGCTTTTCTTCCGTTATTCCTTTTAATGTGTTACAAGTATCGGCGGCAGCTAGCTTTATGGATATTGATGGAGCAGCGGCACCTTATAAAACAGCCATTGAAGAAATGGCCAAACAAAATGTAATATCAGGATTTAGCGATACTCAATTTAAACCTAATCAGAATGTAACTCGGGCGGAATTGGCCAAGATTGTAACACTAGCCCTTCATGTGGATCAAAACCAGGCAAAGAAGAATAATTTCACTGATGTAGCGGATAGTGCCTGGTATGCCTCTTACGTTGCCGCTATGGTTAATGCGGGTGCAATGAAAGGTGAAGGAACCAGCTTTAGCCCTAATAATTCTGTTACGCATGAGCAGCTTGTTGAAATTGTAGCTTCTGTTCTTAAAGTGGATACGAGTAAAGTAAAAGGCTTGATGGGCACAGCATTTGCAACGGGCAAATTGGCTTCCCGCGGCGAAGTGGCAATGCTCGTGCATGCGGCGCAGCAACTGGCTCCGGTTCAAGTGACCAGCATCAAAAATTTGAATGCTATCACGCTGCAAGTGACCTTCTCGGCTCCGCTTCCTAAAGAAGATATCGACGTAGACAAAGCGAAACAAAACTTCGTATTCGATAGCGGCCTTACCGTTCTTAATATTCCACAGCTGAAATCGGGGGCAACAGCGACCTATATTGTGCCGGTTTCGCCTCAGAAGGCAGGAACTAAATATTCCTTATCTTATAAAGGTCAGGCCGCTGGAACGTTCGAAGCTAGTACGGAGAAGCTTGCTTTGAGATCAGGTCAGCAGGTTTCCTATGATACGTTCGAGATTGAATCCAGCCTTGAGGACGGTGTGGCGGATTACGGTTATGTAGTCGCGGCTTATAGCGCTGCGCGCAAGGGAGCCTTCGTTGTCGATGATAACAATATGAATAACGGTAAGTCGTATAAAATTCTTTCATCGATGAGAGACAAGCAGGTGTACATTACACCTGAAGGCGGAGAAACGATGACAGCGAGCTATGTATTGTTTACACAGGCAACAGACGGCAGACAAGCTCCGAAATTCCGCCTGCCTAACGGTGAAGTCTTCAAGCCAGGCGTGAAGTACACGGTAACTTCGGATTGGGCAACATTGGCGAATCCAACTTTCACGGCCAAAGAAATCGGGCCGCTAGCTATTCAATCGGCGCAGCAAGTGAGTGAAACATCGCTTGATGTGACATTGGCGCAGGATCCGAAGGACGAGTTATTCGCAGTGCGCAGCATTACGCTGACACCTTTGAATGGAGCGCCGCTAACGGCTCAATATAAGCTGACAAGCCGTAAAGGGGCAACAGGAACCTTTGATATCCAGAATGGCGGCAAGCTGGCTCCAGGCACTACGTACACAGTAGCTCCGCAGGGGAAATGGGCGACAGCCAATGCTGTTACAGTAACGGCTAAATAAGAAGCAGGGTAAGGATTAAGAGGAAAGTGACCCATGGAAGCCAGGGATGCTTTCCTCTTGTCATTTTTCATATCATACTTTTTATGGTGAGGTGAATAATAAGAATGCGGTGCAAAACAATCAAAATCACTTGCGCAATAGCCGCAATTGGGCTAATTATAGGGTTGGCAGGCTGCCAGTTGAAGTCTAGCGCAGATGCGCCTTCAGAGCCGCGACCGACGGCAGCAGTGCTGCCCAATTCATCGACAGCTGAAGCCGCGCAGACGCCGAAAGTGGACGATAATGCTTCAGTGAAATCGGACTCCTTTAACCTTCTGCTGACAAACTCGGCAAGCGGATATATCTCCTTTTTGGACCCGGAGAAGGGAACGCAGGATAAGCTCGATGTTGGTAAATCCCCCTTCGGAATCGCTTTAGCAAGCAGCGGCACAGCCTATATCTCTACTGCAGAAGGAATCGCAGTCGTTGATACTAAGCAGCGCAAGCGGCTCGCTTTAATCCCTTATCAATCCCAGATTGGGCCTGTTCAATATGGTGAGTACCGTCCGGGTGGTATGGGTATCGCGGTTTCTCCGGATGGACGTTACGTATACGTAGGCGTTTATTTGAAGGGTAAGCCTAGCCAGCTTGAGATTCTGGACACGGAGAAGCTAGTCATTGTCGGTTCAGTACCTGTTGGAATTCGGCCTTTTGATGTGGTTGTAAGCAAGGATGGCCATGAGGTTTATACTATAGATCATGATTCTTATTCGGTAACAGTCGTGAACCCGGCGGCTCTCAGCACGCGCAAGCTGGATGTTGCCCCGTTTGGCAGGGGTGGCTTCGAGAAGCCTCATTATACGGTTGTTCGTGAGGACGGTCGGCTATTGCTTCCGTACCAAGGCCGAGGGCTTGTAATACTTGATCCAAAGAGTGGAGAATATGAGACACAGCCATTGACTGGTAACACCCATCAAGAAGGTTTGGCTCTAACCCAGGATGGCAAAAAGCTCCTTATCGTAGGAAACGGTGCCGCTGGCAGTGCGACCGGGAAGCCGAATTTGACCGTATTGGATGTAGCGACGATGGCTGAGCAGATTATCCCTTTAAATCGTGTGCATCAAATGGTAGCGAGCAGCCCTGATGGCCGGTGGGCCTATCTCACGGGAGGAGTAACCTTTGCCGATACAGGTTGGGACGGGTTAACAATTGTTGATCTTTCAACAGGCTCTACGAAAGAGATAACTGTTTCTGATTACCCGTTAGATATTGAGATCATCCCGAATTGATGTGGACTACGAACAAAGAAACCATCCTTCACAACTAGTGAGAGATGGTTTCTTCTTCTTTCATTTGGGCCATATAACCAACACCGGGGTACGTGATGATTACATCAAGCTTGTTCTCGATGTGTTTAATCTTTTGTCGTATCCGTGCGATGGCTACACGCAAATATTCTACGTCGTCTCGGTATTCGCTTCCCCACACTTCGCTTAGCAGCTGCTCATGTGTCATCACTTTACCAGCGTTCTGAATGAGCAGAACAAACAAGTTATATTCGGTTTCGGTAAATTTAATTTCCGCGTCCTTCAGCCAAGTGCGCCTCTGGGCGAGGTTGACGGTAAGGGTGCCCGTTCGAATTTCGCTTGCTGCCGAGGTATGGACATGGGTTCGGCCATCCAGTCTGCGCAGCACGGCATTTACTCTCGCAAACAATTCATCGAGGGAAAAAGGCTTGGTTAAATAATCATCCGCACCTAAATTTAATCCCTGTACTTTATCGCTGGAGTCACTACGGGCGGTTAATATAATAACCGGAACATTAGAGAAGCTGCGAAGTCTCTGCAGCGCTTGAAATCCATCCATGCCGGGCATCATGATATCAAGCAGCAGCAGGTCGGGATCGAAGCCGTCAACCGCTTCAAGCGCCTCGGGGCCATTAGAGCAGGTCAGCGTTTCATGGCCTAACGACTTTAAATTAGCCGCAATAAATCGTAAAATTTTAGGTTCATCGTCCACGATCATGATTTTATGCTTTTTCATCGTCTTCCCCCTCTTTAGCGTTGAATGCCGGTATGGAAATGATGAAGGTACTTCCCGCCCCTGGCGTACTCCGCACTTGAATCCGGCCTCCATGTGCTTCCATTATTCCTTTGCATATCGCCAGACCCAATCCGGTTCCCCCTGTTTGGCGGCTCGCTGAGACATCCACTCGGTAAAATCGGTCGAATATGTGATCCAAATGATTTTCTGCAATGCCAATTCCGTTGTCCTCGATGAGAATATGGACCATAGCTTCATCGGTTTCAGCCATAATTCGCAGGAACGGCTTTTTATTATCATTATATTGGATAGCGTTAGTGAATAAATTGACCAATACCTGCTCCATACGAAGCTTGTCGGCGTAAATAAGCGGCAGGTCGCTGCTCAGCTGGATATCGAATTCGGTATTGGCAAAAGCGGCATGCTGCGGCAAACGATGTATGGCGTTATCAATTACCGCCCCTACGCGGAGAGGCTGACGATTAACCCGCATAGCGCCTGCATCGATCTTGGAGATGTCGAGCCATTCATCGATCAGATTCTGGATGCGCCCAATATCCTCGTGGATTCCTTCCAGCAGTTCTCTCTTGAAGCTCTCCTCCCATTCGGCGTCCTTACGCAGGAGCGTTTCTACGCCACCTCTAATACTGGTTATCGGCGTTTTGAATTCGTGGGATGCCAGGGAAATGAGATCGTTCTTCAGCGCATCAATCTCATGTTCTTTAGTAATATCACGCCACACATAGCCTCTGCCAAAAATCCGTTCATCACCCGCCGCTTGAAAAGCGGAAACGAGAATAAACCGTTCTTTGCCGCTATCATCACGGATTTTCAATGTAGCTTGAATTTGCTGCTTAGAAGTCAGATGGGTCCATTCTTCATGGGAGCCCGACAGCTTGGCGGCTATTTCACCGAACAGTCCTTCTTCGGTCATGGACAGCAATTCCTGCGTCGGGATGGCGAACATTTCGGTCATCCTGCGGTTGGCGTACACGACATTTTGCTGAATACCTATTAGAACAATAGCATCGGACATGCTTTCAAATACCGCATTTAAAGAGGCGTACTCATGCCGGAGGCGGCTAACCAGGATGTCATTTTGTATAATAACTGCAATTGTATTGGAAAAGGTGTGAAGAAACTTTCGGTCATTCTCCGTTAAAGCCGCGCCGCTGCTATTGAAAATAGCCAGCTCACCAAGTGGTGAATTACCCGAATTGACAGGAATAACCGCGGCTGCAGCATTCTTCTGATTCTGCTCGGTTGGCGGGTATGGATAGAGACGCAGCCGGACTTCAACGCCAATCAGATTGCGCAGCTGCCGCATGCTTTCATCGATCATTCCATTGGTTTCCTGATTGGGCATGGCTGGCGTGAGCAGGACATTGACAATTTCCAGCTCCTGATTTTTTCGCAGCAAGCTTCGGGTACGTTCTGTCACACGGTTCTCCAACTGGGCATTAAGCTCTATTAAGGCTCTTTGATTTTCTTTAATTTGCTCGGCCATTCGAAAGAAATGATTAGCCAGCATATCGAGCTCATAAGGGACACCCCAGGATGGCGTCATGTCTCGCTGAGGTTCTTCAAAAACTCCATCAGCCAGCTTTCGAGTATAGCCTACTAATAAATGAATGGTGTTGTTGAACCGTTTGGCTAACAAGTTGCCCACAATAACGGTTATGACAAGTGTAAGCACGAGCAGAATAAGCGTGGTTTGCATAGAGTCGGAAAAAGCGGCATTAACTGATGTGTAAGAACGGCTTACCCATACAGTCCATCCGAGATCTTTAATTGTTGTATAAGTAATAAGCTCGCTTTGCTTGCTAATGCTTGAATGATATTTGCCGGACCCTTGTCCGGCTGCTATGGCATCCTGAACAACCGCTTCGGCGGATAAGTCGACTAATGAGCTCGTAATTTCTCTGTCCGGATGATAGATGGCGCGGTCGGTAGGATCTAATACGACGGGATAAGCGTCTGAGCCGTAGTCGTATTTGGTGACCAGCTGCTTGATTTGTTGCAAATCAAGGACGCCTACAGCGATACCGGCTAATTGTTTTTGATCGGTGTATAGGGGAGCGGCGATGATGATAGCTGGCTCGTTACCACTTTCTGGCCCGCGGAACAGAGAAGAGATAGTGGTCTTTTCGGTCGCTTTCACCTTAATGAAATAATCGCGATTGCTCATATTCATGCCGAATAACGGCTGCTTCTGTGTGGCTCCCTGCTCCGGGTAGTGGGCGGAGACAATTCCGTTCGCGTCGGCCACATACAGGCTGCTGAAGCCCGGCAGGTTGTCCTTGACTGATTGCAGCTTCGAGGTCAGACTTTCTCTCGTCCGGAAGGCGGGCCCCGATGCGCTGATCGTTGTGGCTAAAGTTTCGACTGCGTTGCGATGGTAGTAGGTATAGGTTTGAACGGCGTCAGCCAGCCGATAAGTCGTCTGGCTTTGCGTTTTGTTGTAATCGTTGGTTATATTCCGAATTTGCAGCACTTGAATAGTGCCTAGTACAAGGATAGGTATCATGGCCATAATGGCAAAAGTAATGGTTAAATGTAACCGCAGTGATTGTTTGTTCACAAGTTCCTCCATCTACAAGGTAGATTTACATGGGTGTCGCCAAGCTTATGATTATTTTATCATAAAAAGGAGTAAACATATCACGAATCAGCGTAATAAGGAGAGGGTTCTAGGGGGGCATACACAGAAAAGCCGCAATCGCTCGGTAAAGTAACCTGGCTATCGGGCTCGGAGATTGGGTGTATGCGTTTATTGCCGGATTAACTGGTCGTTAAGGGGAGAGGTATCTCAATCTCATCGCTGAGAATTGAAGAGGCGGGAAATAGGAAAGGGTTTACGCCCCATGATTACAATGAAATACGGCGTATCCCGATGGCAGTATGCTCAAGCTCTATGATACAAGCGGAGGCTGGACGTTCAGGTCGGCGTAAATCAGTAATAGACATACCCAGCATATGCATTCGGACGGTATCGCTTACTTGGAGATCACCGGGAAAATGAAGATGGCCTGTGAAAATGTGGTTCATTTCTTGCTGAAGGCCTTCCTGGTATAACCAAGGGGAATGACTTTGCACGTATTTATTTAAGTTGCGAGTTGAATCTACCGATAAGATATATTGTCTTGTCTCCGGTACATCGAGAGGTACATGAGTGAACAGAAGCTGCCGAGAGTGTCGGCTTTTTAATTCCCCTAGCCATTCCTTTGTGCCGTCAGGAACTCCGCTGCGGGCGCTGTCGAGCAGCACCAGTCCGGTATACCCAAGGTCTATGTAGCGGTTGTGCAGCTCGATACCGCGCTCCTTCCACCCTTTCACTGCCGCTTCATAACCTTCCACTGCTGAGATAGAACGGATTCCTTCCGCTCCTTCGATAAAAGATTCATAATCATGATTACCCGGTACAGCCAGCCATCGGCATGGCAATTGGTTTAATAATTCAATGGCGAAATCCCGGTTTTCGTCACTGTACCAGTCGACCATATCCCCTAGGCAGATGGCTAGGTCGGGTGCTTCTTGATGCAGCAAGCTGTTCAGCTTTTGAAAGGATGGCCAAGCATCGGCAAAAAAGCTCCTTTTTTCACGCAAACCGGTAAAGCGTTCTTTGGGAGAAATCGAATGCAAGTCTGTGAAAACAGCGATTTTCATAGGGCACCTCAGGAAATGAGTTTTACAAATTACGATAGCATGCTTTTTCTGAAAAGGACAGTAAAAGATAGGGCGCCGGAGCAAACCGATGGATCGACCAATGAAACCAACCCCCTTTTACAACGTAAAGAGAACAGATTTAATTGAATTGCCGATGTTAAGACGCAAGAGGGACTTCATCGCAGATGGTTTCATTAGAAGAATTGAAGCAAACTTAAGCGAATACTTGGGATGCCGGGTATCGCTGGAGTTAAACTCTCAGGAGGTGTGGCCATGTTACGCAGATTATTAAGCAAGCTTCTTGGTTTGGATAAGCGCAATGGATCCCAATATCGCCCCTACCGCAGCAGTGATGACTATCGTAGACCATCGAATGGAAATAAATACAACCAGCATAATCAATATGGGAACTCCCATTACAAGAAGAAGCGATCTTCAAGCTCTTATAGCAGCTAAGTTTTCAGATTTAGAAGAATTCGGTTTACATCGATTATGATGTCTTGAACATTAATATAGGGCTGTTCCGTCAATAGCAAGCGGCGGAGCAGCTTTTTTGTGCCCGGGTGAAGGGTGAGTTCAAGCTCCCAGCCCCGATCGGCACCTGCGGGTGCCTGCTCCTCCTGGTCATACGTGCTGTACAGCAGAAAAAGCAGAAGATGACCGACAGCATAATAGTCACTGGTTACATGGATGGTTCTGCGCAGTATTTTTTCGGAGGGGTCATCCGCTTCAACATCTAAAACGTCTTCCACAACGGCTTCGGCATTTGCAAGCTCGCGGGCCAGCCCCAGGTCGATGAGTTTAACACGCTCCCCCTCAACGACCACGTTAGCAATGTTAATATCGCGGTGCAGAACGCCGACAGAGTGCATATAAGAGACAATGGGCAAAAGCCTCCGGATCAAAAGCAGGGATTCACGCTCGGTAAAGGTACATTGCTCCTGGAATAAAAGAGTGTCCAAGCTCTTTCCCTCCATAAATTCCATAGTGAAGCACAGATGATTGCGATAACGGAATTTGCTGTAGAGTGCCGGAATGGCGGGATGGGAAAGAAGCTCCAGCATGCCGGTTTCTTTGGCATAAATAAACTGTGCCCTTTGTGTACCGCCTCGGAGCGGGGTGACCCGTTTCATAACGCAGCGCTGCCCGGAGCGGACATCCCGGCATAGGTAGGCGACTCCGTAGCTGCCCATGCCAAGCTTGCGCTCGATTCGATAGCGGCCTGTAATGATCGAGCCCTCACGGAACCATAGGTCATCCCATAGGCGGACGGCTTCGTTAGTCTTTTTATTTAAACTGCGCCATAGCTGCTTCCATATGTATCGGATGGACATGAGCCGGATACCGCTCCTTTGCTCTGCGGGTGCACTCCACTACTGGATAGCTCTATTCCTCTATTCCTCGGCAACGGCAGTTGAGCATAATGGTTCTAAAGCTTGCTTACAAATGTAATATGTATGCCGAACTATAGTTAATTATAGCAGTAAGGCGATTGGTGGAAAATGTGTATTATCGAGTGCTCATTGAGGGTAAGAGAGAGTGGATTCTCGAAGATAAGGTGTAGACGGACAGTCGCGTGACATGTTTTCTTCCATTTACGATAGAGATTCGTCAATTCATCTAAGATTAAGTCCTTGTTTTGTAATTGAAAACAAAATTAATGTTAGAATAGTTTACATACATCTCTCCTGTGATTAAAATGGAAATAACAATCATTTCGATGCTAGTTTTCCCAGGGGAAACGAATAAGTAAATGCTTGCGAAATGAACTTTCCCGGTGGAAGTTCTTAGGAGGCTAGCCCATGAATGACCGTTCTTTGTTGATCCAAAATGCAAGAAGCATCGTCACGATGGATGGAGAAAGCCGTGTCATCAAAAATGGCAGTTTGTATGTAGTCGGACAGGAGATCGTTGCGATTGGCGAGAATATTCCCTACGAGACGGCAGATAGAGTTATTGATGCTCGAAACAAAATTGTATACCCCGGTCTCATCAACACGCACCATCACCTGTACCAGACCTTGACCCGTAATCTTCCTCTTGCACAGGATTGCTCTCTTTTTGACTGGCTGTTGACGCTTTATGAAATTTGGCGACATCTGGAGCCTGAAGACATTTATTTAAGCGCGATGGTTGGACTCGGTGAGCTGCTGAAAAGTGGCTGTACCACTTCCTCGGATCATTTCTACTGTTTTCCCCGCGGCATTTCGACCGAGCTAATCGATGAGGAAATCCGGGCAGCCGCTGAGCTGGGCATGCGGTTTTATCCGACTCGTGGCTCAATGAGCTTGGGGCGGTCGAACGGTGGGCTCCCTCCTGACGAAGTGTGTCAGAGCGAAGAAGAGATTCTAAGAGATACGCGGCGTGTGATTGAGAAATTCCACGATCCTTCCCGCTTTTCCATGCTGCGGATCGGTGTTGCGCCGTGTTCGCCCTTCTCGGTGACGCGGGAGTTATTGAAGGAGTCTGCCGATCTGGCCCGCAGCTATGGTGTTCGCTTGCATACTCATTTGGCCGAGACGATGGATGAAGAGCAATTTTGCCTAGAGAGGATGGGCATGCGACCGCTTGAATATATGGAGGATACCGGTTGGGTAGGAAACGATGTGTGGTTTGCGCACGGTATCTGGTTTAATGATGCGGAAATTCAGAGAATGGGGGCCTGCGGCTGTGGTGTTGCCCATTGTCCTTCCAGCAATATGAAGCTGTCCTCGGGCACGATCCCTGTGAGGAAGCTGCTTCAGGCTAGTGTGAAGGTAGGCCTTGGGGTGGACGGTTCGGCTTCCAACGATGCTTCGAATATGCTGTGGGATGTGCGGATGGCCTACTTGCTGCATAAGCAATTAAACGGGGATGCCTTGACCGCCAATGAGGCGCTTTCCCTGGCTACACGCGGCTCGGCCCGGGTGCTTGGCTGGGAGGACGCAATAGGGTCGCTTGAGGTTGGCAAGGCGGCCGATCTATTTATGCTGGATGCGTCGCAGCTCGGCTTTGCAGGAGCATTGTTCGATGATGCATCGCTGCCGGTAACGGTAGGCGCGTATCAGGCGGATATGACCATTGTGGGGGGACGCGTAGTTGTAGAGAAGGGGCGTTTGTCAGGCATAGATGAAGAGTTGGTTGCCTTCCGTGCGCAGCTTGCGGCGGACCGGATGGCAGCTGCTGCTGCCAAACGAACTAAGCTAGACTACCGCTAACATCGTTAGCTGAAGAAGACTTTTATCTGTAAGAAAATGAGCAGTACCTATAATGTCATGCTATTTGACAACAGAAAAGGTGTGGTCACAATGAAGCTGATGAGAACCTCCCCCTTGGGGTGGCAGCAATTGTTTGCCCCTGCGGTTGCATTAATGAATAAGCTGCGGTATCCTCAAAAATTTCTGCTGATTGGCTGTGTGTTCGCTATTCCCATAATTACACTTACAGCTCAGATGTTCTCCACTATAAATACAGATATTCAGTTCACGGAAAAAGAGAAAAAAGGCTTGGCCTATCATCAGTCTTTAATGGATTTAATGTTCGCGCTGGAGCAATACGGATGGAGCTTGCACATGGGTACTTCTCCTGCACCCTCAGCCACTAAGGACACGAAGGGAATCGGGGAGCAGATTGATAGTATCATCTACGGGCTGAAGCAGGGAGCGAACCCTGATCTGCTGGACCCTGTATTATGGGCGAGCCTGGAGAAGCAATGGGAATTAATTAAGTCGAACGGAACCTCCATAAGCCAGAACTTTTACGAGATTCAACATACGGCTCTGGAGCAAATCGTATTGCTTCTAATTGAAGACGTGCAAAATTCCTCGAACCTGATTCTCGACCCGGAATTTGAGAGCTACTATTTAATGGACTCTGTCGTTACTATATTGCCTAATTATTGGACCAAGCTTGAAAAAATGGAGTTGATGGGGACTGAGGTCGTAGCCCGCCAGCAAATTAAGAACCCCCAGGAACAAGAAGAGCTCATTCGATTGACAGGGGACCTGGAAGCTCTTTTGGATAAAATGAATAGATTTGCCGATCTGATAGGCAAGAAAACCCCCAAGACGAAACAGCAAATGGATGGACTTCTGGAAGCCAACAACCGTTCGACGAGGGCTGCCATAGATGCATTTAATAACAGGCTGCTTAACAATGGGGTTATTCAAATTACTGCAGACGAGATGACCTCTTTGAGCCGCAATGCCAAGAAAGCAAGTCAGGAATTATTTCTTGGCCAAATGAAGCTGCTTCAGCAAATCTTCGATAACAGGCTGGACGGCTATAAGGCTAATAAGACGAAGGATATTCTGCTCATTATTATCGTAGTGGTTGTTGTTGTTTATTTGTTCACCGCTTTTTATTTATCCGTGAAACGAGCTATTCATCATCTTGTTCGCGCCTCCAATCAGCTGTCAGCAGGGGATTTAACAATAAAAGTTGCGACAGAAACGAAGGATGAATTTTCACAGGTAACCGCTGCATTCAATAAGCTGACGGATACGTTCCGCGAAGTTGTCAGACAGAGCAGGGAGGTGACTGTGCAAGCCTATGAATCTGCCGAACAACTAAAATCCAGTGTTGTGGAGAGTGAGGGGAATAACCGGATTATCTCCGGGGTGATGCTGGAGGTTGCGGCTGGCTCTTCCTTGCAGGTACAGAGTGCCCAGGAAACCTCGGTTGCCATGAATGAGGTGAATATCGGCGTTCAGAGAATTGCTGAAACCTCGTCTCTTGTAGCAGGGGCAGCTGGAGATGCGGCGGAAGAAGCGAGAAAAGGTTCTATGGATGTAGATCAGGCTATCGTTCAAATGTCGTCGATCAAAGCCAAGGTTGGCGAAACGGCCTCTACCATAGCGGAGCTGCATGAATTATCGACTAAGATTGACCGCATTCTGAGCGTTGTTCGAGAAATATCGGAGCAGACCCGTTTGTTAGCGTTGAATGCTTCAATAGAAGCAGCGCGTGCAGGAGAGCATGGACGTGGCTTTCAGGTAGTTGCGGCCGAGGTTAGGAAACTGGCTGATGAATCGAGTGAATCGACCAAGCAGATTGCCGAGTTAATTGCGATGGTTCAAACAAGCTCCAAAGGAGTAATTAATAAGATTGAAATAGAATTAAAAGAAGTGGAAAGAGGGAGCGTAGTGTTGTCACAGGTTGGGGTTGTGTTCGGCGCTATTTTATCCTCGGTGGAGAGGGTTGCTGAACAAATTCAGGAGGTTTCGGCGGCATCCCAGCAAATATCAGCCAGCACGGAGCAGGTTACAGCGACTATGGAAGACAGTGTTCAGATTTCCCGCAAGGCAAGCTCCTATGCTGCGAATGTGAAGTCCTCACTGGACAAACAAGCTTCCTCTACCAAGGAGGTTGCGGCTTCCTCCGAATCCTTGAACCAGCTTTCCGAGGAACTTCTCCGTTCGTTGCTGCGATTTCGCATAGAGTAGCGGAAGGTAATTTTTGAAAGAGCGCTTATGTCGAAAAGTGTTAGTTCCTGTCGGAGCGAACGCTTTTTTTTCTATTTTATAGGCAAATAATAGGCTAATTCATAAAGAAGTTAAATAAAGCATATGCTGGAACCTTGAAGAAAAGGCCAATTAAAGTAATAATAGTTTTGCAAAGACTGATGGAGTGCTAAAGGAGGAGTAAGGGCATGAGTAAAGTTTGGTCTACGGCTATGGCAGATTCTTTTATGAAAAGGTATCCGCTGGTTTCCGATATGCCGTTTCAAAAAAGAAGATGCTGGAATTATGAGAATGGTTGTATTATTACGGCTTTGGAACGGGTTTACCTTCAGACTGGTGACGAACGCTATTATGATTACATTAAAATGAATATGGATCTGTTCATCCAGGAGGATGGCAGCATCGATACGTACAATTTAAATGAGTACAACGTCGATATGATTAACCAAGGTAAAGGCTTATTCTTACTGTATGAAAAAACCGGTCAAGAAAAATATAAAAAAGCGATCGAGCTGCTTGTTACACAAATAAAAGGACACCCGCGCACGAGTGAAGGCGGACTATGGCATAAGAAAATTTATCCTTTCCAAATGTGGCTGGATGGCGTATATATGACCTCGCCTTTGCTCGCTGCTTATGGCAAGAAGTTTAACGAGCATGAATGGTTTGATGATGTGGCTAATGAGATTCTATTGATGGAGAAAGTGTCGCGTGATCCCAAAACCGGACTGCTCTATCATGGCTGGGATGAATCGAAAGAAGAGCGTTGGGCGAATAAGGAAAACGGCTGCTCGCCGCATTTCTGGGGCCGTGCTTTAGGCTGGTATGTGATGGCCGTTGTGGATACATTGGATTACTTGCCTTTGGATCATCCGAAGCGTGGACAAATTATCGGTATTTTCTACCGGTTGGTACAAGCTATTCTGAACGTGCAGGACGAGGAATCGGGTCTGTGGTATCAAGTGCTGAATCAAGGAACCCGCAAGGGTAATTACTTGGAGGCATCCGGCTCCGCCATGTTTACTTGTGCACTGGCAAAAGGATATCGGATGGGGTATTTGGGCAAAGATGCATTGCAGGCGGCAAGACGCGGTCACAAAGGGCTGCTTGAGCAATGTGTGGGTCAAGAATCAGATGGCACCTATCATTTGGATAAAATTTGCAGTGTGGCCGGTTTGGGAAATAGGCCTTACCGTGATGGCTCCTTTGCTTACTATATCAGCGAACCTACCCGCAAAGATGATCCGAAGGGCTTCGCGCCATTCGTCATGGCTTGCTTGGAGCTAGAAGCGACAGCTTCCGTACAATAGGCAGGGAGCGGGGAGGAGAATTCCAACGATGTGGAGTCCTGATCAATATTTGCGGCGGTTGTATGATGAGGCGAAGTCACGGCAGCTGGCATTCCAAGCGGAGAGCCGCGCGGAATGGCTGGAATGGAAGTCAGCGCTTACAGAGAAGTTCATTGACTCGTTAGGTGGACTTGAAGCCGCAGGAGTGGATTTGCAGCCGGTGGAGATTGAACGTGTCGAATATGAGGATCATATTCGTGAGCGGATCGAGATCACAACGGCCGAATCGTTGCGTATGCCTGTCTATCTGCTTCTACCGAAGGGGAAGCAGGGCAAGCTGCCGGTCGTCGTTGGCTGTCACGGCCATGGTTACGGCAGCAAGTCTGTGGTCGGGCTGCTGGCTGACGGCGGGGAAGCCGGAGATGCTGACCCTGACGTTCACCACAAGTTCGCGCTTTCCCTGGTCAAGCGAGGGTTCGCGGTTATTGTGCCTGAGCTGATCGGCTTTGGCGACCGCAAGCTGGAGAACGAGGTTGTGGTCAACAGCAGCACGAACTCTTGTTTTCCAATCGGTGTTTTTCTTCTCATGCTGGGTAAAACGATTGCGGGAGTACGCATTCAGGAAACGATGAGGGCAATTGATTACATATCGAGCCGCAGCGAGATGGATGCCTCCCGCATCGGCATCTTCGGTCTATCCGGCGGCGGCTTGGTCGCTGCTTTCACGGCTGCGCTCGACCAACGGATTCAGGCAGCGGTAGTTAGCTGCTATACGAATACCTTTCTCGACAGCATCCTAAGCATGCGTCATTGTGTGGATAATTACATCCCGAACGTGCTGCGGTACGCCGAGATGCCCGAGCTGATCGGCCTTATCGCGCCGCGGCCGCTGTTTATTGAAGCAGGCCGGGAGGATAAGATCTTCCCGCTCCATGGGACGGAGAAGGCGTTAGCCCGGCTGAAGGTTGTGTACCAAGCGGCCGGAGTCCCGGACTCATTGGACTCCGACCTGTTTCCGGGGGGCCATGAGGTGTATGGCAAGCATTCGTTCCCGTGGCTGGAGAAGCAGCTCATGAAGTAACTGAAGCAAGAGTAATAAGGATATTGGACAGGGCTGTCTCAAAAGACATTTTGAGACAACCCCTCCACCCTTTTATCCCGAATAGATGGTAGCAAAGAGCCCTCAATTCCACTTTAATAGTTGAAGGCTCTTTTGCACATTCTTGTGTATTCTTAGTGACGCATAAGATGAGGTCGCCTTCCAACGCGTGCTAATCGCGGGTATCGGGTTCGTGGTCGGTGGCTCGTGGTTCATGGTTCATGGTTCGGTTACGGCATTACATGGCAGTCTGGCGCACTCCGTGCAATTATCAGGAAAATGTCAAGTTAGTTACTTCGAAAATAGCATTCCAAGCCTTATAGCTGGAATTTCTCATGCTAATTCTACGTATTTTGGCTGATATCCACCATTTCACCTATATTAGAGTTAGTTTTTCCAGTTAGATTGATTTCAGGCGATATCCACGCTGGATTAGCGTGACAATTTCCATCTATTTTCTTTCCTTCCACAGCCGCCCGACAAATCCTGGTTTCCTTTAGACTGAAAGCAGCCTTGAACATCGCTTCTCCCCCCATCACTTAAGCAACATCCAAAAAGCGGCCGAACTCATTTCTGGATTTTCAAACCCCCACTCTGAGGGGAATTTCTCTACAAAAAAGACGCTTCTAATTCCGCTTACATAGTGGTGTTGGAGGCGTCTTTGTTCATAATTTGGGACTGATTCATTCATTGATACCCTTTTGGGACAGCCTCGTTTTAATTTTTCTTAACTTACTCTTCCGGCAGTGATGCATCCTCGAACAACGCTCCCGCAAAGCTGAGCTGCGTGACGTATCCAACATAAACAGATCGGCATCTTTGCCAACCTGAAGCGACCCTATCGCGTCCTCCAAGCCATGCACCCGCACATGAAAGTAGATCGTCTTGTTGAATAGAAGGTTGCGGAAGGGGTGATTTCCTTCATTGCAGCGAGCTGTACATAAAATAACCCAGAATAGGAAAGAGTATGAAACACACGATAAAGGAACAGCAATCCTATCAGCGGGGTGCCTTTTAATGACCATCTTAGAGTGGCTTCGGCGGCGTTCGAACAATAAGCAGCAGCAGCGGCGTTCCCAAGCGGCGAAAGTACCGGATCAATATTTGAATAATCATGAAGATGAGCGCCTCCCAGAAAGCTTGGAGGATGCGGTTGCTATTATTTCCGGGCTATTGGGCGAAAATGATGATTTTATGCTGCGGCATTTTCATATATTCGGACAATTTGATGCAGCATTGATTAACTTTTCCAATATGACGGATAGCGATGTTGTGAACACGGATATATTAAGGCCGCTTATGTATAAGCCTGAGCAGTTAGCAGGCACGATCATCCCTCAGCAGCAATTAATGGATGTTTTGTTGAAAGACGCGCTCTATCACAGCAAAGGATCATCGGAATGCAGACTGTCCATGATTATGGAGTCGCTGCTGCGCGGCGGTACGGTTGTTTTGATAGATGGTTTGGGTGAAGCCATTATTGTCGAGACGACAAAGGTGGACAAACGGTCGATCGATCAACCTCAAACCGAGCAGGTTATTCGTGGACCACGTGAGGGTTTTATCGAGCAATTAGGGACGAATATTTCCTTACTGCGCTACAGGCTGCCGACAACCGATTTTCGAGTGAAAATGATGAAAATCGGCCGTGTTACGAAGTCGAAAACAGCGATTTGTTACTTGAAGGGAATTGTCAACGATGCGCTGGTGGAGGAAGTGGAGAGAAGGCTTTCTATCATTGACATTGATGGAGTGCTTGATGTCGGTTACTTGGAGCAATTTATAGAGGATAACCATCTATCGCCATTCCCTCAAGTTCAGAACACGGAACGTACGGATAAGGCGATAGCCAGTATGCTGGAAGGAAGAGTCATCATTTTGGTGGACGGCTCGCCCTTTGCTCTGATTGTGCCAACGGTATTCAACCAATTTTATCAGACGACCGAGGATTATTCCGAACGGTTTCTAATGGTCAGCTTCATCCGATTATCACGGTTGCTGGCATTGTGCTTCTCACTTGTTACACCTTCTCTGTATGTGGCCATCATCTCATTCAACCCGGAGCTTATACCAACGGAGTTTGCGGTCGCTGTTTCAGGAGGGCGTGCCGGCGTGCCGTTCCCTTCCATTCTTGAAGTGCTTGTTATGGAAGCTTCTATGGAGGTGCTGAGGGAAGCTACTTTACGTCTGCCGCAGCAAATTGGCGGAGCCCTCTCGATTGTCGGCGTTCTTGTCATTGGACAAGCAGCGGTATCGGCAGGTTTCGTTAGTCCAATTACCGTTGTGGTCATAGCTTTAACTACTATCGGTTCTTTTGCCACACCAGCATACAATGCGGCCTTAGCTTTGAGGCTGCTGCGATTCCCGCTTGTTTTTCTTGCAGGGATGTTCGGGCTATACGGTGTGATGGTAGGTCTCATCCTGATTGCCAATCACCTGCTGTCTTTAAAATCGTTTGGCGTCCCGTATTTAAGTCCCGTAGTTCCCGGGAATTTCGATGGAATGAAGGATACGGTTGCACGATTGCCCCTGTGGACTATGAGAAAAAGACCGACGATGCTGCATACGCCCAATCATGAGCGTCTCGGTGGTGATGTGGAGGATAAGCTGAAAGAACAGCCTGTCAACACATTGGATCCCCTGAAGGTAGGAAATCAGAAGGAGGAGAGTACGAATGGAGCATCCCCGTCAGATCACGGCGATTCAAGCAGCGGGAGTACTCATTAGCACTATCATCGGAGTAGGTGTGCTTCCCCTGCCCTTGTTCGCAGTTAGTGCTGCCGATACAGGCGCTCCTCTGGTGACGCTGCTGTCCGTTATCGTTGCCTTCATTGGCTTGTGGCTTCTTACGAAGCTTGGCATGAGGTTTCCGAATCAATCGATTATCGAGTACAGCCAAACGATCCTGGGCAAATGGCCTGCCAGAGCAGGAAGCCTGCTGATCATCGCTTTTTTTGCCCTGCTGACGTCGCTGGCAGCCAGGGAGTTCGGCGAAGTTGTCATTACTTCGGTTCTAAAGAAAACACCACTCGAAATAACCGTAATTGTTATGCTCATATTAGCAACACTCTCGTCTCGTACGGATGTGACTACGTTTGCTTATATCCATCATTTTTATTTACCGGTTATAGTTTTTCCTGCGGTATTAATAGTAGCGCTGTCTCTGAAAAACTCGGAGCTCGTCAATTTGCTGCCCGTATGGGGGAATGAGCCCTCCGGTATGCTGAAGGGGATCTTGACTATAGCTGCCTTATTCCAAGGCTCCTTTGTTTATACAATGGTAATTCCAGCTATGCGGAATCCGGACAGAGCCATGAAGGCAAGCTGCTGGGGCATAGGTATTGCAGGGGGGCTGTATTTTTCTATCGTTGTCGGAGCAGTTGGTGTGTTTGGGTCAGAAGAGACCAAGAAGCTGCTGTGGCCTACATTGGAGCTCGCGAAGACGACAAGCCTGCCGGGTAATGTTCTGGAAAGACTCGATGCAGCTTTTCTTGCTGTGTGGGTAATAGCTGTATTCACCACCTTATTCTCCAGCTATTACTTTACCATCCATGCGCTAAGCAAGCTTTTTAAGCTGCGGGATCATAAGCTGTTTTCCATGTTCATTTTACCGGTTCTGTTTGCTGCCGCAATGTTTCCGGAAAATGTTTTGCACATGTATAAAATCATAGCCATTGTAGGGCGCTGGGGCTTATTGCTTACGATCGGCTATCCGTTGTTGCTTCTGCTGTTGGCTATGATTCGTAAGAAAAGGGGGGATACGGGTGGGGGACAAGGATTGGAGCAGACGAGTTAAGCTGTTACTTCTTCTTTGTCTTACTTTTCCGCTGCTCTCCGGCTGCTGGGACCGTCTGGAAATCGAGGATCGTGCCGTCATATTAGGAATCGGTGTTGATGTGTCGGATCGGGGAGCAGAGGTTGAGGAGAAAGAATTCTTCCGCATGCACGGGACGCTTCCGCCGCCGAAGACAGGGCTGCTTCGCATCACCGTACAAATTGCTGTCCCCGGACGGATTCCATTAGGGCCCGGAGGTGGGGGTGGAGGTGCGGGAGGAGGTGGCGGTGGCGGCCAGAGTACAGTGTGGGTCGTGGACAGTGAGGGACATACGCTTGACGATGCTGTTAACAACCTGCAGCAAAGGGTCTCAGCTCCCCTATTTTTCGGTCATTTGCGGGTTATAGTAGTTTCCGAAGCATTCGCACAAAAAGGGATAGAAAATCTGAATGATTTCTTTCGACGCAACGCGGAAGTTCGCAGAGCGAACTGGATGTTTATATGCCAAGGAAAAGCATTTGATGTGATGAAGGCATCGCCGCAGCTCGAACGGGTGCCGACATTATATCTAATGAATACGATGGATCAGTCGGTCAAAATGGGCAGGTTTCCAAACGACTTTCTGGGTGTGTTCTGGAGCTCCACTTCTGCTAAAGGAAGGGAGGGTTATCTTCCCTATTTGGTGTTGAAAGGTCAAGAGGCTGTAGAACTGGGCGGCATAGCCTATTTCAAAAACGACAAAATGGTCGGTTTGACTAACACGCTGGAAATCACCTTGTTTATGGGGCTTACCGGGGTTAATGTCGCGGGAGGGCAAGGTTTTGTCAATGTGCCGGGGACATCGGAGTATGTCTTGTTCGGGGGACGAAACCGAAAAACCTCATTCAAAACCGAAATTAGAAACGGAAAACCGCACATCACAGTGTATGTTCATATAGAGGGGAATATATTGGAGAAGTCCAACGAGTCGGTCACCCTAAAACATGAGGTTATTAAGCAGATTGAGAGCCAGTTGCAAAAGGATATTGTTAAATCCTATCAAGCGTTGGTTAAAAAGACACAGGACAAAGGTGCGGATATATTCGGCTACGGTGAGCAATTCAGGGCGAAGCATCCGCAATATTGGAACCGTGAAATTAAAACCAAGGCCAAGTGGCAGGAAACGTATGCAGAGCTTTCCGTTGAGATTAAAGCGAATATTAATATAAGACGTATCGGGATGAAAGCGACTTAATTTACAAGGAAATCGCCGTGTTGAACGAAGCCGGAAAGGAGGGCTTATAACGTTTGAATCTAACCTTTTCAATAGGATATACGAACTTCACCGTATTATTAATGCTGCTTACAGGGGTCTTCATTCTGTGGATTGACGTAAAGGGCTATAACCGTACAGGCATGAAGAGGGAACAACGTACGGCCCGTTTCTTGGGATGGTTTAATATCGTAGCAGGCTTGGGTACGTTCATAGTCAATTTGGTTTATCAAAGCATGCAGCTTTGAATGAGGCATCCAACCCTTTTACAAGCATCATTTGACGATGATAACCATTATCATTATAGTGTAGATATCCTAGTTGTAACATGGAGGGGTATCTGCTTATGTTTATTCAAATGAGAACCATCGTAGTAGAGATGGGAAATTCGGACAAGGTAGTGGAAAAGTTCGGGCAGCCAACGCGGATTGATGAAATGGAAGGACTTCTCGATGTGTATGTCATGGTTAACAAAAAAAGTAAAGAGACCGAAGAAATTATCGCTATGATCAGGTGGGAATCTGAGGAGGCCTGGAAAAATTGGGAGAAGGATCCTGTTCATATTGAAGGTCATCGTAACAGCAGAGGCCAAGAAAAGCCGGCATATGTTATTAGCTCGAATGTTAATATGTATGAAGTGAAAAAGATAAAACCAGGCACATTCGGCAAGTAAATCGCATGCAGTGTGAGCTTGTGCAGCAGCGCATAATAAAAACAGTCCAGCATCGGCCTTAACGGCTCTGCTGGACTGTTTGGTTATGCGGGATTTTCACCGGGTGAGGTACGTTTGGTGCTGCTAGTGTCGGTCTGCTTTCGACCAAATTGGAAGTAGAACAGCACCGTGTTTACAATGATGAGCAAGCTTAGTACCAGGAAGATATTGCTGAACACGGCAGCCGAGGGTATCAGTAGCAGTGGATTGTATGCCAAGGCGGTTTCCCCGGAATCGAGCATTCTGCCGATGAGCGAGGTTGCAATAGCCCCCGATATGAAGTTGGCCATCATGAAGAGGCCCATGCCGACCCCGGTTTGTTCTCTTGGCAGCGTCCGCGATACGGTATTGGACAATCCGATTCCCAAGAATGTAGCTCCAATATTGCCGAAGATCAGAAATACCCACAGTATAGTCGGTTGGATCCCGGCGGTAATGGACAGCAGTACAAAGGAAATAAACTGCAGAGCAACAGCTATAAGCACAAGCATAACATTTCCCTTTCGGTCTGCCAGCTTTCCGCCGCTCCTCCCAAGGAAGGAAGCTATAATAGCCCCAGGGAACATGACGAAGCCGACAACTGCAGGGGATAACTGATTCAATTGAGTCAACATCTGCGGAATGATAAAAGGGATGCCAAAGCCCAGTCCGCTGCCGATGAATGAAACCAGGATGGCGATGGTATAGTTCTTGTTCTTAAAGATAGAGGGCTGAATAAACGGATGTGCCGAACGTCGGATGTGCAGGATAAAGAGCACAAGCAGCACAGCCCCAACGAGAAACAGCGTCCAGGCTCCATTGGTGATGCCAAGCAAAAACACGGTGATGGTTATGGCCAGTATGGAGCCGCCGAGCAAATCAGTTTTGCCTTCCGTTCCTTTATTGTCATCCAAGTATTTACGGTAAGACGGCAATGTGAGCAGAACGATTACGGATAATAGGAACAAATAGCGCCAACTAGCGAGGCTTGTCACAAATCCTGCAATAATGGGACCGATAGCCGTTCCCAGTGCTAAGCCTGAGGACGTAATTCCGAGTGCTCTGCCGCGGGTTTCGGGCGGGAAGTAGCGCACCGGAATAATCATCGCTGTGGCCGGGATGACGGACGCGCCTATGGATTGAAGAATGCGTCCTGCAATAATCATCCAGTAATGTGTTGCGGCAAAGCCAAGCAAGGAACCCACTGCAAAAAAAGTCAGTCCTATGGTTAATAAATCCTTGAGACGGTACTTATCCGCCAATTTTCCATAGGTTACAGAGCCGATTGCATACACGATAATATAAGCCGTCACCACCCAGCTTACTTGCGATGCCGAGAGCTGGAATTCCCTTCCGATTGTAGGTAAAGCGACGTTAAACATAGTCGCATTCATCACAGAAAGAATCAGTGTAAAAGCTAGAACCCGGATTAGTTTCTCTCCCGATTGAGATGTAGTCATAGAGCCTCCTTCTTGAATCATCAATACCCAACAATACTTTAGTATAACGTATTTAACAGGCTATGGGAAAAGCTTGCAAAAACTTACATTGACTATGAGAATCATTTTCAAATAGTATGAGTTTAAGGATACATGAAATTTTAAATTACTTTTATTACTAAGGATGTGTGTTTATGTCTTTTAAACCAGATCGCAGGGGCTACTTTTCATTGGAATACATAGGGACCCAAGAGCTCCATGTAATGGAGAGAAGCGACTTGCGCGTCAATAGAAGGAATGAACACTGCTTTGGTTTTGCGCTTCAGGAAAACGTAACGGTGACTTTATACAATAAAGATAAAAGCAAGACAGGCAAGGTTCTTAGCGGTGAGTTCTTCCTCATTCCGCCTGATTGTGATTTTACCCTGCATAATGAAGCTGAACGTACGGCTCCACTACTAATTATAGGGTTTCATTGTTTGCCATTCCAGCATTCCGTTACCCAGCATAAGCCTCATGTTCGTACTCAACCGCTGCTGCTGGTAGAGGAATTCCAGCTGTATAGCTTCCGAATGCCGCAGGTTCGCAGCTGGATTCAAGATTTTATGAGTGATTGCAAAAAGGGAGAACCTGCGCTTTTATATCAACTTCAATCGCATCTTTATGCAATGGCCGCCGCATTCATGACTTTGGTACAGAAGCCGAAGGAGCTGGAGGAAGGGCTAAAGGGTTACGTCGAGCAGACCCGTCAGTACATGCTTGAGCAATATCATCGCGATATGGACATTGAAGAGCTTGCCCGTCTGTCGGGATCCAGCTCCAGCCGTTTTTATCAGGCATTCCGCAGACATACAGGGCTTAGTCCCAATAAATTTATTACCAAAATCAGGCTGGATGCATCTTTAAGCTTACTTGCAAATACACGGGAGCCTATTATAGACGTAGCTCATTCCATAGGGTATGCAGATGAATATTACTTTAGCCGTTTGTTTAAAAAGCATATGGGCATGGCTCCGACGGAGTTCGCAGCCTGTGCTCAGAAGACAGTTGCCAGTCTGTCCCCTGTATTTCATGGCGATTTGTCCGTACTTGGAATTACCTCGCAGGTCGCTTTAAAGAGAGGCTGGTCGGAATCACCCGATAAAGCACTCATACAGCTTAAAAGATGTCAACCGGAGCTGATTCTTACCTCCCCTATATCTGATGAGGTGTACCGGTCGTTATCAGAAATTGCACCTGTTGTCATGCTTCATTGGAAACGGATGTCTTGGAAGGAGAGGCTGCTTGAAATCAGCAAGCATCTCGGTGTGACCAGTG
Organism: Paenibacillus sp. GCM10027630; assembly: GCF_042676305.1. Lineage (NCBI taxonomy): Bacteria > Bacillati > Bacillota > Bacilli > Caryophanales > Paenibacillaceae > Paenibacillus > Paenibacillus sp. GCM10027630. The sequence goes on along the minus strand of NZ_JBHTGY010000096.1, from coordinate 17,707 downwards.
TCGCTGAGCGGTGGCTATCTTATTTTGACATGAAGGTGGAGAATGCACGTTTTCATATACGCAATCATTTGGGGGATGAGCCGGTTTTGCTGGTTCGCGCCAGTGAGGAGCGGTTTCGCGTGTTTGGTATGCAGAGGCGTAAGATGAAAGACCTGTTTTATGACGATCTGCAGGTAACTCCACCTGATCTTACGAGGCATATTGCAACGATGGATGCCACCTCTTTGACTGAAGTAGCTGCTTTGGATTGCGACAATGTCTTGTTCCTGGTGGACAAGCTGGAGACGGAGGCGTATTGCGCACAGCTGGAGGACCGTTGGGATCAGTTAAGAAAAGGGCGGGGGAAGAAGCACTGCCTGTTTATCCGGCATGTCGACCCGTTATTGTATAATGCGGCGGTTCATGAGAGTCTTGTTGATCAAACTGTGCAGCATTTCATGCAATACAAAAGCTAGACAAAGGCCTTACAAAGGCTTGATGGAGTTAAGAGAGCAAGGCTGTGGAAAAATCCAAGCTATAAACAGGAATATCTATTCACCCGTTGTTGAATTGATGTACGATTAATATTGATGAGAATGATTATCATATTAATTCAGCAAATGAGGAGATTCATATGGAATTAGCCCAATTGATTAAGGAAAGACGGTCCGTGCATCGTTTCGAGCAGCGCCCAGTACCTGTTGAATTGGTTATGGAGCTATTGGATACAGCTGTTTGGGTGCCTAATCACAAAATGACCGAGCCTTGGCGATTTATTCTGTTACATGGGGACGGGCGCAAGAAGATTGCTGAGGTGAGCCGTTCTCTGAACGAGAAGCGTGAGCGTGATCCGGAGAAACGTCAGGCGGCAGGGCAGAAGTTTTACGACAAGCTGATGTCTGTGCCGATGTTCCTGGTTGTTGTAATGAAAGAAAACCCTCATGTCGTGGTGCGCGAGGAGGATTATGCTTCAACGAGCTGCTTGATCCACAACTTCAGCCTGCTCGCTTGGGAACGCGGAGTAGGTATGGTGTGGGAGAGCTATCCGCTTATGCACGATCCCGCCTTCCGTGAAGCTCTGGGCATCGGACCGGGTGAGAAGGTAGTAGGCAGTCTGCACATTGGCTACCCGGCGAGTATTCCCTCAGCGCAGGAGAGAACCCCTGCCGAACGGCTGTTGACTATTATTGAGTAGTTTATAAGGGCAAATTAGTTATTTGGTGTGATTTGGGCATGGCGGATTTAGAGTATAGAGGATCCTTTAAACAAGAGGTAGGATGGCCCTTGTCTAAAGGGTCTTTATTGTGTTTTACGGATCCTGCTTGATGACTTCCATCCCTTTCATAAGATAGGAACTGGGGATGGTTTCCGCATTCTAATAGTGGGTGCAAAAGCCATTCTTCCAGAAAAAGAAGCTGGGGCTTTTTATTTGAAATAAGCCAATAAAAACACAATCGCAAACGAAAAAACGACAATTCGAGCTAAGCATCTTGTTATATATTTAGGCATAGGCTTGTCTATTTGTAAAAGGAGGATCAATAATTTGAAATCGTTTACATATTTTGGTTTAGTGCAACTTTTAGATTTTTGAAAATGATAAGGGAGGCGATTCTAGTGAGCAAAATTAAGAAAACAGTAAGTTTATTTTTGAGTGCGCTGCTTGTTTTGCAAATGGTACTGATTATTGCACCATTGCAGGTGCATGCAGAAACGATCAACGAACTAGCTAAATACGGTGCGAGTGCGAACGCTGTCATTGAACAAACCACTGCGTACCAGGGGTTTCACTTTCCAAGAAACCATCAAGGTGGCTCAACTGCTAGTTATAATGTCAAAGCAGGTAATGGAACGGAGCGGCAAGCGTACTTTAAGTTCGATTTGCCCGATCCTAGCAAAGTAACCCAAGCGGATAAAATATTACTGAGCATAAAGGCAAAAACAACGGTTACAACAAATCCAAGTTTTACTGTGGTAGGGGTAACTTACAACAATTGGAGTTCCGATATTAATTACCAATGGGTAGCTACGAATTCACCAGTACCACCGGCAGGTTCAAACTTGATTACGTGGACCAATGCAGCAGTGCGATACAATAGTTCGGTAACAGATTCATTATTGAGATATGAGACAAAATATGGGGCTCAGGCCACTGAACTGGGAACCTTTTCCCCTACCGCAGTTGATGATGAATATAGGGTTGACGTAACTAATTTCGTCAAACAAAATAAATCTGCAGGAGCGGTTAGCTTCTTGGTTAGAGCAACTGAAAAGACACAAACCGGTGCTTCGACCATTTATAACTCTTTCAACACTGACGCTGATTTTAGCAGTTCATTGTTCGGTAGTACCAACAAAAAACCAGCCTTGATTCTTCAAAAATTAGAAGGTTCAGGACCTAATCTTCCCTATACGATTCTGCCGGCTAACGTAACAGCGAGTGCCGATGACGGTAACATTCCTCAAAACGTGGTAGGCAACAATCGCTACTATCGGTGGTCTGCTCAAAACACGGCTGATCAACGTCAGTGGATACAGCTGGACCTAGGCTCAGCAAAGCCGATAGGTTATCTGGGCATTGCGTTCAATGCAGGGAAAATCAGGAAATCCTTTTTTGATATTCTTGTTTCCAACGATGGGATAACTTGGACACCAGTACTCGTGGGGCAAGAAAGCAGTGGAACAACAGAGGAAGTGGAGCTCGTCAATCTGAGTGGCAAGAATATAACAGCTCGTTATGTGCGGTACCTCGGAAATGGGAACAGCGCACCGAATTCAAAAGATTGGAACAGCTTAACAGCCTTCCAAATCTATCCGCCGGCTGCGGATGGCAGTACTAATCTTATTCCGGTTCCTTACACGGAGCCTCCGAAACCTCCGGCAAAACGTAACACTGTACCTGGTTTAGTCGATGGAGATGGAGCGCCATACATTCCGTATGAGCCAAATCGTAATCCAATAAAAACGTGGAACATTGTCACAGATTTTGGTGCTAAACCGGATGATCCGAATTTTGACAATTCGCTTATTATTAATAATGCCATAAGTGATCCTAGAGTTCTTGCTAATCATGAAATCTATTTCCCTAACGGTGTTTACCACCTCAAATCAACGATGAGTACGGATGCTTTATCCAATTTCCAAGTGAAGAGTAATGTCAATCTTCGTGGTGAAAGCGAACAAGGCACCGTTCTACTCTCTTACTTTAATGAACTGAATGGCAGCTCACGTGTAATTAAAGCTTTCGCCAAGAAAGAATTGCTTATCTCCAATTTTACTATCAAATCGATTTTTGGGGACAAGTTGAATGAAATGGGACCAGACGGTCAACCGAAATATGCATATTCTACGAACACAAATACAGCGAATCCTAAAATCGGGGGATATGGAAACGGGATTTATATCGACCAGAGTGGTGGTATTGGATCTAATAAAATAGTTGTTGAGAATGTCACTGTAGAGCATTTCCAACGTATGGGCATAAGGGTTAGCCGGAGCCAAGAAATCACCATTCGAAACAGCACCTTCAAAAACGCTACTGATGTCGGCGCAGGGGGAGCAGGATATGGCATAGCTGTTCAAGGTGACACTACTAAAGTTGATCACTTCGGTGAACCTATTGATGTGTATTTCAACCTTGTTGAAAACAATAAGTTCCTTGGGCCCTATCTCCGACATGGAGTGATTGTCCAGCATTTCGCGCATAACAACCTGATAACAAAAAACTATGCCAATAGGACCTTGTTGGACTCTCTTGATCTTCATGGTGAAAATGAATATTTAAATGAAATCAGCTATAACTTGATCGAAAATGTTCCGAAGGAAGCGATTGGGGTCGGCAATACGGGAGGTACTCCACCAAATACGAATCACTCAGCTTCCGGCCCGAAGAACTATATCCATCATAATACACTTAAACATAATCGTGACGGCGTGATGGTTTACATGGGCTCCCCAGATACGATAATTGAAGCGAACGAGATTATCGGAACGTCAGATTATAAAATGTATGGCGGAACGAGTGGAGAAGATGGGACTACTAATGTAGTTCAGGATGGAGTTGGCATTAAACTCCACAATGCTCCAGGAACCATTGTTAAGAACAACATTATCAGAGGCAACACTGCAGCTAATTACTCGGGAATCTTGCTATCTCATCATAATGGAGATAGTAACGTAAATATGCTTGGTGCAGGTGCAGGTGATCCTGAGAACGTCACAATAACCGGAAATACTGTAACGGGAAATACTTACGGATTAAGGATCGAAACAGGGAAAAATATTATTGTTAAGGGTAACACCATCAAGGATAATCTTATTCGGAATTTGAAGGTTGATATTGCTTTGGCCGAATCAGACTTGAAGGAAGCGGAGGCAACCTTAAGCAGCTTGAAGGTAATGGATGGTACTACGCCTCTAGACTTGTCACCAGCGTTTGCAGCTGATAAAACAGACTACTCTATAGCCAACGTCGCGAATCGAGTTAGCTCGCTTGTCATCAGTCCAACACCGCAAGTTAATACTTCGGTTATTAAAGTGAATGGAACGGTTCTGACCGGCACGAACGGTGCTACAGTTGCTCTGTCTGCTGGATCGAATAACATCACAATTGAAGTCACTGCTGAAAACGGTACTAAGAAAAATTACCAAATAACAGTAGTCCGATTTGGTTCCGGGTCCTCTGGCAGTACTAGTGGGGGATCTTCATCGGGAGGATCTTCATCAGGTGGAACACCGACTCCTACAGAAGGAACTAAAAACAACCAATCTACACCATTGACTTCTGAGGTTAAGACGGTTAATGGTAAAGAGGTAGCTCAAGCTAAAGTCGATGATAAAGTAATTGATGCTGCTTTGAAGAATACGGACATTGGCAAGCTTAAGCTGGCAGTAGATTCTAATGTAAAAGCAAATCAGATGGTCGTAACGTTGAATAACAGCGCCTTGCAAAAGATCGCGACGGAAGACAAAGTGAAATCAGTGACCATTGATACGAAATTAGGAAGCTATGAGTTGCCTGTGAAACAGATCAACCTTCAGGAGTTGGCGGCGAAGCTTGGAGTTTCCAAAGAAAATGTTAATGTTGAAATAACGATTACCAAGAATGAGGATGCCGCGGAAAAGGCGAAGTCCTCCGGTCAAAAGGTGCTTGGAACGGTTGAATTTACGGTTAAAGTCACTTCAGCGGATGGAAAAAGTGTAGAGCTTTCTACATTTACTCAATTCGTGCCTCGTACCATCAAAGCGGAAGGGACCTTAAACGCACGTAATTTAGCAGCAGTTCGTGTAGAGAAGGATGGTCAAGGCAGCCCTGTTTACCAGCCGGTTCCGTTCACTGTATCCGGTGCTGAGGCCACGCTTTATAGCAGAACGAACAGCACTTACATGCTGTTAGAAAATAATATTACATTTGCCGATGTTAAAACTCATTGGGCCAAAGACGAAATCGAACGTATGGCCAATAAATACATTGTGCAGGGCGTATCGAAGGATGAGTTCCAACCGGATCAAGCGGTTACCCGTGCCGAGTTTGCAGCATTGATTGCCCGGTCTATGGGATTGAAGCCGATAACCTCATCCCAAAACAAATTTAATGATGTCCGTTCCGGGGATTGGTTTGAGGGTCAAGTGTATGCTGCGGCAGAAGTTGGTATCGTTTCGGGCTACGATGATCAAACCTTCCGTCCGAATCAAAAAATTTCCCGTCAGGAAATGGCTGTGATGATCTACCGTGCAATGAAATTTACGGGATTTGATAACAAAAGCCAAGCGGGATCGAATGTAACGTTTACAGATGAGAATCTGTTTGAGAATTGGGCGAAGGAAGCTATTTCCGTAATGGCTAACAAAAAAATTGTGGAAGGTGTCGCTTCCGGTAAATATGATCCGACAGCAACCGCTACTCGCGCTCAAAGCTCTGTAATTTTAAGCAGAATGCTTTCTATTGTTCAGTTTAATCAATAACATGATTAGCAAAAGACCCGCCATCTCTTAAGCAGAGTTGGTGGGTCTTTCTCATACTATAGGTACAACAAAATTCCATGGTTTCTAGCAGAAAATTCCATATATTTTTGATAAAGCCAGGGATATAATTTTAGAAAATGGTACTGGGGGATGTCGACATGAATGAGAAGGGCAAGGTTGAGGAGCAGTATAAAGCTTCGGAGCCCCTTAAGATAAGGGCCAATACACATCGTCTGTACTCTGAGAATGTAATAAACCTGGACGTGGAAGCTCAAAAGCTAATGAATTTAAATGGGACAGAAGCGGTTCTGGACGTGGGCTGCGGTCCAGGTGCATTTCTGCGTTTTTTAAAAGACCAAGGCCATTCAGGACGCCTCGTGGGCTTAGATCAATCCCCAGGAATGATTGCAGAAGCACAAGATGACATCATTCAGGGATTTGTCGGGGATGTGCAGCAGATCCCTTTTGGGGAGGGGGTCTTTCAGTGGGTTTCAGCCAGACATATGCTGTATCATGTGCTGAATATACCAATCGCATTGGGGGAAATGAAAAGAGTTTTGTCATCCAATGGAAATGTAATTATTACAACGAACTCGCAAAGATCGCTGTCTGGAATAAGGGAGCTCCGCAACCGAATGTTATTGAGCTTTGGTTATCAAGAGACAAGCTTGCAGGAATCTTTTATCCATACTTTTTGTATCGAGAATGCGAGTGAAATTTTGGGAGCCGCTTTTTCTTCTGTTCGGGAAGTTGTCTATGAAAATGCTTTAATCTTTCACAATTCAGAGCCGATTGCAGCTTATGTGGGTACCATGTTCAACATGATGGATATTCCAAATGACGAAAAGCTGCATGCCGAGATGCGAATGTGGCTGAAGGTAGAAGCTGAGCGAATAATACAGAGTCATGGGGGTACTTGGCGTGATCCGAAAAATACGGCGGTCTATATCTGCCGGTAACTCTTAGATCAGCTTTCCTTCCCACGCACAAATGTTGTCTGTATTTCCGCAGCATAGGCCAAATGACGAGACCGCTGTGGTAAAATATAGAGCAGTAAGAAAACGTTGTCAAAGCGGAAACACATCAAAATTTATTTGTGAGGGGAATGGCTAATGGTAGAGCATCTGGTTTTATTCAAATTGCATGAGGACACAACGGAAGCAGATAAACAGAAGGTCGTGGAGACCCTCCAGGGTTTGAAGGATATTCCCGGCATTGCCGAGTTTTCAGTCGGTCTAAATCATTCCCAAGAGGGCAAAAGCAAAGGTTTCGAAGTTGGGATGAGAATCGGCTTTGAAGACCAGGCATCGCTTGATGCATACTTGCCTAGTGAACGCCATCAGTCGACTGTGGGACTAGTAAGAGAGCATTTTGCCGATGTTATCGTGTTGGATTACACATGGTAAGCAAGGAGAGCTTGAGATGAGCAGGGTAAGTTATGACGAGATGAAGGGTGAACTGCTTCGTGTTCTTTTGAAGAATGGCTTTTCCTCCGAGCGGGCTGAGCTATGCGCGAGCCTGTTTGCCGATGCGAGCCGGGATGGTGTGTACTCTCACGGCTTGAACCGTTTTCCTTCTTTTATCGAGCAGATTAAGAAGGGGAATGTGGTTGTGGATGCAGAGCCTGTGAGAATCACAGCTTGGGGAGCCTTGGAGCGTTGGGACGGTCAATATGGCCCCGGTAATTTGAACGCGCATGCTGCTATGGCAAGAGCCATTGAGCTATCCCGTGAGCATGGGTTGGGAGCTGTTGCGCTGAAGAACACGAATCATTGGATGAGGCCCGGCAATTACGGCTGGCAGGCCGCGGAAGCGGGCTGTATTGGCATCTGCTGGACGAATACGATGCCAAACATGCCTCCATGGGGCTCCTCAGAGAGCAAGATCGGCAACAATCCGATCGTTCTGGCTGTTCCCCGCGAGGGAGGGCACGTCGTACTGGACATGGCAATGGCTCAATTCTCCTATGGACAGCTGCAGTCTTACATATTCCGTGGGGAGCCGCTGCCGATTGAAGGTGGTTATGACGACGCCGGCAATCTGACGCGAGATCCGGCTGCAATTATGAGAACGCAACGAACGCTGCCGATCGGCTACTGGAAGGGCTCCGGGCTATCCATTATGCTCGATTTGATCGCTGTCATGCTATCAGGAGGCAAGTCCACCTACGATCTTGCTCAAGAGGGCGGAGAGCGGGGGATTTCGCAGGTGTTTCTTGCCTTTGACATGACCCGCGATCCGTCGCATCAGGAGCTGGCAGAACGCATCGAGCAGATCGTGCAGGATCTGCAAGCAGCGGAGCCGGTACCTGGCTTAGGGAGCGTTCGTTATCCCGGCGAAGAAACGCTGCGCAGAAGACAGATCAATCTGGAGCAGGGGATTCCGGTTGAGCCGACGATCTGGCAGCAGGTGCTGGAGCTGTAAGCAGCTAAGCAGATCTATGTCGGACTGAACTCATAAGCAGGCGAGAGAGTTCCACCCCAAAAAAAGCGGGCCACCCCACGTAGAATAAATCTACTCGGGATGGCCCGCTTTTGAATTGCAGGAGTATTCCATTGATATCAGACAGAGTACTATCACACAGCCCGGTTGAACTGGCTGGTGTACAGGTTGTAGTAGAAGCCTTGGGCAGCCAACAGCTCATGATGGTTGCCTCGTTCTATGATTTCCCCACCGTTCAACACGAGAATTTGATCCGCTTCACGGATCGTGCTCAGCCGGTGGGCAATTACAAAGCTGGTACGTCCTTTCATCAGCGAGTTCATCGCTTCTTGAATATGCATCTCAGTGCGCGTATCGACGGAGCTCGTCGCTTCGTCGAGGATCAGGATCGCCGGATCGGCCAGGATGGCCCGGGCGATCGTGAGCAGCTGCCGCTGCCCTTGGCTCAAGTTGCCGCCTTCTGCGGTCAACTGAGCATCATATCCCTGCGGCAGCTTGTGAATAAAGCTGTCGGCGTTAGCGAGCTTCGCCGCGGCTTCAACCTCTTCGTCCGTCGCATCGAGACGGCCGTAACGGATGTTCTCCCGTATCGTGTCGGAGAACAGGTAAGCATCCTGCAGCACGATACCGAGCTGCTGGCGCAGGCTGTTCTTCTCCAGCGACCGGATATCTTCGCCGTCAATAGTAATGTTGCCGCTATCGATATCGTAGAAGCGGGTGAGCAGGTTGACGATGGTTGTTTTTCCGGCTCCCGTGGGGCCGACCAGCGCGATGGTTTCACCCGGCTTGGCGGACAAGGAAACATTCTTCAGGGTTGGCGTATCCTTTTTATAACTGAAGCTCACGTTATTGAACACGACCTCGCCCTGGACTTGCCCCAATTGTTTTCCTCCGTTAGCTTCATCAAATTCGGGTTTGACATCCATAACCTCGAATACTCTTTCTGCTCCGGCAATACCCGACTGGATCATGTTGAACTGGTTCGCGAGCTCATTGATAGGCCGTCCGAATTGCTTGGAATAGTTAAGGAAGGCGACAATGATCCCTATGGTGGTCATGCCTTGGATAGCCATCCAACCGCCAACAGCCGCGATCATCGCATAACTCGTATTATTGATAACGTTCATGACAGGCCCGATGAAGCCGGATAAAATTTGTGCTTTATTGCCGGCTTCTCGCAGCTTTGTATTGATTTTATGGAAGTCCTCAATCGCTTTTTCTTCGCGGTTGAACGTTTTGACCACCCTCTGCCCGGAGACCGTTTCCTCAATAAACCCATTGAGCTCACCGAGGCTTTGCTGTTGTCGGCTAAAAAAGCTGCGGGTCCGCTTAGCGATCTGGCCGGTCACACCCATGGCCACTGGTATAATAACAAGGCTGAGCAATGTAAGCCATAGATTCAAGCTAAGCATCATAATAATGGCGCCGGCAAGGGTCAGGACGCTGGTCAACAGTTGAGTCACGCTCTGATTCAAGGTGTTGGTCACGTTCTCGATATCGTTGGTCGTACGGCTCATGAGCTCGCCGTGGGTTTTGCTGTCAAAGTAGGGGAGCGGTAGCTTCTGCAAATGCTCGAACAAATCGCGCCGCAGCTCAAAAACCGTGCGCTGTGATAGTCCTGTTATGACGTAGGACTGGATCCATGAGAGAGCCGCGCCAAATACATAAATGGCAAACAAGGTGAGACAAAGCCACAATAGGCCATCGTAGTTTCTTGGGATGATATACCTGTCGATGGAAATCCCGATAAGATAAGGTCCGATCAATGCCGATACTGTGCTGAGCGAGGTTAAAATAACAACAGTGATCAGACTTTTGCGCTGTTTGCGCAAGTATTGCCACAGTCTATAGAGGGTGGCCTTAGTATTCTTGGCACGCACGACTTTGCCCATCATTCCGCGGCCTGGCCCCATACCCCCACCGGGACCGCCTCCAGGGCCTATCATGATAGGAGGGGCGGCTGCAGGACCGGAGGACGAATGCTTCATTGAATCTCTTTCGTTAGCCATGGATAACCGCCTCCTCGCCTAATTGCGATTTATAAATATCTTGGTACACTGCGCTGGTCCGATATAGCTCTGCATGGTTTCCTTCGGCAACCACTTGCCCATCCTCCAGCACAATAATGGTATCCGCTTCGAGTACGGATGATATCCGCTGAGCGATTACGATCCGTGTGGTGTATGCGGACTGCTCCTTGAGCGCCTTCTGAATCCGGGCTTCGGTTCCCAAGTCAACAGCGCTTGTGCTGTCATCCAAAATCAGCACGGGAGGCTTCACGAGAATCGCCCGGGCTATGGAAATTCGCTGCTTTTGCCCGCCGGAGAGGTTGACGCCCCTTTGTCCGACAACCGTCTTGTAGCCATCCGGCATGCCGATGATAAAGTCATGAGCCTGTGCAGCTTTGGCCGCCGCTTCCACTTCTTCTTGCGTTGCATCGGGCTTGCCGAAGCTTATATTCTCCTGAATCGTTCCGGTGAACAGGACCGCTTCCTGCAGAACGACTCCAATGCGGGTCCGCAAATGCTGCAGATCGATATTCTTCACATCGGTTCCGTCAATAAGTATGCGACCTGAGGTTGTATCGTACAGCCGTGGGATAAGGTTAACCAAGCTGGTTTTACCTGAACCTGTCGCGCCCAGGATGGCTATCGTTTTGCCTGGCTGAGCCGTGAAGCTGACTTTTTTGAGAACGAGCGATTTCATGTCGTTGGGATTTTTATTCTCAACATCAGCGTCAGAATCGGCAGCCGAGCTAGTGTGATAGGCAAAGGATACGTTATCGAAAACAACTTCTCCATTGCGGATAACGTTAGTCTTGGCCGTTGCGCTATTGATGATTTCCGTATCGGTCTCCAGCACTTCGTTCATCCGCTCAGCGGAGGCTCTGGCACGAGATACGTTCATCAGCACCATACTGACCATCAGAAGGGAGAACAGCATCTGGGTCACGTAGTTGAGGAATGCAATTAGATCACCCACCTGAATTGAACTGCTCCATACTTGCTGCCCTCCGAACCAGAGCACGAGCGCAATGCTAGCGTTCATAATAAGCATCATAAGCGGCATGATCAATACGACTATGCGAGTGGCTTTGGTGGCAATTTCCATTAATTCTTCGTTGGATTTGCCGAACCTTTTATTTTCGAAATCAGCACGGACAAAAGCTTTCACGACCCGGATACCAGTCAAATTTTCCTGCAAAACGTTGTTTACGCTATCCAGCTTCTTTTGAACTTTGGAAAAAAGCGGAAAGCCCTTGCGGATTACTGTGGTTAGCACGATCAACAGAATCGGAGTGACTGCGGCTAATACCAAGGCAAGCGATGGACTGATTGTAATAGCCATGATCAAGCTGCCGATTACGAGAAGAGGGGCTCTGACTAATATGCGCAGTGTCATCAAGACAACGTTCTGCACCTGTACAACGTCGTTCGTTAACCGAGTTACGAGGGAGCCGGCTTTAAATGTATCCAGAGTACGGAATGAAAACGATTGCACTTTGATGAACAGGTCTTTACGTAAATCAGTACCAAAGCTTTGCGAGGCGGTGCTGGAAAAGAAAGTGCAGCCAATCCCGCCGATCAGGCCGATCAAAGCTGTTCCTACCATAAGCAGCCCCGTCTGCTGAATGTAAGGCAAGTCGCCATTTTGAATACCAATATTAACAATGCTGGCCATGTATTTCGGCTGAAGAAGGTCCATATAAACCTCGATAAGCATAAAAAGCGGGGCAAGTATGACAGCCAGCCAGTAGGGCTTAAGATACTTGGCTAATTTCCACATGCTGAGCACCTCATTTCGTTTGTCACCATTTCGATCCAGAGCAGGGCGGCTTATCGTCTTTGTTGCACGGCCGTCCATACCTGTGTTCTTGTTCTTTGTCTTGTAACAGATCGAGGTTTTTCTTTAGATTGTCGTACATTTGCAGCAGCAGCTTGCGCAGCAGCTCCTGATCTTCGACGGTAAAATTTTCGAAGCACTGGGCTTCCATAATTTTAAAAGCATTCCGAACCTCTTCGTGAGCTTCTCTGCCCTTATCCGTCAAATACACGCGGGAAATTCGCTGGTCCTTATCGTCCGGTTTGCGTTCCACAAGCCCGTTTTTTTCGGTGCGATTCAGCATGACTGTCAAGGTTGCCGGTTTTATATGCAGTCTCTCGGCAAGCTCCTTCTGGCTTTGACCGTCTTGCTTGGATAGGGCGAAGAGAAGCGGCGGCTGGCCTGGATAAACTTCTTGATCTTGAAGCAGGCTGTGCATAGTGTGGCGATGCGTCCTCAGGACCCGCATAAACACAGAGTGCAGAGAATCTGAAGTATGAGTATCCATAGCTATTCCCCCTCACCTATAATTTAATTAGTCGACTAACTATATTATTACCATTTGTTTCCGAAGCCGTCAACTGTGCGATTGAAGATTCTCGAAACACGGCTTTCAGAAACAAATATAGGGATTGGATCGTCCAGTTTTACTCCACCTTCAAAGCAGCCCACAGGAACACAAAACACGCCAGACACACCGCCAACGATCCAGCGAGCACCGATACCCAGAACCACGGAGTTCTCACAAATTCTACCGCTTCGCCCCAAACAGACTCTGTATGGTTATTTTCCTGGAACTGTTGTATGGATTGCTCTAGGAAAGCTTTTGCCTGCATTTCATCCTGGCTTTCAAGCTGCTTCCAAAGCTCAGCATGCAGCTGCTGAATCGATTCTTTGTGTTCGCTGTCTTTTAATAAAGCCATTGAATGCCCTCCTATTTCCAGTTTTTATATATACTACCTAATATCTTTAGACTTAACGAAGTGTGGAATAGTTTCAAAGATTTCAGGAATTTTTATCAGAAAAGCATATAGCAGTTGACTAAATATAGGGTAGTGGGGTATACTATTTTCATGAAGTGGTTCAATACTCTAAAAGTCCATGATTGAACCGTGAGTCCTTAAACACACATGATCATCTATTACCCGAGTGTTTCTGGGCGCATATAACAAACTAACCAAGTAAGGGGAAATGAAAGATGACGAACGTGACATTGAAAGTAGAAGGTATGAGCTGTGGACATTGTGTTAATTCCATAGAGGGAGCGCTACAGAAGATCGGTGTAGACGGAAAGGTTGATCTGGGAAATAAATCGGTTGCGGTTTCTTTTGATGAACAAAAGGTAACCCTTAATAAAGTAAAGGAAACCATAGAAGATCAGGGATATGACGTTGTTTAATTGATAATAAAAGAAGCTGGGCGCATATCCGACGGTAGCAATAATAGAACAGAGTGGAGAGTAACCTATGAGGAAAACATTAGTTGTGCTGCTTGCAATAATAGCATTCAGCACTTTAACGGCGTGCGGCAGTTCCAAAGGAGCTGTGACGGCGGGAGAAAGCCATCCATCCGGTCATGGAGGCGGTCATGGGCAGGGAAATACTGCTGATAAGATCGGCGGGGACGCTGAGCAGGATAAGCTTAAAGCTTCCTTTAATTTTGGCGATGGTGGAGTAAATGCAAATCAGGATACGGAAGTAATGATACAAATAACAGGTGAAGACGGTACCCCGGTTAAGCAATTTAAAGAAAATCATGAGAAGCTGATGCATCTCATTGTTGTCAGCCAGGATTTATCTTTCTTCAACCATATTCATCCTGATTATCAGGGTAATGGCAAGTTTACGGTAAAAACCCGCTTTCCTGCGGGAGGCAAGTTTAAAGTGATTGCTGACTTCATTCCGGCCGGCGGCTCCAATAGTACCAAGAGTGAATGGGTGCAGGTAAAGGGGCAGGAAGCAGCGCCGGTTGAAGTAAAGCCTGATTCCAATCGCATTAAGCAAGTCGGGGATAAGGAAATTGAGCTCAAGCTTAGCGGTACAAAGGCAAAGGAAGAAGTTACTTTGACATTCAACATTCGGGATGCGGCAACGAAGAAGGGGATCAGTAACCTGCAGCCTTACCTGGGCGCGGTGGGCCATGTAGTCATCTTATCCAGGGATGCCGAGCAGTACCTCCATGTTCACCCTGTAGATGAAAAAGCGTCAGGACCGGACGCCAAGTTCGCCACTTCGTTCCCACAAAGCGGTATCTACAAAATCTGGGGACAGTTTCAGCATGAGGGCAAGGTATTCACAGTACCTTTTGTAGTTGATGTGAAATAAAGGGTTTGCAACCAACCGTCCCAAGCGTTATGCGGGATGGTTTTTTGTTGTCCTCCGTAGATTAACGAAAAAAACGGGCCCTATGCAATAGGCCCGCGGATATCTTCATATAATGACTGCAGCTCTTCCTTGCTGTCAAACAGGTTCAGCCAATCGAAGACGGCGAAGGAGAAATCAACGAAGGCGCGACCTGTAGCCGTAATCACATGCCCGTCACGAACGACCCGCTGCTGGAGAAATTGGTCGCGAGGAAAAGGGTCGCTTACGCCGAGGCTTGCGATAGCAGCGGGAGAGCAGGAGGTCGTGAAGCTGTGACGGTCCAGTATGCCCGCACGGCCAAGAAATTGGGGGCCGTTGCAAATCGCAGCAAGCAGCTTCCGCTCCTTGTCCAGCTGTTGAATAAGCTGTGTGAGCTGAGGCGGCTGCTCTGTAATCGGCCCACCCGGTATCAGCAGCGCTTCTACATCGGGGTAGTCGAAGGCTTCCTCGATCGTAGCGGCTGCCGTATAAATGAATCCGGATTGACTGACGAGCGGATTCAGGTCACTGCCGATGGTAATGATCTCTTTATTGCCGACTGTCAGCAGCCGGTGGAAAGCGAACATGACCTCGAATTCAGCCATATTTGGATAAATAAAGCATAATACTTTTCCCATCTGCCAGTACCTACTCTCTTTGAAAAAATTTTTTACTCAATAATCGGTCGGTTCAGCCTCAGTTCGTCATAGCTGCATATACCTTCATCAAGCGCATTCTGGCGCAGTGCCAAGTACAACTCCGCTTTTGTGGCATTTTCATAAGGCATTACAAACAATACACCAACGAACAATGCTAATACCCCAAGCAAATACCAACCTATAAATGAAAGGTCCAATACAAACATATCGAATTTTTGGCCTGCTGTCATGTTTTTACTTAATTCAACAGCCCGCTTGTACCCGATGTTCGGATTATCCCCCAAAATATAAGGAACGAGACTGTAGGCGTACGTTTTAACAATATCCGGAATGATGAGAAGCAGGAACCACAAGAAGGTGAGGAAGGCGCGCCAGAACATGGCTTTTATAATATCGAGATATCTTGTTTTAGTAAAAGCGTACCCCAGGTAGTTCATGTTGACATCATTTTGTGCGGCTTGAGAGAAATAGCGTCTCCCTCCAACTTCAAGTGGAAAACCGAGAAAAATACGAAACCCTAGCGCAAATAGGATGACTGCAACAGCGACAATAATGATGATTATCAAAACCAACAAAGGGAAATCCTCATTACCCGGCGAGTGGAAGCTGGAAGGTCGATTATAATTGAAATTAAAGGACCCGCTGCTGGAACCTCCTACAAACGCAACAATAAGGCTAACTAAAAATGCTTTCCAATAGGACAATCTAAGCACATCTTTGGCTCTTGCTTTGAGAATCTTGCGATCCCACATATGTATCCCCCCTAAGATTCATTTTGTTCAGGAAGCGCTAAATAACCGCTCTTTGTATAAGTACTTACATTCAACCAAATTATACCATAAAAAGAAGTCCGAAGAGCATCAGCCTGTGGTAGGAACTTATATTGCAGGACATTTCTTGTTATACTGGAAGAACATCATGAATTGTCTGTTTTCTGCTTATGCCCTTTTTTATATAATGAGATTGGACTCTACGAAAGGTGGTAATGATAGTGGGATTGAACAAAGAGCAAACAGTGATAGGTTTGGTAGGCACAGGTGTTATGGGAAAAAGCATGGCCGGTCATTTCATTAAGGCAGGCTTTGAGGTTCATGTTTACAATCGCACAAAGGCCAAAGCAGAGGATCTGCTTGAGCAGGGAGCCAAATGGCAGGATTCACCTGGACAGCTGGCGCAGCACTGTAATGTTATCATTACGATGGTAGGCTTTCCGAGCGATGTAGAAGAAGTGTATTTGGGGGAGCAGGGCATTCTGCGAAATGCTAAGCCGAACAGCTACCTTATTGATATGACGACATCCAGCCCTGCGCTGGCGGTAAAGATATATGAAGCAGCTCTTGAGCACAAGATGGTATCCTTGGATGCTCCGGTTTCCGGCGGTGACGTAGGGGCTAAGGAAGCAAGGCTGTCTATTATGGTCGGCGGAGATAAGGAAGCGTTCGATACGGTTCTGCCGCTGTTCGAAATCATTGGCAAGAACATTGTGTATCAAGGACAAGCCGGAGCTGGCCAGCACACAAAAATGTGCAATCAGATAGCTATCGCGAGCAACATGATTGGGGTATGTGAAGCCCTCGTATATGCGAAAAAAGCGGGATTGGACCCATCCACCGTGTTGAAAAGCATTGAGTCCGGAGCAGCTGGAAGCTGGTCGCTCAGCAACCTCGCACCGCGAATTATTGCCGAGAACTTTGACCCGGGCTTCTATGTGAAGCATTTCATCAAAGACATGGGAATTGCCTTGCAGGCAGCAGAAGAAATGAAGCTGGACATGCCGGGTCTGTCATTAGCCAAGTCATTGTACGAGCAGCTTGCGGCAATTGGCGAGGAAAACAGCGGCACACAGGCGTTGTACAAAATCATTGATAAGTAAAAGTGAGACCGCTGTTTCGGAATAGGATGGAGGGGCAGCAGCAGCTTGGGTGTAAAAACATATGGCAGCTGCCTTATGGGAAAGAATGCTACATAAGCTTCCTATCCTGTGCACAGGGCGTTACAGATGAAGACAAGCGAAAGACAGGTGAGAGTGCGCTAATAAGCGCGCCTTCACCTGTCTTTTTATCATTTTGCCTAACGAGACACGAAGGTATCATCATCGAGAGGGCTTTGGATTGAAGTTTTACTTTTATATCAGGCTTAATAAATATTCTCAGCGGAGAGAAGCTGAACAAGTCTGATATTGCAAGAAAAGCAACCGCTAAGACACGGATGTATCATCATCGAGAGGGCTTCGGATAGAAGATTTACTTTTTACAGGAATTTCTCATGTTAATTTCACCCGAACTCTCTGAAATACTGATATAACTGGAAATTCTCCATCTAACTCGACGAGTTTTCGGAGAATCGACCGAATAGGTCAAAATTAGCGCCGCTATTTCCAGTTATATACATAGATATCACTAGCGTTGCATCGAAGCTAACACACAAATATTAATTCTATAATTTACTATTTATGTAATTATATATTATATTTTCATGGACAAAACATAAAAAAATCTCCAG
>NZ_JBHTGY010000095.1:0-105725 GCF_042676305.1 Paenibacillus sp. GCM10027630 | reverse complement strand
TTCCAAATTATTTACTATATTATATCAAATTAACGCGGTGAATTGGTGAATTATATTAAAGAAAAAAAAGACTGCCGAGACTTTCTCGACAGCCTGAGGATTTCCCGTTAGCCTCCCATGTATCCTCTGCGTTGCACCACAGAGCATGAAAGTTAGTCCGTTCTTTCATGGTAGTTATCCATGTCTCCTCCTGCGTTGCAACACAGAGCATGAAATTGAATCCGTTCTCTCATGGTTGTTATGGGGGAGCAACTAGCTACTAACTTTCGTCATGTATGATTTTGGTGAAGGAGGTGTTCCCATCATGGCAAGCGTGCACATCCAAGTCACACGACATCAAATGCCCGGACTCCTACACTAGGAAGTTGCAATTGATGCGTTAAAATGGCAATTGCTGCATGTAAAAGTACAATGGCGCTCGAAATCTCCCCATCCACCAGAGTCTGGTTCGCACCTAAGGGACAGTCAGTCCCTTTGATTGAATTCTCCGCCTGATCCTCCCGAACCTATTTCTTTTAAAACTCCAATATTAAATTACTGACCGTTAATTAACTGCTCAAAGGCTTGCTGCAGCTTCCTGGTCACAGGTCCTGGACGGCCCGTTCCAATCCGTCTGCCGTCTACTGAGATAATGGGCGTTACTTCCACAGTAGTTCCACTGATAAACGCCTCTTCAGCCGCAAGTAGATCTTCAATGGTAAAAGCTCGCTCGTGGTACACTATGTCAAGATTACGGGCCAATCTAAGCACAACTTCACGGGTAATACCATGTAAAATGAGATTATTGGCGGGGTGTGTAAAGAGCTCGCCTTCTTTTATGATCATGAAGTTAGATGCACTGCATTCTGTAATGGTTCCATTTCTATGTAAAATGACCTCTCCAGCCCCTTGATCCAATGCATGCTGCTTGGCCATAACATTTGCTAGCAGATTCAAAGTTTTCAGGTCGCATCTGAGCCATCGAATGTCATCCGCTGTTATTGCTGTAATTCCTTGCTCCATTGTACTTTTCGGTCTAGGGATTTCATTACAAAAGGCCATCAAAACCGGCTCTGTATGGGTAGGCGGAAAAGGATGAGCGCGTGGTGCAGCCCCACGGGTGATTTGCATGTACACGGTGCCCTCTTGAAGATGATTAGTTTGTATTAGTTCGGTTAAATATTGATGCAGCCGCTCTAAACTATAGGGTAGTGGAATGCGGACCTCCCGAGCGCTCTTTTCCAACCTGCGGTAATGCCCCTCCGGTTCAAACAGATTGCCGTTATAAACACGAAATACTTCATAAACGCCATCTCCAAAATAATAGCCTCTGTCATCAGGGGAAATAGATACTCGCTCCTTAGGGAGAAACTGATTTTGATACAAATATAGGTTCATAGCAAGACGCTCCTTTTTTAAAATAAAATACGAACATTTGTTTGTGTTGCAATTAATAATATGGTATGCTCAAAGTAGTGAATGGCTGTTGACTGGTACATGCATGATTTACGAAGTCGTACTATCGTTAGGGTAACAAGGTTAGCCTTGTATGTCAAAATTAGTTTGCTGCTCTCTGCAAGTAATGGATCTCTAAGTTGAAAATGGTAGTGCTTTTGTCGTGGGAAATAGTTCCTGCGAATCGATTATTAGGCGAAAGCTGTCGAAAAAACTATCGTTTTCAATCCTTGAAAAAGAGTGATTCACAGAGCAAATTCAAGCAATTGGCAATGTGTCTTGTCCTAACCCGTGAATTCCGCGAGTGCCCCATTAGAAGTACCATATATTGTGCTGTATAATGTTAATGGCATACTAGATATTGTGCTTGGTGTTGATCTCTATTTTCGGGAGGTTATTGTTTTGGAGACAGTGGACAGCAAGAAATTAAGTGGTTTGAGCGAGAAAATTTTCCTTGATCGTTATGCTATGAAGAATGCAAATACGGCTTTAACGAAAGTCGGCGATACCGTATTGGTTCTGACAAAGGATGATCCCAAGTTTCCAGCCAAAGAGGTTGGGGAAGTGATCAGCCGCACTGATAAATATGTGAAGGTTAAGCTTCGCAATGGAGATATTGTAGATTCTTCGGTTGAAAAGCTTACTTTGACATTGGAAAAAACACCCGAGCAATTATGGGACCGTTTGGCAGGCGCCATGGCTTCAGTAGAAGCTACACCAGAGAAAAAAACGGAGTGGACGGAGAAGTTTAGATATATATTGGATGACTGGAAGCTTGTTCCTGGAGGACGGATTGCCGCAGGGGCTGACGCGAGCGATGAATTGACACTATTTAACTGTTATGTCATTCCATCTCCTCATGATAGCCGTGGCGGTATTATGAGTTCATTGACTGAGATGACGGAAATTATGGCTCGCGGAGGAGGCGTCGGTATTAATCTTTCCTCGCTTCGTCCAAGACGAGCAATTGTTAAGGGTGTTAATGGCTCCTCTAGCGGCGCTGTATCATGGGGAGGCTTGTTCAGCTACACCACCGGGTTAATTGAACAAGGCGGCAGCCGCCGCGGCGCATTGATGCTCATGATGAATGATTGGCATCCGGATGTTGCAGACTTTATTACAGTTAAGCAAACGATGGGGCAAATTACGAATGCGAATTTATCGGTCTGCGTCAGCAATGGTTTTATGAAGGCTGTTAAGGAAGATCTCGATTGGGATCTTGTATATCCGGACACAACCGATTCGCAGTATGACGAATTATGGGATGGAGATCTGGATAAGTGGAAGAAGCTAGGCAAACAAGTCCATGTATACCGTACTGTCAAAGCGCGTGAAATATGGCATACCATCATAGAATCGGCTTGGAAATCTGCAGAGCCTGGCGTTGTTTTCATGGAGTATTACAACCAAATGTCCAATAGCTGGTACTTCAATCCGATTATTTGCACCAATCCATGCGGAGAGCAGGGATTGCCGGCATGGGGTGTGTGTAATTTATCTGCCGTCAACTTGTCCAAATTCTATGATGCTGAGAAGCATGATGTGGCTTGGGATGAGCTCGGCAAGGTTGTACGCTATTCGACCCGGTTTCTAGATAATGTAATTGACAAGACACCTTATCATTTTGAGGAAAATCGGCTTAACCAGCTGAATGAACGCAGGGTAGGTCTTGGAACGATGGGCTTGGCTGAATTGATGATCATGCTTCAGATTCGTTATGGAAGCCCGGAATCACTCCAATTCATGGATCGGATTTACGGTTTTAT
The DNA here is from genome assembly GCF_042676305.1 of Paenibacillus sp. GCM10027630. Taxonomy (NCBI): domain Bacteria; kingdom Bacillati; phylum Bacillota; class Bacilli; order Caryophanales; family Paenibacillaceae; genus Paenibacillus; species Paenibacillus sp. GCM10027630. Next base: position 102,525 of record NZ_JBHTGY010000095.1, on the reverse strand, counting down.
GGCCAAGGAGGCTTACTTAGCATCCGCCGATATTGCCGCGGAGAAGGGCAGCTTCACCCTTTTTGAAGCGGATAAATACTTACAAAGCGGCTTCATGAAAACAATGACAAGTGAATTCCCTGAGGTTGGCGCGGCAATTCAGAAAAAAGGAATGCGCAATGTTACTGTGATAACTCAAGCGCCTACCGGGAGTACAGGAACTATGGTAGGCACTTCGACAGGTATAGAGCCTTATTTTGCTTTCGAATATTACCGCCAAAGTCGTCTTGGCTTTGATAAGCAGTATGTGCCCATCGCCCAGGATTGGAAGGATGCTCATCCGGGAGAGGATCTGCCTGACTACTTTGTAACCTCTATGGATTTATCCGCAGAGGATCATATCCGAGCTCAAGCTGCGATTCAGAAGTGGGTGGATAGCTCGATTTCCAAAACAGCGAACTGCCCTGCTGATTTTACGGTAGATGAGACCAAGCGACTCTATGAATTAGCCTTCGATTTAGGCTGCAAGGGCGTAACGATCTACCGTGATGGAAGTCGTGATGTTCAGGTGCTTTCTACAGAGAAGAAAGAGGATAAATCAATCGATGCAATTGCAGCGCTCAAACCGGATGTAACCGAAAAGGCAGAGACTCTCGCCACTTCATCAGGCCAAGAAAGTGTTCATACGCCTCTTAACAGCAGCATTGCTGAATCATTAGCTATAACTGTATCGGGGACGGACAAGGTGGATGATAAGCAGTACAAACGGCGGCCGCAAATTTTGCGTGGAGCTACGTACAAATTCAATACGCCATTCGGGATGGCCTACATTACGATTAACGATATGAATGGCTCGCCCGTTGAAATTTTCCTGAATGTGGGGAAAGCAGGATCCGATGTATTCGCTATGTCCGAAGCATTGGGCCGCGTCTGCTCCTTGTTCTTGCGTTATGGCGACCACGGCAACAAGGTACAGCTGCTGACAAAACATCTCAAAGGCATTGGTGGATCAGGAGCGATTGGCTTCGGTGCCAACCGAGTTGAATCCATTGCAGACGCAGTAGCCAAAGCGCTCGAGATGCACGGTGAATTTTCCGACGATGCGGACGACTACGTCACCGCCACCCAGGAGGTCGTGATGGAAACGACCGCACAATATGCGGTGAATCGCAGCTCAGCTACATCGCTCGACCTGTGCCCATCCTGCGGATCAGCTTCGTTGATCAATAGTGAGGGCTGCAAGAATTGTACTAATTGCGGTTATGGAAAGTGTAGCTAAGGAAAAGCAGGGGGTGACCCTTGCTTTTTTTTTGTGTGTGAAATTCCAGAATTAGAATTGTTTCATAATTCATTAGATTTAAACGCTATTTGAAGCTATCGTTAACCCTGCAAGTATGATTCCACTAGAGATGCTATAAAACACACAATCATGCATTTCAAAAAATGGAATTTGGCTCAGTTGTGACACAGCTCTATCAGTAATAACTGTGTGACTTGTCGATCGGATAGCTTCCCCATTAGGTGCTATGATTTGGCAACAACGAGCTGACAATCAAAGACAACGTTTGCCTGTATACCGCATGGGCCGATTGTACATCTCCCAAGTGTCCACCAATGTAAAGATGAATAACGCCGTGGAGTGAGGCCCAGAATATACGTATAACGGAATCCGTGTCATACTGTTCGGGAATCAGTCCTTTCTCTTGCGCATTGCTAATCACAGTCAATAATTGCCGCATGGCTGTTACAGTGCCATGCATACTTTCCTCGTCCGGTTTGAAATCTGCGAAAGCTCCTCCGAACATCAGCTTATAATAACTGGAGTAACGCTGCCCGAATTGCCAAAAGGTTTCTCCTAAGTTCAGCATTTGCTGTGCCGGATCAGCAGCTTGTGGCGTCCCCTCGAATTCGTTAGCGAGAAGCTTACAACCGTCCAGATACAACTGCTGAGCCAAGCCCTCTTTATTGACAAACAAGCTATAAATGATTTTTGTTGAGCAACCCATTTTTTGCGATACTTTACGCACAGTAACGGATTCCGGTCCCTCTTCTTGCAAGAGAGTTGCCGCAGCATCAACAACGAGTTTGCGGAGATTTTCAATATTTTGCAAGCGAGCTTCTTGGTAAGTTTTCAACTTTCGTGTGTTCGCATTGGAGGAGATATCTTGGTCGCTCATAATCATCACCTTCGGGTATCATATTTTCGTCAGGAAACAAGTTTCTTGCTCTCTTATCAGGAATTTTATACAGATGTTAGGCTGTTGTCAAAGAGATCTTGGATGTTCAAAAATCATATTGACATTCTAAAAATGAGTGGTTACAATAGTTCCATAAAGAAACACTGTTACCGACCGCGATGATTCTTAACTTTCTTGGGAGTTGAGAATCGCGGATTACTTTTAAGTATATGGTAACGATGTTTCTATATTATAACATTGTAACTAAAAGGGGAGTAGCGTTATGACAATGCAAGGGAAATGGGCGCTCGTCACGGGTGCTTCTTCCGGTATTGGAGAGCAATTCGCAAGACAATTGGCCAAACAAGGCAGCCATTTGGTACTCGTGGCCCGATCGGAGAGCAAGCTTGAGAGCCTGGCAGCTGAGCTCAGAAAGATGTATGGCATCAAAACCGAGGTTATCTCTATGGATCTTTCGAAAGAGGGCGCGCCCAGCGAGTTATATCAAAAATGTCGACTTTTGAAAGTGGATATCGAAATGCTGATTAACAATGCAGGGTTTGCTACACATGGTTTGTTTGAACAAGTGTCAGGTGAGCGTCAACATGAAGAAGTTATGCTCAATGTCGCCGCTGTTGTAGATATGACCCACTTGTTCTTACCGGACATGTTGCACAGAAGCTCAGGTGCAGTTATCAATGTTGCTTCAACCGCCGGATTTCAACCACTTCCCTATATGGCCGTATATGGAGCAACGAAAGCTTTCGTCCTGTCGTTTACTCAAGCGTTATGGTTTGAAAACCGTAACCGCGGTATCAAATTCTTCGCACTTTGTCCCGGTTCGACGGACACCAGTTTCTTTAATGTCGTAGGAGCGGAAGAGGCTTCCGTCGGAAAGAAAGATACTCCAGAAAGAGTCGTAAAGGTTGCACTTCGCGCGTTGAAGGATGGGAAAGTGTATGTCGTTCCGGGTGTGCAGAATTATCTAGGGGCGCAGTTATCGCGATTCATTACACGAAAGCAAGGTCTTCGGCTTGTAGGAAGCATGCTTCGTCCGCGTGAAGGATACAGCAGCAATAATAAGAATCCGGGTAATGAATCTGATCTTTCTGGGAGGACAATACGATGAAAGCTATACTACTGAAAAACGGCTTCGGCTTTGAAGAATTAACCATAACGGAACTCGATATACCAACGCCAGGCCCTAAGGAAGTGCTTGTCCGCATGAGGGCAGCTTCTCTCAATTATCGGGATCTGGTGGTCCTCAGCGGATTAATGCCGATCGAAGTCAAATTCCCCTTCATTCCATTATCAGACGGAGCCGGAGAAATTGTAGCCGTTGGCCAAGGAGTAACAAGGTTTCAAGTCGGACACCGAGTAGCGGGTAATTTTCAACAGCGATTCATTGGCGGCAGCCCAAGACCAGGGGTGTTAGATGACAGTCTGGGAGGTCCATTGAACGGAGTAGCGGCTGAGTATATCGTTCTGCATGAAGACGGAGTGGTCCTTATTCCCGATCACCTCACTTATGAGGAGGCCTCCACCTTGCCGATCGCGGCATTAACCGCATGGAGCATGCTAATCGAATACGGTGGTTTGCAAACAGGTGATACCGTGCTGCTGCAAGGAACAGGCGGTGTTTCCATCTTTGGGCTGCAATTCTCGCTTTTGGCCGGAGCACGAGTCATCATCACGTCGAGCAGCAACGACAAGATGGAACGAGCAAAAGCTCTTGGCGCATGGCAAACGATCAACTATTCGGAAGTTCCTGATTGGGATAAGGCAGCGTTAGAGTTGACTGGCAGTGGTGTCGACCATGTTCTTGATGTTGGAGGAGCGGCAACGATGGGGAAATCTATAAATGCGCTTCGCACTGGAGGGACCGTGAGTATGGTCGGGTTCTTATCGGGCTTGACCATTCCGGAATACGATGTCTCCAGCATCTTGCAGAAAGCGGCAACTGTTCGCGGCAGTCAAGTCGGCAACCGAGATCACTTTGAAAAGATGAATCGAGCGATTGCCAATCATGGTTTACATCCCGTCATCGACCGTGTGTTTCCTCTGGATCGAATTGGAGAAGCATTCGCGCTCTTGGCTGAAGGAAAGCAATATTTTGGTAAAATCGTAGTCCAAATCTAAATCTCGCAAAAATGGCAAAGGAGGCACTTTAATGCCCAAATCAACAGCTCGCTCCGTTAAATCTACTGAAGGCGTGAGTCGTCCTAAACGCTCACTATGTGCTAGGATATGCAGATGGGGGCTATCGCTGCTCGCTGTGCTCGTTATAGGATTACTCGTTTTCTTGCTTTTGCCTTCACCGATAAAACCTACAAAATGGTCCGCACCGACGGCTCCTTCTCTTGAGGAAGCGGGTCCGTGGAAACAGAACAATAAACTCAGCTCGGCTCAGCTTGTTACTGATGCCCCTCAATTCCCGGAATTCATTACATTCGATAAAGAAGGACAGCTATATACAGGAGATTCAAATGGTAAAATTTACAAAGTTCCTTTCGATGCAGAGGGTAAACCGCAAAAAGCCCAATTGTTTGCAGACACCAAAGGAACGCCTAATGGGCTTAAATTCGATGCCAATGGCGATTTAATCGTTACTGATGTCAAGAAGGGACTGCTGTCTATAAACCCATCCGGGAGCATAGAGGTATTGGCCAATCAAGTGGACGGCAAGCCGATCTATCTGGCTAACGAGCTTGATATTGCCCAGGACGGCTCAATTTATTTCTCCGATACTTCGAATTATGGCAGCGTGACCTTCAAAGAAATTGCCGAGAACAAGCCGCATGGACGTTTGCTGAAGTACGATCCAAAGACCAAGCAAACGACCGTCCTGTTAGAAGGCCTGTACTTTGCAAACGGGGTTGCCTTGTCTGCGGATGAAGATTTTGTGCTTGTGGCGGAATCGTATCATTATCAGTTAACCAGATACTGGCTCAAGGGTCCAAAGAAGGGGACATTTGATATTTTCGCAGACAATCTCGCAGGCTTCCCAGACAACATTACGCGTGATGAGCAAGGTCATTTTTGGGTTGGTATCTTCACAACTCGCCTTTCCTTTGTAGATCTGATGCATAGCAACCCTTGGTTGGCCAGTACCATGGCCAAAATACCGCAGTTGCTGCTGAGCGGTGCAAGCGCACCGGCGAAGCATGGTCTTGCTGTGGAACTCAGCCCGCAGGGAGAGCTTATCGGAAGCTGGCATGATCCGGAAGGCAAACTGTATGGGGTAACGACGGCTGCAAGCCATAACGGATTTTTATATATAGGAACGGCACCTGGAGGCAGTCATGGCGTTCACCGCGTGCTTTTAACAAAATAAGGTTGGAATCCGGGAGGGTGGAAACATGGGAGGAGATGTACAGGACAAATGTACACGGTCTAATGTTGACGCTACACTACGGGCTTCCGCCGATGATGTCATCATCATCTCCTCCATTGCCGGCAAGGAAGTGATTGCCGGAGGAGGTCCATACAGCGTTACCAAATATGGCGTTAACGCCATAGCGTCTGCATTACGTTTGGAGACAATCGATCAGGGGATTCGCATTACTACGATTCAGCCCGGGGTGGTGGCAACAGAATTTTCTCAGGTGGCCGGGTATTCCGAGGATGAAATTCGCGCGTTTGCTTCGAAAGTCTTGCCGTTACATCCTGATGATGTTGCAGAGGCGGCGCTCTATGCATTGGAGCAGCCTGAGCATGTCAGCATTCCGGAACTAACCATCATGCCTTCAAGGCAAGCCCAACGATTCAAATAAAGCGATGTCCATTTGGCATGCCATTTCGTATTCAGATAAAGCCCTAAGTTTGGTATACCGGATAGTGCAACTAACCATTGTATGGCATGCAAGAGGTCGTCGGTTCGATCCCGATAGTCTCCACCAAACATTATCATTGAACCTCCAAGCGGAGGTTTTTTGTATTCAAATAAACAAATCAGATTTTTGCATTCTTTTTAAGCTGTAGAATCCGCCAATCAAGGTAACATTAACTAAATTTACCTTTGAACTAAATTTAATCGTGATAAAAGCTTTAAAATGGAAGATGCTAAAATCATTACTTGTGAACTTTCAGAAAAATGTTATTAGGTAAATACTGACTTATCAAATTTAAAAATCAATGTTACACGAAGAATACGAGCCAAGTTAATCTGAAATTAGGATTTAAACACGTGGCTTGTTCTCTGCTGACGCTTGTTCTGCTAGTTACACCTGCAAATGTCTCTGCAGCTACGATTTCAACATATGGGTTGCCTTCCATTTACCCAGCTTCAACAACTTATTCTTTGAAGCGGATACTATGGTAATTCCCGTCGTTGGTTATACCAGTAATTATGATTATGCGCATTTTTCATTGTCTGACGGTCCTGTTACGATTGAGGTGACTGCGCTTGGACAAGCGAGCATCTCTTCCTACAATATCAGCTCCAAAAAACTTAATCTATCCGGCTCAAAAAATGAGAATAAGCTGCCCTTTACCTTAAACAACGATGAATAATTGGCGACAGATTCAAGACCCATTTATGAGCGTATATTAGAATCGCTGCGTGAAGAAATTGTGCAACGTAAGTATAAAGTTGGAGACTGCGTCCCATCGGAGAAGGAGTTGGCGGATGAATATAAAGTGAGTCGAATTACAAGCAAGAAGGCTCTAGAGATGCTAGCGGAGGATGGCCTCATCGTTCGAAGCTCGTCGTATTAATGTGGTATCTTAATATTAATGAATAGGAATAGCCTTATGAATACTAGATTACTATTATTTGGTGTCCATTTGTCTTGGGGCTTTAGATTAAAGTGCTTAATTTTGACTAATTGGAGTCAATGCTAAGCACTTTTTTTGTTGTCTAATTCCATCTGTGCTCGAAATTTTCTTATACAATCTAGCTTGGAGTAATTTTCATGATTTTTGAAAACAGCCCTTGATAAATCAGCATTTTTCGTAGTTTTTTCTCAATAATTATCACGCCACACAGCAAAATTTGTAGAAAAATAACAGTATCTAAGTTAGAATTAAGGGTACCGGCTAATATACAGATTTTTCAGAAATACCGCAACGCAAACAATTCGCAAATATCAGGAATCTAACGGTTATGAAAGCAACCCGCTTCAGCAAGGGTTAAATTCATGGGAAGGAGGGCTGAATGGATTGAATATCGGATTATCCAGATATTTCATTCGCATGGTGTTGTTTATCCTGCTGTTAGGAACCGTTCCCCTCTTTTTCCTGGGCTTTTTCTCTTATTCAAAATCCACGGCGATTTCAAGGGAGCAGGCCATCAAAGGAAATATGAGTATGCTATACCAGACTGAAATGCGGGTTGAACAGCTGCTCAAAACGGTAGAGAATGCAGTGACGCAGCTGCAATCCTCCTCTTTGGTTCAGACCATGAAAAATCGGACTCTTACCCAGTACGAATTTCAATATTTCGATGAGCTGCTATCTCAAATACATCATTTACAATCGTACGAAAATGGAATTCAGGACGTGACCCTGGTAAACTACCAACAGGATTGGATTGGAAATAATCGAATCCTGACATCCTTGTCGGGATTGCCCAAAAAAGAAAACATAGATATCTATATTCAAGATCCCCGAAACGCTTATTGGACTAAAGAATTGCCTATAGATCAAATTCCGCCGGGCATGAGCACCAGTTATGGAATCAATTTTATTAAAAAGGTGCCGCTCCATGCGCAAAACCAGAAGCCTGTCGGTTTATTTATTACCAAAATTACAAGCTTGGAGCTGAATAAAATATTATCTAACAGCTCGACCTCTGGCAAAACCATGATTTTGGATGAGCATTACCAAGTCATTGGAAGCACACAAGCCGGTGATTTGGGCAAAAGCTACTCAAGCTTCTCGGACGTTCGACTTCTTTCCGACGGCAGAAAGGAAGGGTATTTTGAGAATGAATTCGAAGAACAGGCGTCGGGGGTCATGTTCCTTAAATCCGCCTATAACGGATGGTCTTATATATACATCATACCCATTAGTGAAATCACTAAAGAATCGCGCGTCATCGGATGGATTACGATTTCCATCTTGCTCGGTATCGCTGTGGTCATTCTCGCGACATCCTATATAATAGCTCGGAGAATGTATCTTCCCATTAAGCAATTGGTAGAAACGATAAAGGGCCTTACCAATACGAATGCCGGCGATGATATCCGGTCCGATGAGTTTCAATTTATTAGCGGCAGGGTTGCCAAAATGAAGGATACCCATGTGAAGCTTGAAAACCAGATACAATCTCAGTATCAATATCTTCGCGAGTTATTTATTTTTAAGCTGTTTCAAGGGAAAGTCAGTCAGAGTGAGATTAACGAAAATTTAACCTTTTATGGCTATTTTGAAAATTGGAAGCGCTTAAATGTTATTTCGATTCAAATAGATACACTAAAGGACACAAGATATGAAGCAAGGAATCTCGATCTCCTGCTTTTTGCGATCAGCAACATTGTGTCCGAATTGATACCGATGCATCGCCGTTTAAGCCCGATCCAGTTTGATAAATTTCAAGTCACTATATTGGGAAGCGAATCCGAAAACGTGAATGATGTGAAATCCGATCTTTATGAAAGGGCTGACCGCATCCAATCTACGGTTAGAAATGTGCTTGGGCTCGAGGTAAGCATCGGGATAAGCAACTGCTACGAGCACATCACGAATACTCCGAATGCTTATCATGAGAGCATAGAGGCGCTTCGGTACAGGATTAGACTAAGCGAAGCATCCATATTGCTGCATGAAGACGTACAAACCGGGGACAGTCAGACCCTCCGGTTCCCGGACCAGATTGAAATCGAATTGATCGATGCCATCAAGCTGGCGGATACTGCAAGGGTGGAAGAGCTGTTAAACGCATTCTTGGAATCGGTGTTCAGCACGCAGTTGGATTTCCGATTATATCAGATGGCTTTTGTCCGGCTGCTTGTCGATTTGGATAAGATTGTCCAACCGTACGGAATTTCATTAAGCACCCTATATGAGGGAGATCATTCGGTATTCGTGGAATTGTTTGAGTTGAAAACTGTTGATGAAATGAAGGCTTGGCTGCAGGATTCGATTATCGGCAGAATTGTAGGTATCCTGGAAGAACAACGGAAATCACAATACCAGAGATTATCAGAACAAATGCTGGAGCTGATTCATGAGCGGTTCCATACAGATTTAACTCTTGAAGCATGTTCCAAGGCACTGAACTACCACCCTAACTACCTTAAGCGGGTGTTTCGCGGCGAACTTGGGGTCAACTTCAGCGATTATTTGATTCTTTACCGGATGAACATAGCAAAAAAATGGTTGGTCGACACCGACATGAGAATTTCTGAAATCGCTCTGAAGATCGGCTACAGTACCTCACAAAATTTCATCCGTAATTTCCGGAAAACAGAGGGGATCACGCCGGGACAATTCCGGGAACAAGCTCTTGTAAATTCTTCATCTATTTAAAGGTACATTTATAACAGCGAGCATGCAGAGGCTTACCTGAAGGTCGGAACGAAAAGACCTAAAGGACGGCTTCTTTTTGTTTTCCGTAACGACAATAAACAGCGGCCCATAGCAACGCGTGGTACAACGCCTGCTCCGGCAGGTTCCATACTGCTTATATCAAGGTTCCGAAATGATTGTTAAGGTATTACTCCACCGCGGATAAAGGGAAACGGGCTTATACCTCATTTCTGGTTCCCTCGGGAACATAGACATGAATTTTCCATGACGGATATAATCAAGGGCATATCAATCTCTTTTTAAGGAATAGGAGGTCTTCCATTGCTGCATTCATCACCTCTGATGCGAAGCTTATACAAAAACCGTCTCATTTATCTTATGATCGCACCCGGCATTCTCTATTTTCTCGCATTCAAGTATTTACCGATGTTTGGGCTAATGATCGCATTTAAAGATTATCAACCGTTTCTAGGTGTTTGGGGGAGCAGGTGGGTCGGATTTAAACATTTTGAATATTTCATAAGTCTGCCTGATTTCTGGATGTTGTTCCGCAATACCTTTGTGCTCGCTTTTTACAATCTGGTGTTTTTCTTCCCGCTGCCGATCCTCGTGGCGCTCATGCTCAACGAGCTGCGCAGCAACCTATATAAGAGATTTGTCCAATCCATGATCTATGTGCCTCATTTCGTATCGTGGGTCGTAGTCGTGGGAATGGCCTTTATTTTTTTCACAACGGAAGGCGGATTAGTGAATGAGCTATTGGTATCCTTCGGCTTTGAGAAAATCAATTTCCTTTTGAATAAAGAATGGTTCCGTCCGCTTGTTGTATCGGAAATCATTTGGAAGGAAATCGGTTGGGGGACGATCATTTTTCTGGCAGCGCTTGCAGGTGTCGACCAGCAGCTTTATGAAGCGGCTCACATGGATGGGGCCGGCAGATTTCGTCAGATTTGGCACATTACATTGCCTGCCATCCGGAGCACCATCGTCATTTTGTTAATTTTGCGGCTGGGTCAATTCCTCGATACCGGGTTTGAGCAAATCTATTTGATGTTAAACCCGATGAACCGGGAAATTGGAGAGGTATTCGACACCTATGTTTATACCAACGGAATTCAGCAGGGAAAATTCAGCTACACAACGGCAGTCGGTTTGTTCAAATCGGTGATCGGTATGGTATTGGTCATTGGAACCAACTATCTGGCCAAAAAATTCGGCGAAGAAGGCGTTTATTAAGGAGGGAATCTGATGGTCTACCGGTCTTTAAGCAACCGTATATTTGACACATTCAACGTTGCAGCCCTCTTCATAGTGGCGATGGTTATGATCGTTCCGTTTATTTTGATCATCAGCGGTTCGTTTGCGCCTGCGGAGGAGCTTCTAAAAAAGGGAGTTGTTTTCTTCCCATCAAGCTACACGCTGGATGCGTATAGGTATATTTTCTCAACGGATTCGTTGGTTCGAAGTATGCTCGTAACCATCTATATCACTGTAGCAGGGACACTGCTCAACCTGTTTTTTACTTCCATTACCGCATACGGGCTTGCGCGCAGAGATTTGTATGGGCGGCGTGCGATTATGCTAATGATTATTTTTACCATGCTGTTCAACGGCGGGATCATTCCCACTTTTCTGGTTGTCAAAGCCTTTGGCTTATTAGACAGCTACAATTCCTTGATCATTCCAACGGCAATAAGCGCTTTTAATCTGATTATCATGAAAAACTTTTTCCAGCAGCTTCCCGATGGCCTGGAGGAGGCAGCAAAAATTGATGGCTGCAACGATTTCGGCATTTTGTTCCGGATCGTGCTGCCGCTGTCTCTGCCGGCCTTGGCCACTTTTGCGCTTTTTTATGCGGTAGGCCACTGGAATACGTTTTTTAGCGCGATTTTATACATCAATGATTCAAACAAATGGCCGATTCAAGTTTTATTGCGGCAGATTGTCATCATGGCTCAAGGCGGGATCGGTGATTCCGGGCAATTCAATGAACATTTTGTCGTTCCGCCTTCGCAGACGGTTAGTATGGCGGTCATAGTTGTATCGACCATTCCGATCCTGCTGGTTTATCCGTTTTTGCAAAAGCATTTTACCAAAGGTCTTTTACTAGGTTCAGTCAAAGGATGATGATAACTTCCGCAAGGCAGTTTATCATAAATATCAAATTAAGGGAGGAAACAGAGATGTCAAGAGCCAGGGGGAAGACCAGCAAGAAGTACCGCGCAGGAATGACCTTGCTTTTAGTTGCGTTATTGGCAGGTTGCAGCAGCGGACCAACGACGCCGAGTCAGCCTAAGGATGGGGGTACAAGCCAAGTCGCGAATAATACCCCGCTGAAAGAGCTGTCGGTTATGACGCAGTACAGCACATCTGAGCCGCCTAAGCCGGATAATATCGCGCTGGTGGAAATGGAGAAGTATACGGGAACGAAGTTGAACATCACTTGGGTGCCGAGTACTGCGTATACGGATAAGGTAAACGTAACGCTTTCCTCTAACGCTTTGCCCCAAGTTTTGATGGTAACCGATCACAAGTCCCCGACACTGGTCTCTGCGGTCCGCGCGGGGATGTTTTGGGAAGTCGGTCCTTATTTAAAGAGCTATCCTGAATTAAGCAAAAAGCTTGAAATGGTCACCAAAAACGCATCGGTTGACGGCAAATTGTACGGTATCTACCGCGGACGCGTCTTAGGACGAAACGGATTTATATACCGGCAGGATTGGCTCACAAGTTTAGGGCTGAAAGAGCCAAAAACAATTGATGAGTTTTACCAAATGATCAAAGCTTTCTCGACACAGGATCCGGACAAAAACGGGAAAAATGATACGGTCGGACTTGTCATGGATAAAACCACACTTGATTCGAAAGACTTTTTCACTTGGTTCGGCGCCCCGAACGGCTGGGAATTTAAGGACGGCAAAGTCACTCCTGATTTTATGACCAAGGAGTATTTGGACGCGTTAAACTTTATGAAAAAATTGTATGATGAAAAGCTGATTAACGCCGATTTCCCTGTTACCCAATCCTTTAGAGACGTTATGAACAAAGGAATTGCCGGAGCAGCCCTTAGCTGCATGTGTCTGTCCATGGACGGATCGTTTAATACATTGGCTAAAGCGGACCCGAATGCAAAAATTGATATCGTTAACACGTTGACGGGACCCAAGGGAGAGCGTGCGGCGGCCAGCGCAGGATTTTTCGGCATGTTTATGTTTCCAAAGTCGAGCGTAAAAACAGAAGCGGACCTTAAGAAAATATTGGCGTATTTAGATAAAATTTCTGACGAAAAAATGAACTTCCTGCTGGATTGGGGAATTGAGGGCAGACACCATAAGATGGAAAACGGGAATCCCGTATTCACTGATGCCAAGCTCTTTGGGGACGAAATCAACCCGATCAAGCAGTTGAAAACTTGGGATGGCTCGTCCTACGGCACATCAACCCCGCTGGGCAAAAAGCTGCTGGATATGTACGCGAAAAACGATAAGATCGTCCTGCATGACCCTACGCTACCGCTTATTTCGAATACGTTCTCAGAAAGAGGAGCGGATCTTAAGAAGATTATTGGAGATGCGCAGGTGAAATATATATTCGGGGAGTACAACCTAGAAGCTTGGAACAATGCGATTAACCAGTGGAAAAAACAAGGCGGAGATAAGGTTATCGAGGAGTTTACGGCTGAGTATGCAAAGCTGAATAAATAATAGGAAATTTATGAGAACAACACCGGTGAATGCGTGCCATCATACCGTATGTTGACCCATTCACGGCATTAAAATTGGAGAGGGATGAGAAAATCAGATGGAATTTGATATCAGGAAGTTTCAGAACCCGACAGAAGAATACCGGCTCCATCCTTTTTGGTTTTGGAACGGAGAAATGACCGAAGAAGAAATTAGCCGTCAATACGATGAGATGAAAGACAAAGGTGTGGGAGGAGTCTTCATTTGCGCGAGACAAGGGATTACCGTTCCCTATTTGTCCCAAGGCTGGTTCGAGATCGTACGGTTTGGTGTAGAAGAGGCTAAAAAAAGGAATATGCATGTGTGGCTTTACGATGAGTATCCGTATCCGAGCGGCATCGCCGGCGGAGAAGTGACTCTGCAGCATCCTGACGCCAAGCAGTATACGCTCGAGCATACAACCGAACGGGTAAAAGGCGGAGCGCTCATTAGTATGGAACTTCCATGGGCCCGTATCCTGTATGCTAAAGCAGTTCCGGTCGGTGGGGACGGGAATAAGCGTTGGGAAGAAGCGGTAGATATCAGTCGGTGGATCGGTAATTACCAAGCAGAGCAAGTTTTCCAGAAGGCCGGGCTTACTGCCTACACTGATAAGCGGTATTTCTCGTACGGTCCGGTGCAAAAGCTCGAATGGTCCGCTCCGCAAGGAGAATGGGAGCTTATTATTTTGCAGGAAAAAGAAATAGGTGATTTCAAATACTACGGAACCTACGTGGATCCTGCCCACCGGGAAGCGATGGAAACGTTCATTCGTGTGACCCATGACCGGTTCGCCGAGGAGCTTGGCGAGTATTTCGGTACAACGATCAAAGGTATGTTTACTGATGAGACCTTTTTTGTAAGCCGAATTCCATGGTCACCCATTATGCCTGAATATTTTCAAGAGAAATACGGCTATGATCTTCGTGAGCATTTGCCTGCCTTGCTGTACGAGGAAGCGGAAGGTGCGGCGCAGGTCCGGTACGATTTTTTCCAGGCAGCCCATGAATTGCTGTTGGAAAACTATCATAAATTGATAAGCGACTGGTGCGAGAAGCACGGGCTCAGCTATGTAACCGAAGTTCCATCGATGCGTATGACCACTCAACTGTACAGCCATGTTCCGGGTGGCGACACCGCGCACGAGAAAGTGGGGCGTTCACTGGAATGGGTTCTGAACCGTTACCAAGACAATATCAGGGGCAACGCGAAAATGGTAAGCTCAATCGCCCGTCAGCTGGAAAGAGAGCGGAACCTGATCGAATGCTTCCATAGCGTTGGTTGGTCCATGACGCTGCAGGATGCCAAGTGGATGATTGACCGGATGGCGGCTCAAGGTGTTAACTTTTTCAATCCCCATGCCTTCTTTTATACGCTCAACGGTTTGACCAAGCATGATGCGCCGCCATCCCAGTTCCTTCAAAATCCTTACTGGAGGCACTTTAAGCAATTAGGCGATTATACCGGCAGAATAAGCTATGTGATGAGCTGTGGTACTGCTGAAGCCCCTATTGCTGTTTTGTTCCCCATCACCACCTACTGGACCCATATGGTCAACCCGAACAGGATGACTTATTGCGGCACGGAAGCGGGCGAGAAAACGCGGGTTGAACAGCTGAAAAAGGAATGGGTGGACATTTGTAACCATTTAACCTTTATCCAGAGGGATTACGATCACTTGGATCCGGAGCTGCTGGAGCGGGCAAAGGTAGAGAACGGCATGATCGAATTAGGGAATGCATCCTATTCTATGCTTATTATACCGCCGATTACCAATTTGGAGACGAAGGCATGGCATAAAATTCGTGAGTTTTTGGAGAGTGGCGGCAAAGTTATCAGCATCGGACATACGCCGGTTGAATCCATCGACAAAGACTCGTCCACGCTGTCTGAGATTCAAAGTATGTTCGGTTTATCGGACGAAGCATCTCGTCACCCCGGCTTGCTCTTAGTTGGCAACAGTGAAACAGAAACGGACTTGAATGGATTGACCCATCTGTTGAATGAGCTACTGCCTGCCTCCATTAAGCTGGAGAGCGATCGCTCCAACAAAAGCTTTATGCTGCAAATCCGCAAAATGTCAGAAAACAGCGCTGTTGTTTTCCTCAACAATCATGATGGAGACAGCCATAATTCTAATTTGATTGTGGATGCAGCCCAGTTATGGACAGAAACAGGCTTGAAGCTGCAGGATGGCCAACTTGAATGCCGGGAATTATCGCTTGATACAGGCGAAGTTACTTCGCTCGGAGCTGAGCGAACAGGAAATTCGTTATTTAAGCTTCCTCTGCTGTTCGCACCTTACCAGTCCCGGCTTATCCAATTAACTTGGGAGAAAAATTCTAAAACCGCGGAAGCGGGCACAGTAGCAGAGCCTGCGGCTAAGCTCGAAATGTCTGTGGAGGGCCCATGGCAGCTCCGTCCGGAACGAAACAATATGGTAAGATTTGATACCTTTTCGATTGATATCCGGAGCCAACAGGGTGAGTCCCGGTTATTCACCAACGGAAAGGAAGCGAAGGTTCCGGTCAAGACGTTTATCGATCAATGTTCCGATCTGGCGGCTTTTGCCGGAATTCCGGTTGTCATGAGCCAACATTTCGGTACTCCCTTGAAGACACGTATTGCATATCCGCTGAAAAGCATTTACCGGGTGTCCTTTCAAGTAGAAGAACTTCCTTCGGAATGCCTGCTTGTCATGGACAAGGGAGCGATTTCGGGTGAATGGCGGATTCGCGTTAACGATGGCATAGTTACCTCCGAAAGCTGCGCGCCGTACTATCTGTACGACTACTTGAACATTGGGGCCGACATTCGGGAATACCTGAAGCCGGGCGCTAACGAAATTACCGTTGAGGTAGATATTCAATGTGATTGGGACGGTTTAGTCGAGGCCATTCATTTGGAAGGGGATTTCGGAGTCAGCCACGATAAAGACAAGCAAATCGTTCTAACAAGGAAGGTAGAGCAGACTTCCGGGTTGAAGGGCGGTCTGGTGAAAGGGTATCCCTACTATGCAGGAACCTTGTGCTACAAACGGACCGAAACGATTACGGAACTGCCGGATACAGAGACTTTCGTACTTTCATTCCGAGATTGGGATACGCATTTCCATGATTGCGCTGAGGTATTGGTCAACGGTCAGCCGCTCGGGGTCCGCTCTTGGACACCTTATTCTTGGGAAGGAAGCAGTTCGGTTTTGCAGAATGGTGAGAACCTAATCGAGATTCGTGTGACGAACACCTTGGTTGGCCTGCTGGAAGGAAAGACGTTTAATTACGCAACGCATAAAATAGAGCGTATTGAAGATTTGCTCTAATGTCCGGATGAACGTTTAAGCAAGGATTTGTGAGTAGCGCTTACGGCGGCTGAAGGTGCATCGAAGCCTGGCTCTTTGATGATCTTCAATTGGATCTGTCGGTTTCCTGTTAATCGGAGCCACAGATCCTGCAGTTGTAAGCCTTATTTGTGTTTAATATTCGAAAAGTAAAACAAAATAACACGGGGGCATAGCTCAGCTACCATGGTTGGTTTTTTTATTGAGCCTGGGGATGAACCCCAAAGGTTGGTCCTCTCAAAACAGCTTATCACAGAGTGGAGGATCAACAAAGCTTTCAAAGATAATCGGCCCTTGAAAGCTTTTGGCTCTGTCGAAGGGGGATTTTGATCCATGTGGAGCTAGGCATTTTCTTCTATCTTCAAGAAGTCATTGCAATTAAGGGTTGGCAAGTAGTGGTCATTTTGGAAGACGCGTTTAGGATGTCTAAATCCAAGCGAGCGGCTGCGAAGGAGGCTGACCAATACCCTGATCATTGATAATTCTGGGCTATTGTTAGTTCCTTGTTTTCATTCGTAATCTAGCGATATTTTTTCATTTTATAGCGATACTGAAACCATTAAATTTATGTTAATGTAGTAAAACGCTTTTAAAAAGATTTAGGGGTGAGCATCACTAAGGAAGTGAGGTTCTGGGCCATTATGGAAACACAAGTGATTTTTAATAGGAGTGAGACTATAAAATAATACTTCTCGTGATATTCACTCTTTAATTAAGGGGCTAGGCTTTGTGCAGCCACGGGTTGCTGGTGCAGCATCAAGTAAAACCGACATTGCACTGAGCACGTCAAACAGTACAAGCTTTAAAGCAAGTTCATAAAAAAAGCACTATATCTGGGGGGGAGATCGGCTGTAAGGCTAGGCAGTTGTGGCTCGTGGCTCGTACGGTAACAAAAGTGATTTATTAGGGCTAGTACAACTGTTTTTGAAAGCGGTTACTAAACTTCTGTGAGGTGATTCTTTTATGTTAAAACGAAATTCAAAATCTATTCTTGGTCTTATTCTTGTCATTGCACTTGTTTTTTCGATGTTTCCAACCCTACCGTCATCTGTAGCTTACGCAGCCGTAACCAACTTACTGCCCTCTACTTTGACATTTAACGGTAACATTAAGGCTAGCTCGCAAAATGGTACTAGATCAGCAGTAAACATCGGTAATTCAGTGACTTGGACACTTGGAGCTAATGGTGTCTACACGGCAATCACAGGCGGTAGTCCAAATAATTTATGGGTATCCATCGACCTTGGTTCTTCAAGCAATATAGAAGGTTTGAACTTTCACACTACTGCTAACGATGTAAATACCATAGCCCGTAGTTCCCAGTATGAAGT
Source organism: Paenibacillus sp. GCM10027630 (assembly GCF_042676305.1). Lineage (NCBI taxonomy): Bacteria > Bacillati > Bacillota > Bacilli > Caryophanales > Paenibacillaceae > Paenibacillus > Paenibacillus sp. GCM10027630. The sequence continues at coordinate 84,509 of NZ_JBHTGY010000095.1, read as the reverse complement.
AAGTTACTCAAATGATGAGACTCCGCTTACTTCCCCCTGGAATAAGCTTTCTACCAGTCCTTCCAATAACCCGATAACTTTTTCACCAACAGCTAACGGATGGACTAGCGCTGCAGTTGTACCTACCAATATTGCAACCGGTACAGTTACTAATGCTACCTACAGTTGGAGCAGGATCGATCCTGCTGATCCTAGTAGTTATTACACATCAAACTTAACTTTTACGGCTCCAATAAAAGCGCGCTATATTTTGATTAATTATACTTTAAAGACTTCTGCTACCGGTCAACTGGGTATTGGACTTTTGCAAATACTACCTCCGGTCACTCTTTCATCTTCATCAGGAAGCTTTTATAAAACATTGCAAAATACAGTATCCACTCAAATTAACCTTGACACTTCGACAAGCTTTACAAACATTACCAATGGTTCGTACACGCTTGTGCAAGGAACGGATTATACCTTTGATACAAACAGCAATGTTGTTACATTTTCAAAGACTTACTTAAGCAGTCTTAATGGAAGCTATAATTTAAGTTTTAATTTTTCTTCAAGTCACGGGACGTCATCTCTTCCCTATGTACTAACAGTAGCAGCAGCGGCCGATTCTTCTCTTTCGCCTCAAGGTGCTGCATATATTCCATTGTCGCCTTCTACAATATCAACAACAATGAATCTCAATGGCAACAATTTTACAAACATTGGTGATGGTACAACTGTCTTACCTTTATCGGCTTATGTCGTTTCAGGCAATACCGTTACCTTCAATCAAAGTTACTTGAACACACTTAGTCTTGGGGTTCACGCTTTTACCTTTAACTTTAATCAAGGGAATCCTCAAACATATATGCTTACCCTATCGGGCAAGCCCCCTGCTGCCAACATTGATTATCGCTATTGGACTTTGCAGGAGCCACTCCCTGGAGGGGCAGGCCAAACATCGCAAACCTTACAAGATGGCTATGCCGATCCCTATTTCTACATTGGGGCAGATGGAAGCCAAGTCTTTATGGACACCGCTGTCGGTGGTACCACATCCGGTTCAGCCCATCCTCGCAGTGAGCTAAGGGAATATGATCCTGTAGCAGGAAAAGATGCAGGTTGGCTGCCTGCAGGGGCTAACATTATGTCTAGCACCGTTGCCGTTACAGCTCTTGGAACTTTAAACGGTGTAGGTTGGACTACCATTGGGCAAGTTTTTGATCCAAGTGTAACAACCTTGTGCGAGCTTGAATATGGATATGACCCTGCTCGTCCCAATAGCAATATTCGCATACTTTATGAACCAAGTGGTATAAACTCAATAGGATATCAGTATATTCCAATTAAAATTCCATTAAATCAGTATTTCACTTATAGAATGACCCTTAATGATAGTGTGCTGTCAATTTATATAAACGGCGACTTGATATTTTATGGGAAAACAGCCAGCCCTAGCCAAGTTATACCACCTAATCATCTTTACTACTTTAAAGCTGGTAACTACGATCAAACTGCCACAAACGGCAATGTAAATTATGTTCCATACACCGTTGTTCAGTTTAAATCTATAAACGTATATCACGCTCCAACAGTATCCAGCAACGCAGACTTGAACTCACTGGCGTTGTCGAGCGGCACCCTGAGTCCTGCATTTGCGTCCGGTACAACGAGCTACACTTCCAATGTGTCTAATAATGTTTCGAGTGTTACCATAACGGCAAATGTTTATGATAGTAACGCTGCGATGACTGTGAACGGAACTGCGACCACATCAGGACAGGCAAGCGCAGCTATTAACTTGACTGTGGGTAGTAACGTTATCCCAATTATAGTGACAGCACAGAACGGTACAACGAAGACGTATAATGTGACAGTGAATCGTGCTCCAGCAAGCAGCAACGCAGACTTGAGCTCTTTGACGCTGTCGAGCGGCGCCCTAAGTCCTGCATTTGCAACCGGTACAACGGCTTATACTTCCAGTGTAGCTAATGGTGTCTCGAGCCTTACTGTAACGGGTAGTGTATACAGTAGTAATGCCACGATGACTGTGAACGGAAATCCAGTCATAAGTGGTGAGGCAAGCAATGTAATCAATTTGAATGTAGGCAACAACACAATTACCATCGTAGTGACAGCACAGAACGGCACAACGAAGACCTATAGTGTCACAGTGAATCGCGCTCCAGCAGCAAGCAGCAACACTGATTTGAGTTCTTTGAACTTATCAAGTGGTGCCCTAAGCCCCGCATTTGCAACCGGTACAACGAGCTATACATCAAATGTAGCTAACGGCGTATCGAGCGTTACTGTAACCGCAAGTGTTTACGATAGTAATGCCACGATGACGGTGAACGGAACTTCAGTCATAAGTGGTCAAGCAAGCGGAGCGATTAATCTAAATATGGGAAGCAATACGATCACCATTGTAGTGACAGCACAGAACGGCACAACGAAGACCTACAATGTAACAGTGAACCGTATATTCAGTGGTAGTAGATCAAGTAGTAGTGGAGGTGGTGGCAGTTCAACTCCAATCGACACCAAAGTGACTGCAACGGAAGGTAAGCTAACGCTTCCCGCAGGCAAGACGGGCGAAGTTAGTTTAGGTAAAGAAATTGTGGTTTCTATTCCGCCCAACGCAACAGATAAGGAACTGAAATTAACGATAGACAAAGTGGTAGATACCCAAAAGCTTCTTACAAATAAAGAGGTTCTGGTCAGCCAGGTATTTGAGATTCTGAAAAACTTCTCAGAGAACTTCAGTAATCCGGTCACACTGAACTTCACTTTCGATCCGGCAAGCTTGAAAAATAACCAAACGGCGGCTGTCTTCTACTATGATGAAGCGAAGAAAGTATGGGTAGAAGTCACAGGCAGCAAGATCAACGGAAAACAGATTTCCGTAGAGGTAAATCACTTTACGAAATATGCGGTATTCGCTGTAGACAAAGTGACAGGTAAGTCAACACCGGCTGTTGATTTAAACGATATTGCTGGCCATTGGGCAGAGGCTAATATCAAGCAAGCAGTGAGCAGCGGAATTGTAAGTGGCTATCCAGATGGGACATTTAAGCCAAATCATACGGTGACACGCGCGGAATTTGCTGTGATGCTGATGAACACGCTGAAGCCGCAAGGAGAAGGAGCGGCGCTGACTTTCACAGATACAGCGAAGATTGGAATCTGGGCGCAGAAAGCAGTCGCGCAAGCGTTCCAAGCAGGTATTATTAAGGGCTATGAGGATGGGAACTTCCGTCCAGATGCAGAAATTACACGTGCAGAGATGGCCGTGATGCTCGCTAACGCATTGGGTCTGACTGTCGAAGCGAACACGGTAACCGGCTTCGCGGACGACAAGGATGTTCCGGCATGGTCGAAAGGTGCAGTAGCAGCCATGAAGAAACAAAAACTTGTAGAAGGCAAAGGTGCCAACGAATTCGGTCCTACGGACTCAACAACGAGAGCCGAGGCAGTAACCGTTCTGCTGAACTTACTGGCCCAAAAGAGCAAGTAACGTATAAATCATTTGGAGAGCTAGAAGAGGGTTATCCTGAAAGTAGTCGAAAAGGCTGCTTGAGGGATAACCCTTTTTAATGGAAATATAGATGGAGATTTCAGTAACACTTGGGTAGTGAAACTATCCACTTTGGGAGAGCGCATCGCTGGCAGCGATGCGGTCAGTGGTCATCGTGTTCGACTATTTTTTTGGCCCTTTGTTCAAAATATCTTGACAAAACCTTACATGAAGCGCTTTCTTTTCAGTTCCTTAAGTAGTTTCATCCGTTAATGTTAAATAAAATAGTAAGCTATGATTTTGCATGCTTTCGTTTAAGGAGACTGGCTAAGATGTTATGTCCAGCGATTGTAACAAAAGCCAGATTGGGTGGTAAGTTGCTGTTTGATTACCTGCTTACATTTTTTGTTTAAGCACATGCAGCCGGAATCTCATCGATTTATGGACAATTCCTAGTTGGACATCTCACGATAGAGTAGAAGCTTACGCTGAACGCGCTGGGCGGATCGTTTCTTGTTAATCGTACCGTACCGGATGCTCAAATATCGTTAGCTCGCGCTGACTAATGCCTATTATGTGCAGCTCAAACGGTTCAAAGGATCGGTTGACGAGAATATGAAGGAGAGAGGATTAATGCTGCAATGGATAATCGCTGAATCGGAGCAGTCGAAAGAGGACGGGGTCCGATTTTTGTGCAGATATGCCGAGGATCTTGGCGTCCCCTATAAGTGGAGTACAGTCATGGCGTCGCTAGATACCGCTATTTACGATCAGGGTTTCATGATTGCCTTGGACGGTGTCGGTAAGGTTCGTGGCGTTCTTGTGTACACTTTTTGGACCAAGGAAGATGGTTCAGCGGATCGGACCCGAATCGAAGTTCAACTACTCTATCTTGAGGCCATTTTTCGCAGAGGTGTAACACTCCTTGGAGCTATGGATGCTTTGGTGGAGCGTGAAAAAGAACTGCACGAACCGATCGTTGAGATCGGATTTTATTGCACGCCGACCAACGCTCATAGAAGATTATTTTGCAAAATGGCAACGGAGAGCAAGACGGAGATGCATCCGTGCGGCATGCTGAGCTTTTACGTCACGACGCCCGACCGGCTAAGCCAATATGTTGAACGGCATAAGCTAATAGCAATGAAATAAATGGCCACGACGAGGGCATATTTATAAGAAAAGCTTCTATTCGAAGCCCTTATTATAAAAAAACCGGCTTTAGCAGCCGGTTTCGGTCCCATCTACTGCCTCGGAGGTGGGGTTGGGCGAGTTAAAGTAATATTTCCGTTTTGGCATCCTGCATCTCCCATGTCTGTTCACCTCGCTTTCTAGCTATGTCGGTTCATGATTAATTTTTCATATTCCCGCCTGAACGGTCGGTATCTATTACTGCCAAGGGTGGATTGCATGCAGGTGCGCCCATATGTATTCACCTCCTCTATTATTTTATTAGTAACTATACAATATAAAGTTTAAATTGCCAATATATTATTTGAAAATTAAAAATATTTTGAATATTCAATATATTTGGATGCGAGGCGAGAGCATGATCCGATTCGAAATATGCACGAATACACGGCAATGGAGCAGATTTACAGATTTTTATATTGAGCATCGAGCTTCGATCGTCACAAATTATCCTGTGAGCCTTGTGCTTAAAGACGTTAAAAATTACATGCAGCAAGGAAGAGCCGCTATTATCGTTAATGAACGGGACAAGGTCGTCGGAATTGGAAGCTTTGTGCTTGGATTGGCGGAGGCTGGTTACGAGCATAAAGAAATCGCAGTGTTGGGCAACAGCTGTTTTTCGGAAGAGATTCAGAATAACCGGACATTCATAAGGGGCTTGCAAGTGTTGGCCGAACAAATTCTAGAAGCGAACCCAGAGGTGCAAGAAGTAAGAATTCCGACTTCGGCCGATAACGTGTATACGAACCGTCTGTATCAAAAGCTGGCGACCAAGCATCATTCGTTCGAAACGGGATATGGAAAATTTCATGTCTATTCGACGCCGTTTCGCGAGTATGCCGAATTGTGCAATCGATATCGATGATCACAAGAGCTTAGGTGAAAGAAGGAAGCGCCGTATGAGCCGGGAAAAGCACTTTGGCTGTAGATCGGGTTTCATGACTTCAACGATAGCGTCCATCTTCGAAGAAGCTGGAGTCGACTCTGCAGCATTCTGGTGTACCATTGCTGGCCACAAACTGCCTTACATTGAATGACCCCAATCAGATTTTGATTCCTTTTAATCGATCGTCTTATGGGCTCGTGCGGGTGCTCTAAGAAAGCCTGCTCTTTGCCGAGTTGATGAGAATTACTTCGGAGTATAAATATGCTCAAACAACAGGAAAATTGTATTTGGAGTTTCTAGGTGGATGAAAATGATGAGAAATGAGTAAGCGGCTAACTCTGTTTATTGAAGGCTAAGATAACGCGAAGGTATAGATAATTATAGTGGTAATAGCGATTAAAGATTCTGGAGTGGATTGGAATAGATGAGGCCCGATAAGCTTGGTACGGGAGCTTATCGGGCTTATTTTGAGAATGCTTATCATGTTTAGGAAGTAAGAACAGCTAATTTGGGACCCGTCGATTCTAACTCTGGCTTCGCTGCTTCTCCTGCATCTCCAAATAGTTGCGCATCCGGCGCATATTTTCAGGTGCGTCCATAGGATCCGCGGCGATCATTTCAATGATACAGAGTCTTCCGGCACGTTCCTTATCAGCTTGAGTTATAGCTTGGTCAAGCTCTCCATAGGTCCGGACAGTCACGGCAAACGCATCGCCACCAAAAGCTTCGGCAAGCTTAGTGTATGACCAGCGCGGAATTTTGTTATATTGCTGCTCCTCTGTTTTGACATTTAAATATTTCTCGATCGTATAACCATCGTTGTTCAAGATGAAAATAATGGGTTTGCATTCATAATAAAGCATGGAGCTGATCTCTTGGGCTGTCAACTGCAAGGAGCCGTCACCTGTAAATAACAACACCCGTCGGTCGAGCGCAGCGATACTGGCACCGTATGCCGAGGGTGTGGCATAACCGATGGACTCCCAGCCTCCCTGAGCAATATACGTTACATTGCGCGGCAATCTCACCTGCGACATACCGTTGTAAAATGTACCGGTCTCGGCGATCACAATATCCCCCTCTTTCAGCATCTTTTGAAAGCGAGGATAATAAATGGCCGCAGTTAGCGGCTCATCGGTACCGCCGGTGATTTGATCGTACGGGAATGTCGCTTTTTCCGCCAAGCCTCGGCCTTTGTAACCAACCTTCTGAACCGAAAGCAGCATATCGGCTGCCATCACATTCGGATATTCCGCTTCTCCAATCTTGACCATGTCCGGTTGAATATCGACGGTCACCAGTGGGTTCAGCTTGGCGGTGAAGTTCGCGGTGTTATTGTCCGCCCATACCATGCCTACCGCAATGACACAGTCTGCATGTTCTACCGTGGTTTGGACTTCAGAGCTTCCGAAAGAGCCTCCGTACATCCCAATATAATTCGGATGGGTTTCGTCGAATGCCCCCTTTCCGAACATCATTGTCGCAACAGGTACGTTCATGGCGTCGGCCAAATGCCGCACCGCTGTTTCTAGGCCGAAACGCATTGTTTTGACATCAACTAGAATGACTGGCCGGTGGGCACGCTCCAGCAGCTGACGGGCATGTTCCGTTGCTGCCTGAAGGGTTTTCAGATTGGACGTTGGACGCGGTGGTACCGGTTCTCTCCGGACAATGATCGGCTTGGTCACTAAATCATCAGCCACAACCAGGTATACCGGCTTTTTCTTTTCCTTCGCAATGCGAATAGCGGCAGGAATTTCAATTTCGGCGTTTTCCGGTGTCAGCACCCCAGTATAAGCCGTAATCAGCTCATACACTTTGTGGAAAACATCGAAATTTCCATTCATTAGAGTGTGGTGCATCAACTTGTGTTCCTTTTGAGCCTTCTCGGGAGGCGCACCCACAATGTGAATCAGCGGCACATTCTCGCTGTTAGCTCCTGCAATCGCATTGCAGGCACTGAGCTCCCCGACCCCGAAAGTCGTAATAAGAGCGGACAGACCTTTGATTCTTGCGTAGCCATCCGCCGCATAACCTGAGTTCAATTCGTTCCGTCCACTAATAAACCGGATGCCGTTATACCGCTCCAGAGTATCCAAAAGTGTAAAATTATAGTCTCCGGCAACGCCAAAAATTTCGGTAATGCCCTCCAGCTTCAGGCAATCGAACAAATACTGGCCAAGTGTTTTTTGATCTGTTCCAGTTTGCGTGTTAGAGCTGCCCACTGCTGTCATGGTTACCATCTCTTGCTCACTCCCTACCCATTTAAGTCTGTTCTTGTATAAGATTCCCTTTTCGTTGGATTGGTTATTCACTAAGGGATGTTCTATATGCTAGAGTTCATCGGTCCTCTTCTTTGTTTAATTGTCCCTCAATGACTTCAACACGAATTAATGAAATGTGGCTGCCGAATCGAGGCTTATGTAACTTAATATAAAATTCTAATGTAATTTAGGCTCAACCTCAAAATCAGTGCTTGACCCTCCTCCGACCATCACCAATCCTCACAAAATCCTGCAAACATGCAGTTATTCTCTACCGAAATTGCTCTAGTGAGAACAAACCTGCAAAAGTACATCCATTTTCATGGAAAACGCTCCGGTTCAGCTAAGAATGAAAAAATAAATGTACATTTGCATGAATTCAATAAGGCTTCGGATATACCGGCCCAAAGGCTGTATAGATGCAGGTTTTCGGGAGAAGGCAATGGCTTCGAATCGAATAAATTCGATTAAAGTCGTGTGCGCTGTCATTAAACTTTACATTCGGATTGAAGTTCCATCTTTCGTATCCCTTTCTTTACCTTGTTATCCGGATACTTTTCTTTGTACCTTCAGCAATTGAACAAAATATTGGCCAAATGTTTTTTTGCTGTTACGGATTACGGGTAAGAACTACACTTGCACCTATACCCAGATCAACCTCATCGCAAATGATATCTGCTATTCCATGGCACCGTTCGCCAGCAAAAAACGCACACAAAAAGCCCCGACTTCTTCACGAAGCCGGGGCTTTATACACTGAAAAGCATTATGCTGCAGCAGATTTGCGTTCTGTGATATAACAAGCGATTCCCAAAATCAGAGCCAAACCTACTAGCACTGCACCGACCCAAGGGAGGGAGGCTATAGACAGATGAGTGATAACCCATCCCCCAATGAAAGCACCGGCTGCATTTCCTAGATTACCGGCTGAATGACTAGAGGTAGAGGCAAGTGCTGGCGCTGCCTGTGCCAGGCTCATTACTCTTACTTGAAGTCCTGGAAACACAGCAAAGGAAGCAGCTCCCCACAGAAAAATAGTTATTACAGCAGCTGTTGGACTATAAATGGTAAAAGTGAAAAGGGTAAGGATGACACATATCATAAAGTAAAGTCCTAGTACGGAGGGCATCAGCTTCCAATCCGCAAGCTTCCCGCCGATGATGTTGCCGAAGGTCACTCCACAGCCGAATAAGATTAGAATCCACGTTACGCTATGCTCGGCGAAACCAGTAATTTGCGTAAGCAGCGGCGTAATATAAGTGAATACGGCGAATAGGCCGGCGTTGCCCAGTGCTCCGATCAGAAGGTATAGTAGAAGCTTGGGCTTGACTAGTGCACTAATCTGACGAGCGATACTCGCGGGCTTGTCTTGGCGAATTTGCGGGATAAAGATAAGGATTCCGATCAATGCAATCACTCCCATAATCGCAATTGCACCAAACGAGGAACGCCACCCCATATGTTGACCAATAAATGTCCCGAGAGGAACACCGATTATATTTGCAATGGTTAGACCGGCCATCATAATAGAGACGGCTCCGGCACGCTTATCCGGGCGTACAAGATTCGAGGCGATAACAGCCCCAACTCCAAAGAATGTCCCATGAGTCAAAGCGGTTATCACGCGTGCTCCCATCATAATAGCATAGCTTGGGGCAACAACAGAGATTCCGTTACCGAGAATAAATAAAACCATAAGCAGACATAACAGCTTCTTTTGCGGAATTCGGTGGGTTAGGACCGTTAGTATGGGAGCACCGATTGCAACTCCAAGTGCATACATCGTAATGAGTTGTCCTGCGGATGAGATACTGACATGCAGATCCTCTGCGACATTAGGCAGAAGACCCATAATGACAAATTCAGTCATGCCGATTGCAAAGGCGCCAACTGTAAGAGAAAGTATAGAGAGGGGAAATGGTTCTTTGGTTGTTTGTTCCTTAATAATACGTTGTGATAACTCCATGATGTCAATAATCAACCTTTCTCGGGTGTATAATAATGCTGTATTCTTAATCTTACGATAAAGGTCAATAAGACCTGTTTCATATTATTAAATTTTTTGAGCGTATAATCAAGTTATTTCTTTTAAAGAATATGTAAAAGGTGAGCGAATAAAGCAGCATTCAAGTGATCGATTCTTCTTACATTCGTAGGAAATCGATCATTTTTTTTTCGGATAATAGGCAAATCAGCAGTAAATGGCAGTGAAATGTATGGTTATGGCAGTGCTTTTCGAGCTAGGATAGGCCTGTAAGCACCAGATCAATCCTATTAGGAGGAATGTTCAATGTCACAAGCAATCATTCAAACTGCATTAAGCGCTCGTCAATTGGTATTGGGATCCGTACAGCAAATCCCTGAGGATTGGTACGATATTCAACCTGATGCATTTCCTAATAACATAAGATGGAATATAGGGCATATGATTACGATGATGAATTGGTTCCTTACCGATATCGAAGGCTATCAATTTGAATTACCTGATATTTATTCCTCAATATTTATGACTGGAACGAAACCAGCAGACTGGGTAACTGCGCCACCTTCAAAAGATGAACTGCTGGAGCAGCTGAATCGTCAATTTAATGCAATCGAAAAAGTTCCGGCACATGTGCTAAGTCAAGAGCTTCGCAGTCCATTTCTAATGGGGCCCTTGGAGTTCAAGACTGCGGGTGAAGTGTTCAATTTCGCTATTGTTCATGAGGGAGTTCACTTGGGAATGATCTCAGGCTTGGCTAAATTGATTATTCATGACCTTCAGAAAGTTTAGGAAACACAGCTTAGTGTAAAAGACGTGAAGCAGCGGCAGCCCGGGACTTAGGTTGATGTCCCGAGATGCCGCTGCTTTTGTTTGCTGGCTAATCAATCCTTGGCAGTTCGGAATAAGTAACAAACACTACTTTTGCCGCGATACACAATGCTCATGGGTTATATGTATGGCAGATCAGCTTTTGTCTCTTACCAAGGGATTCACCGGGCTCAAAGGAATACTGGGATTATAAACTAAAGAATCGGGAGGTGTATCAAAATAGGATAAGCTGCTGATGACTTCGGCATCTCCGATTAAAACTACCGACGAACTACCCACCCCGCCAATATCGATAATTTCGACATGAATACACTTGTTGTTTACCGTCATTTTCATTCTAAACAGCACTCCCTTTCATAAATCGATGAATACACAGAAACTTCAGTCATAAAATACAATAAGGACATTTTATTAATAAAGGATGTCGTGTATGCCAGCAATTGTAGGTGCCATCAATGTGGTCAGTGTCAGCGGTGTTTTTAATGTGGGTGATGTTGGCATTATTTCCCCAACCACCTACACTAAAACATATGCAGGAGGAGGATCATTCAATTCTGGTGAAACGCTGAATGTTAACAATTCTCCTAGTATTATCAATGTGTACGATTCCGAAGCCTTTGAACAAGATTTTGTTGTACCGCAAGATCAAGGAATCCGAGAGGGGGATAAAAAAGAATGAACTTTTTCATCCACCAAAACATTAACATTCATACCATTAAAGTGGAAGGGATTTCGAACTCTTCAGTACTTCAAATTGGCAGCGCGGGTATTATTAGACCTATTTCACAGCTGTTTAATACGGGAGGCTTTAAAGAAGCCGCACCGGCTGCGGGAGCAACCAACATTCCTTTTATCCCATTGTCGGAGCCGAGATTTTAATAAATGGTTGATTTTGCGGGGAAAGGTTGAATGGTATGCACTATATGGGCCCGGATATGTTGCGATATATGAAGCAAGTGAATGATTGCCTGCAGTATCTTAACCAACAAATACAACAAATGAATAATAAAATTCAAGAAATGGATGCAACAATAGGCGAGTTAAAGAAAAGCAGTACACAGCCGCCTGTAATCCGAAATGAATATCGGTTTGATCTGTTGAAGGTAGAAAAGCTGGAGGGAACTTTGAACATAGGTCTTAATCCAACTCCAAACGCGTCGGATTCGTCTATTGAGGAATTTTCTATAGGTCAGTCACTGAATACTCCCAAGGTTACAGAGCAGCACAACCCTCAAATGTTCCATGGCATTCAGGAGCAGGTCCAAGATTATTTGAGCAGCGGTGCATATAGTGCCCTTGAAGCTTTTGAACATCAATATGAGTATCCTTTGGATGAGCCTTATCGCAAATTTATTGTGGAAGACGTGAAAAAACAAATCGATCAACGGATCCGCTATTATTTGCAGAAGCATCCGGAACCAACGGACAATACACAGGAGTCGATCATTGAAGAGGTCAAACGGGACATTGAAAAAACATTCGAAGCTTTTATAAGAAATTTGCCGCGAAAGGGGAATGAAAATTAAATGGAGTTCACCGTAATTAACGGAGGGGTCGTAGTGGATTATATAGAAATTTCATATATAAGCATTTCATCGACATTTATGGTAGGTGACATTTGTTCGATCTCCTTGATAAGCGCCTTCGATACACCTCCTGAGAAGGTCATTATTGGTGTTACGGTTCCTTTTGTAGTGTGAAGAATTCATCGATCGAAGTCTATAGGTGAAGGAGGCATAGGCTTTGAACAAGCGGATATCGACTGTGGGTATTATTAGTGTAAACACTTTAGGTGAAGCTACTGTATTTGAAGTTGGCGACTCGGAGACGATAGCCCCGTTTAATTATGTCATTGCTGTACAGCGTGAGAAAGCTATTTTTCTTGAAAGCGAATTTGATTTTAGTGATTATGCCATTTTCTCCATACCCCTTGAGCCACCTGAAATAAATGAAAACTTGACCATGACAAGAATTAATGAATCACCCAATATTGTGGTGCATAAAATATCTGTTTTTCTGGTGTCCTCCTCATCCGTTGTCCATATCGGTTCTAGCCAAACATTGAATGCCGAGTCACGGATTAAGCATATCCGGCATTTACTGAGAGAAAGGCCTTAGAATATGAGTTTTCAGTTGGGAGGGGGCTGATTTGCCTTCAATCGTTCAGTCTGTAAATATAAACAGCAATAGCGGTACGGTGAATTTCGGGGATACGTTAAGCATTTCACCAACGAGCAGCAACAAAACAGTTTCTGGGCAAGGCGGAGGGAATACAGGGAATTTGGTAAATACGTTAAACGGAGTTAGCGTAAACAATGTTTTTGAGCGTTCATTAGTAGATCAGCCAACGGCTAGCGTTTAAACAAGGTATGAGCCTAAAGGTTACATTAATGGTTAAAGGGAGATCATTCGGTATGGATAAAAACAACAATCCTTTTTCTATTTTTGATTGGAAAAAATTTGAAGATTCCTTTGGGGGATTACCCCAACCATCCAAAGAAAAGAACGATGGTTCAACATGGGTTGAACAATACGTGCATGATATATTGAAACAATCCATTCCACCCTTAAGCCAATCCGCGGGGACGTTACAGTATAATACGGAAATTACAGAGACCGAACATGCTCTCCTGATAAAGATTAATATTCCGAGCCTGACAGACGCTAGAAACATCAAAACCTATGTAGCTGTCAATCAAGTAAAGCTGGAGGCGAATGACCATGATAAGCTTCAATTGATCCGGCTCCCTCACCCCGTTATTCCTACCAGCTGCAAAGCGATTTATAAGAATGGGATATTGCAATTACATATTCGAAAGCAAAGTAAGGATGAGCAGTTTTATGAAGTTGATGTGAAATACTCCTAAGGGATTCCAATACATTTTAGCGCCGCGTGGTACGCGGTTTTTTTGCATAGACAAAGCTGGCAGGTGATTTAAGACATACCTAGAATATATTAACAGTGTGAAGTTTAAACAAATCTTAATTGGAGATATATACCTATGAAAGCTGTCGTAACAGTAAAAAAAGAATGGGTGTTTGGTATTTTTCTATTACTAATCCCGTTCTTGTCCTCCTTCATTTTAACGCTTCCCGTATACAATAACTTTATTACATCCGGTGATCTGGTACACGTGAATAAGCTTGGCATAAAAGGGAATGTGTACTTTGCATTTGTCAGGAGCGGATACACCAAAAATTTATATGAAAAATATTCGCTTATGTGGACATACAGTAACAATATTGAATTTCATCCTGTTGATGGATCGGAGATCGAGGAGCAGGAGGAAGAGCTGGATTATGAAGCAGACCTTAGGGATAATACGATACGGAGTGCGGTTAATGTTGCATCCAAAAATGCAGCAGGTGTAAACGGTCAAGAGATTGCGACAATGGATAAAATGAAAGAAATCATTAAAAAATCTCAGAAGTATTATGGTGATTCCTTCGGCTTGATGGTAGCTATTGGATTAACGGAGGAATGGAATAAAGAGGATTTTTCCCGAAATGGACGGTTCAAGCTTGCGGGTACAGGTACGATAAATAAAAATATGCAAGTGGGACCTGTCGGGGGGATCCGTTATAAAGTGATCTCCGCGGAACGTAAAAAGATGCAATATTTCTTTGTGCCAAGCAGTGATTGGAAATCAGGTGAAAACGGATTAAGCAATATGGAGGAAGCTTTGCAGGTGGTAAAGGAAAGAAACATGAAGATTCAAATCGTGCCTGTAGCTACATTGGATGAAGCTGTTCAATTTCTAAGATCTTTACGATAAAGCAGGAGGTATTTCGGTTTGCCTACAACAAAATCCAATTCGATCGCAATCATTTTTTCTATGTTTTTGTGGGTGAGCTTCGGTTTATCCGTTATTTCGGGTCTTTTTACTTCCTTCTATATGGTGAACTTTCATTGGTATGAGAAGCACCTGGCTTCGCTGGATCAATATTTTTCTATTACGAACAGGCTGCTTTATTATATGGAAATTGTCATTTTCTTAATTTGGCTTTTCCAATTACATAGGGATTTAAGGCGCTGCTTCCGTTTCTATCCAATCACTCCATGGGGGGCTGTCATACGGATGATGCCCTTGATTAATATATGGGGACTTGGGAGTACATTTGGCAATATCAGTAAGCTAATTAAACGTTATGACGAACGGATAAGCAGAAACATTAAATACTTGATTCCATTCCTGTATCTTACCTTTTTTGGCCTTAATAATGTTAACAAATGGATTCAAAGACAGGATGCAGGCTCCAATGAACCGTTGCTGATTGTAGGCACTTTATTTGAAATAGCTTTTGCACTTGTACTTATTCTAATGGCCGTTAATATTAATCGGGGAATGCTGCTGGTAAGTTCTTCTAATGAAGATAAAATGAACATGAAAGTCGAACCCAGACTTGTTAAAACCATCCAGAGCTATATGCGGGCCTTTAACAGTATTTCAACAATTAAGAGTTTGCTGACAGAGCAATTCATAAAGGATATGTATGTTTCGAGTCACTATGGCATAGATAATGAGCTTACAACTGATGAGATGTTTAAAATTATTGAAATGAAAAATAAAGGAAAAGCAGAGCTTACTCTTTATACAATTGATGATTATGATGTTATTGACGATGAGACCTTCGAAGTGTGCATCTCAAGGGAATTTGCGGGGGGCTATAAAGATAAAATACGTTATATATTGAAAAAGTATGGAGCAAGCTGGAAGTTTGATCGTATCATTCGCTTCTAATGCTAGAGATAATTCTACTAAAGTCTGTTCTACATTGTGACAAAATTTTTTGAGACTGTGTTATACAATGAGAGAGACGATGGTAGAAAATAATCGATTAGGAAAGGTGAATGGTGATGAAACGAATATTTTTGCTTCTATTAGTATACATGCTGGCGGCTCCGTTGTTTATGCCTTTTGAAAGAGTACATTCTCTGTCTGTGCTTGAAAATGTTAGTAACGACCAGACTAGCTCCGTCTACAATTTGATACCGGCGGATTGGGGCATTTACAACGATGGCACCCATCCTGTGGAAACGACACAAGGCTTGAATGATGCTTTGAAGTGGGCCCATGAAAATGGGAAAACAACGTTCAAGGTACCGGCAGGCACGTATCTTATCAAGAAGCAAGATCCTAAACTGTATGTGGATTCAAGCGCTCGTATTAATATGGTTCCTAATATGACGTTTGAATTGGACAACAATGCTATTATCCAAAAAGAATCTAACGGATTCACGGGCTATCATACGTTACATGTTGGCTATGGAGCCGACAATGTGACTTTAAAAGGAGGCATATACAGGGGAGACAAGGATTCTCATGACTACTCCAGTGGGGGAACTCATGAAGGGGGAGTGGGGATCTCGACGGAAGGAGCGAAAAATCTTACTATTGATGGAGTGAAGGCTGAACAATTTATAGGCGATGGCTTATACGTTGGGGGGCATGGAACGATGGTTCAGGATCTGTATGAAAATAGCTTTATGTCAGGCTCGATAGATGACAAGGGAGAGTTTATAGCGGATTCTACCAAGATTCGATTGAAAAGCGCGCTGGATTTTAAACATCCGATATTTAAAACAGAGCGTGAATTTGAATTCTCAAATAATCAAAAGCTTTCCAATACGTTTGATATTTACTTCTACAAAGAAGGTGGTACCTTTATAACCCGTTTAAAAGATCAAAAGGTTCGTCAAATCATGCAGATTCCTGATGGCGCCAACTATTTTTATACCGTCTTTAACCAATCAGCAAGTCCTGGAGCGTACATCGAATTTTGGCAGAGGGCTGTTACGAGAAATGCTGTTGTAATGAACTCCGAATTTGCTTTCAATCGCAGACAAGGAATTACGATCTCTGGTGGAGATAATATTACCATTTCCAATAATGAGCTGCATGACATCAAAGGCACGGCGCCTCAAGCGGGAATAGATGTTGAAGCGGGATATGGTGAAAATGGTTTTTTAAACAGCCATATTTTTATTAAAAACAATCATTTTTATAATAATGCCGTCTACGATGTTATTTTATATGATGGACAGGATGCAACCGTGGAAGGGAACTATTTAGGCTCTAAAAATAGGATTGGTTTGGCAGTATCACCTCCGTTTAAGGGAGCGTTGATTAAGGATAATCATTTTGATGGATCGAGCATTTATGCCTATCATGACGTAAAGTTTGAAGGCAATCAAATGAACAATTCCTTTACCCATTTGGAGGGACCGAATTTAAGCTTTGATGGAATGACCTTTACCGATTCCAGGTTTATTATAAGCAGCACAGTACCATTCGGGATAACGGCGTCAAATATTACTATGTATAACAATAACAGCGAGTCGGATATGTCCTTATGGGTCAACCCTGTACATTTAAGCAATATCACCATGTATGGAGGCGGTATCTCAGGGAATGTGCCGGAAGGCAGCATCATCGATAATTTGAAGGTGTATGGAACAGACAGCTTGAACTTGCCTCCAGGAACCTATAATCATTGTGAAATCGAAGCTTCGTCAGGTGGAACTGGCGTTGCAACTTTAGATGATGCAGGCTCATATATATTTAACGATTGTACCTTCAAAGTAAAAGAAGGGCTGCTCGTCTCTAATGAAAATGCAGATGTGCTCGTGAGTAATTCTACCTTCGATATGGTGGAGAAACGGTTTGCATTAAAAGCTGTAAACGCCAAGAGGATCCAGTTTGAAAATAATACAGTAACGTCTAATAAGCTGGAGAATGCTTCTGATTATTTAATAATGATAGGGGACTATTGGACAAGGGCAGACAAATCAGCCGTACAAGAAGCCATTATTAAAAGCAATACCATTACAACCAATGTCCCATCAGAAGGTATCTCAACTATTTATTCAGGGATCGGAGCTCCAGCGTATACCATCGAAGATAATGTTTTAGTCAATGCCAAGCTCAAAATACGGGAGTCAGATATTAGCAATAACAATGTTGAAAAATAGTGATCATGATCCAAAGTGTATCGAAACAACAAATTTAAATAAAGAGAAGATTTATCTGCTGCTGCGGGTAAGTCTTTTTTTATTTAGTTCAAGTAACTCAGGAGCCTATCTGGATGTTTAAAAGGACTTTAATAACGCATATAGTTAACTATAAATACATTATCGTTCACTATAAAGAACATGTCAACAATATTTTGAATAATAAATGTTAAATTCATCACATATTTGACGGAGTAATGGTTATATCGACAATTTAAAATAAAAATATTGACACGATACAAAAAGTATCATAAATTTAGGGTGTGTCCATGTTACAGAACGTATCCAAGACCCGGATTACTAATTCCGGCCAGTGGCGCACAACCCTTTTAAACCAATAAAACTTTTTGATGGAGGAAAATAATGGATATTGATCTTAGAGAATACTTGAAGGTTATTATGAAACGACTGTGGCTTATTATATTGTTCGTACTTATCACAACTATCACAGTAGCCATATACAGCACTAATAGCTATCAACCGATTTATCAAGCGTCAACGAAATTGATTGTGAATCAGACTTTGGAGATGGATCAAGTAGGTAAGGAGCAAATTGATTTTGGAGCAATCGGGATTAACATTGCCTTGATTGATACTTACAAGGAGATTATTAAAACACCTGCAATTATGGATAAAGTGGTGCAGCGGTATCCGGAGTTGAATATGTCAGCGGAGCAGCTCATTTCCATTGTGGATGTTAACGCAATAAATGGTACGCAGCTGATGACTATTGTTGCACGATATTCCTCTTATGAAAAAGCGGCAAAGGTTGTCAATGCCGTTTCTGAAGTTTTTAAGACAGAGATTCCCAAGATTATGAAAGTAAACAACATAGCTATCCTAAATGAGGCCAAAATGCAAAATAACCCCAGGCCTGTGAACAAGCAATCCAATCAATACATTATGATCAGCTTCGTGGTGGCTTTAGTAATAGGGATTGGTGTTGCGCTGTTGTTGGATGCCATGGATGATACGCTTAAAAATAAAGAGGATATCCGTCAAATTTTCGAATTGTCTACGCTAGCGGTAGTATCCAAAGTCAAGCCAAAAGAGTTTAAGTCAGCCAAAAGAAAAAGAACTCCAAAACAGGTAGGTGATACACCTTATGTTACGACCAACAACTAAAAGCGATATTATGCAAATCAATCCTGAATCCCCTATTTTTGAAGCTTATAGAACGTTACGAATTAATATCGAATTTTCGGCATTTGACCGTGTAGTAAAAACGATTACCATCACTTCGGCCAATCCGGGGGAAGGTAAGACGTCGACAGCTGTTAATTTAGCGGTAGCTTATGCGCAGGCTGGGAAAAAGGTAATGCTGGTAGATGCTGATTTGCGAAAGCCGGCTCTCCATCATGCGTTTAACAGCGATAATAGCAGAGGACTTACGAACTTTCTGGCTAATCAGATCGATATCCATGAAATTATAAGGGACACTCCGATTGAGAATTTATCACTCATCTTATCCGGACACATTCCCCCTAATCCTTCCGAATTGCTGGCATCACCGCGAATGCACACGCTTCTCGCTGAACTAAAGGAGAACTACGATATTGTTTTATTCGATACTTCCCCTGCTCTAACTCTGACTGATGCTAAAGTTATGGCTGCAATTAGTGACGGTGTGCTGCTGGTTGTTGAATACGGGAAGGTTAAGCGTGATGTTGCCAAAAAATTGAGGGATGATCTTATACATGTGAAAGCAAATCTGCTCGGAGTTGTGTTGAACAAATTAAACAGCAAAGATGCGGCAGCCTATCTATATTAGTCTAAAAGTTGATAAAATGCTTACCTGATGAAAGAGGGTATTCCTTATGAAGAAAAAAAGATTGAAGCCGCGTATCGTTCAACGCAATGTGATGAAGGTTGGCGTAATGGCGCTCAGCTTTGTAATGATTGCTGGTTGTACGGCTATGGAGGTATTGACGCCTGGACGCACTTTGGCCCCGCAGGATCAGACAAGTGCTCAAGGACCATTAATTAAATCGGTTAAGACAGCCGTAGTTTCCAAGCAAAGAATCGGGGACCCGGTAGAGCTAAGTGCAGAGGTGTTATCCTCCGTTCAAGTTGTGGTTAATGCCAAGACAGGTGGAGACGTGGATGAAATTGTGAGGAAGCGCGGTGAGTTAGTGCAAGCAGGGGACGTCATTCTTCGTTTAAAGTCTTCCGATGCCAATTTGCGTAAAGAAAAAGCAACTATGTTGGTCAAAAATTTGCAGGATTCGATGGTTAGAGCGAAGAAAGAGCAGGAGCAGGCAAGAAAATCCCAAGAGAATAATAAGCTTGAACTTTACAACTCCATCTTAAAAATGGAGCAAGGACTTGAAGACCAGAAGAGAAACCTTAATAAAATGAAAAATGATTACGATAAAGGTCTGGCTACTAAAGCGCAAGTCAATCAAGCGCAAACACTGCTGAAAAACAACCAGATGGATTTGGATCTGCTCAAACAAAAGCAAAAAACGGCAGTGACGATCGACCCAGCGCCAGTTTCCGAAGTAGAGCTTAAAGAAGCTCAATTAGAGCTTCAGCAGGCTGAGCAGGCGTTGGAATACTTGGAAGTAAAGGCTCCGGTAAGCGGCGCGTTGACTGAGATGCCGTTAGATATTGGCATGACGGTGCCAACCGGCTCAAGCGTAGGATTAATTCAGAAGCTCGATCCGATAAAGATTAAAGCTCAGCTTAATGAGGATGCAACCAAATATGTGCGTGGCAAAAAAGAATTAACTTATTATTTACCGGGAATATCCAAAAAAAATAAAGGTGAAATAAGCTATCTGGCACCTGTTATTGACCCGCAAACCAAAGCATATGAATTAAATTTGGAGGTACCGAATAAGGATGCCGGCTTAAAACCAGGTATGAAATTACGTGTTCAGCTTACCGAGGAACAAGAACAAATAGTTGTTGTAATTCCAACCCAGAGTGTTGTTAAAGAAGGGGAGGACAACTTTGTATTTGTACTCGCCAGAGATACTGTTGAGAAGCGCAATGTACAGCTTGGCCGGATAAACGAACCGCTGCAGGAAGTGCTATCCGGCATCAAAGAAGGAGAGCAGCTCATAATATCGGGTCAAAATCAATTGAAAGATAAAGATAAAGTACAATCGGCTCCTTCAGAAGGGCAAAAATAACAATGGAGGAACGCCACGTGAAAAATAACTTTAAAAAGTATATGGCTTTACTTATTATTTCAATCTTATTGCTGGCAGCGGCTGCTCCTTTTACTGCTATAGCGCAAGGTGAGTCTTCGAAATCAATAACACCCTTAATGTACAAATTGACGGATGATATCAAGGTGGATGTCAAAAGCATTCTTAATGAACGCGTTTCAGTTGGAACAAGAGTTGGGGCAGTCGTACGTCTGTATAATTATGGGTCAAAAGTGGTTAGAGTCCCTGAATATGAAGTAAGAGTGAAAACGGATAATGGCGTGGAATACATTCTACGTCCAAGCGCAGCGAACGCAGTAGCTATTCAACCTAAGGAAAAAGTGGAGTTAAGCTACATGATCACAGTGGAACGCAGTGATGTCTTTTCACTCTCTGAGCTTTCTTGGGTCGATCTGGATGAATTCGAGTATCCTCAGATTGAGAAATTAATGTTATCCATACCTGTATCCGTTAATGAATGGCGTGGCGCGAGCTCGGTATTTACTGATCCTGAAGTTATTAAAAAGTGGGAAGAGCCCTTTACAGTGGATATATTATCATCCTCTCTGGTATTTACCCCAGTTAATCTAATTAAACAAAATACGACGCAGGGACCTGTATCCCTTGTAGTTCTACTTGCTGAAAACAAGGGTAAAATGAAGGAAACCGTACCTGATTTTAGCCTGGACGGAAAGACGGATTCGAAGGTATATAAGGGGAAGAGAATAGATGTGGAGCCGCTTGCCCTTGAGCCAGGGGAAAAGAAAAATATTCATTTTGCCATTCCGACAGAAAACAAAATTGATTTGAAAAGCCTGAATGTTCTTACTCCAGAGGAGTTTGTCGGGAGCAATCAAACCAAGATCAATTACACAATTGGCCGATTGAATATCCAACTGCCCAATAACGGCATTGCATTAGGCTGGATTGATCAATTGGAAGCCTATGATACGAATATGCCTATCCGCTTTGACCCGTTAAATAGTCTAATTCAACCTGAGGTAAGCGTTTCTCTGGTTGAGCTGCACATGCATCAAAGCGAAGGGGATGGCTATAAAACGGTCATTGCCAAATTTAAACTGAACAACAGCGGTGAAAGTCCGCTTCCTGTCCCTAATTTCCAGGCGGAGTTGATGAGCGCTGACGGGTTCAGCTATGTCGGCAGCCGACAAAATGCGGCTGCACAAACTTTGATACCGAATCTAAGCTATATAATCAGCTACTCCTTTAACGTACCCAATTCTGAAAAAGGCGACAGACTGGGAATGAGAATTATGGATGGGCAAAAGGCTGCTCCTTTCAACATTCCTATTGCTTCTTTTCGTACAAAAATTCAAAATAATGATTCTGATTCGAAGCTTGTTTTCTATCCCTTCAATGTGAATCTTAAAGATTGGACCATTGGATCACAAATTATACCGGGGAATTTAACTTACTCCTACAAGCTGAGGCTCGAGCTGGAAGTTGAACGTCAAGATAATATCGTTGTGGATCAAAATTTTTCTAAAATGAAAATAGAGCTTGTCGATTCTCTTGATAGAATATTGAGCTCGGAGTCTCTTCCTTTCACGAGTACCGGCCGTCTTGTTAGTGGATGGCAAACCGTTAACTTTAATAGTCTGCGCACGGAGCAGTTTGAATTTCCGCTTACCGCTCGTATTTATGAAACGATCGAAACTCCGTTTGGCGAAGCCAAAAGGCTGGTAAAAACCTTGAAGCAATAGGGAAAAAAGGTCGGAACGGACTGTTTCGACCTTAGCTTTTAAAAATAGTTGAACGAATGGTTGACAGTATAAAAGTTAAATGGTATTCTGAAAATGTTCTCAATAAAGAACAAATTGTTAACTTTAAAAACACGGTTTCATAAGCAAAATCTCCTTCCGAAAACATAAAATTACGTTGAAGTGCTTTTTATTTTTAATGAATCGTTCTCTGATAAGAACGGCTTGAGTGTAAACTTGGGAGGAACCAATGAGTGCAATAACCGGGATACATCATTTCAATCATGCCTCCATACCGATAGAGCAAGGTATCGATTTAATGAAGGCCTTTCACAAATACCCAGCTGATTATGTGCATACCTGGTATAAGGATAATATCTTTCTTGGCTGCCACGCTCAGTGCATTACGCCGGAATCGCTTGATGAACGATTACCTTATTATGATTCAGATAGGCGGCTTGCGATCACTGCTGATGCGATAATCGATAACCGAGATGAGTTATTTGGATTACTGCAAGTAGAGTATGCCAAGAGAAGAAAGATGTCTGACAGTGAATTGATATTGCTTGCTTATCGTAAGTGGGGAGAAGATGCCCCTAAATATTTAGTAGGCGAGTTTGCATTTATGATTTGGGATGAAGGCAATAATCAACTGTTTGGAGCAAGAGACTTTTCAGGAAGCCGAACACTCTATTATTACTGGAATAATGAGCGATTTGCTTTCTCTACCTTGATACAACCCTTGTTTACTTTACCGGGCATCGAAAAAAAGCTTAATGAACATTGGCTCGCGGAATTTCTGGCAGTGCCTGGCATGAATGAAGCCGTGGATACATCTATAACGGTGTTTGCCCATATACAACAAGTACCTCCTTCTCATAGCATCACAGTAAGTGGGGGAAGAGTGAAGCTTTCGAGATATGTGATATTGAAAGTGGGGGAGCCTTTACAGCTGAAATCGAATCATGAGTATGAAGAAGCATTTCGTGATGTATTTCAAAGTGCAGTAGCAGCAAGGCTGCGAACTCACCGGAACGTTGGTGCACACCTAAGCGGCGGTTTAGATTCGGGTGCTGTTGTGAGCTTCGCAGCAAGAGCTCTGCAAAATGAGAATAAACGATTGCATTCGTTCAGTTACGTACCGGCCAAAGATTTCATAGATTGGACGCCTAAGTACTTAGTAGCTAACGAAAGGCCTTATATAGAATCCACGGTGCAATATGTCGGGAATATAACCGACCATTATGAGGACTTTGCAGGAACAAGTCCTCTGTCAGAAATTACGGATTGGCTTGAAACGATGGAAATGCCTTATAAGTTTTTTGCAAACTCCAATTGGATCAAGGGTATTTTCGAAAAGGCTAAGGAACAGGATGTTGGTGTGTTATTAAACGGTGGTAGAGGGAACTTAAGTATTTCTTGGGGTTCCGCATTGAATTATTACGCAGTTCTGTTAAAGAAGCTGAAGTGGATTCGCCTGTACCAGGAATTGAATCAATATAGCAAGCATAGGGGAGGGAACAGGCTGAGAATGCTGCCAGTCATCGGCAAGCTTGCATTCCCAAACATTAGTACAACGTTCTCATCTGAGGAGCAGTATCGTCTTCCAATGTTAATAAATTCTGAATTGGCCAAAAGAACAGATGTCTTAAATAGGCTTAAAGAGCACGGAATTCATGCAACAGGCGCTCCTTTTGATAACAATATTTATAGAGCAAGACAAAGACATTTTGAAGAAATATACCCGTGGAATGCTACAGGCACATTGGGTACCAAATTATCCTTGCGTTATTCTTTATGGAAACGTGATCCAACCAATGATATACGAGTGATTCGCTTTTGCTTGTCAGTACCGGAAGAGCAGTATGTACAGAATGGTTTGGATCGGGCATTAGTCAGAAGATCGACTAAAGATTGGCTGCCGGATAAAGTTCGGTTAAATCAAGGTGTACGAGGGGTACAAGGAGCAGATTGCGTTCACCGGATGACACCCGAATGGAATGCATTTGTAGAGGAGCTTGAACAAATCAGCACAGATCGAACCGTTGCCGAACTAGTTAACATGCCGGTTCTCAGGGAAGCCATTAACAAGCTTAAGTCAGGCCCACAGCATGAATATTCGTTCGATTCAGGTTATCAAATATCGATGTATTGTTTAATTCTGTACAGGTTTCTTAAAAAAGTTACTTGAGGGGAGGTGATAAAATGTTAATGAATGAAAAGAAAAAATGGCAAGCTCCAGTGTTGGACGTACTTAATGTTGATCAGACCATGGCAAGTGCACACATCGGTAAATACGATGAGGGCTATAATGAGGCTCTGGGTGAAGAAGGTCAAACAAACACTCATCATGGCTCTTAGTTTTAAATGAGATTCGTATGGCCCGTCGCCCTTATACAAAATGAATTTGTATAAGGGCTTTATTTTAAAAAACTTGTTAATTATTTGGAGTGAGATTATTGCTGGATACTATGAATAATGTGGTGTACAAAGCCTTTGGATTAACTTTGCGCAGTGAGATATCTTTGCCGGAATTACCTCTTCAGCCAGAGAGTAACGAAGCAGCAGATCTTAATATAGAAGTTGATGATGTATCCAGGCTTTGGCAGGAGTTATGCTCACCATCTAGCAGGTTTGTAATTAGAGAAAACCTGGTCATGTTTGAAGTGCCTGACATTGCTCTATTTTCCATTCATGGCGGCAATAAAATTATCGTGACACCTAAGGCCGGTTATGATGAAGAAATCGTTCGTTTATACCTACTTGGAACATGTATGGGTGCTTTATTGATGCAAAGAAGAATATTGCCTTTACATGGAAGTGCAGTCGCGATTGATGGGAAGGCATATGCCATTACCGGTGAATCAGGTGCTGGCAAATCAACACTTGCAGCCACATTCTTAAATCAAGGCTTTCAGCTTTTAACTGATGATGTAATAGCTATCTCCTTCTCACCAGACCAGATTCCTTATGTTACTCCGGCCTATCCTCAGCAAAAGCTATGGCAGGAAAGCTTAAGTAATTTCGGTATGGAAACAAGTCAATATCGATCTATATATGGCAGGGAAAGCAAATATTGTGTTCCGGTAACCTCTAAGTACTGTATGGAGCCTTTACCGCTTGCAGGTATTTATGAGCTGGTAAAAACGGAGAATTCCAAGATTGGTATCCGTCAGATCGACAAGCTCGAACGTTTTCAGACTCTCTTCTGTCATACGTATCGTAATTTCCTTGTTCCAGGGTTGGGCTTAATGGAATGGCATTTTAATACCTCCGCCACTATTATTAATCACATCGAAATATTCCAATTAAGTCGACCGGCATCTGGCTTTTCGGCTCCTCAATTAGCAGCTATCATTCAAGATACCTTAGATGGAGGCATATATCATGATCAAAAACCAAGGCATTTCGCTTGATGATCTCATTGTACAAGGCAGTGGGAATATTGTAAGTAACATGGGTGGAGAAAAAGTGATGCTGAGTGTTCAAAACGGAAAATATTACAATTTAGGTGAAATGGGCGGAGTTATATGGGATCTCATGAAGGAGCCTATTTCAGTCAATCAACTCGTCTCAACCTTGGTAGCCGAGTATGATGTAGACCAAGCTACATGTGAGGGGCAAGTTATTTCTTTCTTAGAGACAGTACGCAGAGAGAATTTAATCCAATTGGGAGATGAGGTCAACCGGTAGTCTTCTGAAGGTTGAAGAGTGGTGAAAGATATGAGATTAGCGGTAAAACTAAGAAAATTTTTCTCGCTGGATTGGCGAACAATGCTTCTATTTATTGAGGCATTTATTTATTTGGGCTGGGCGCGATATCTTGTATATCAGCCATTCAAGAAGATTGCACCTTCATTAGGCTCACATTTGGAGGAAACACCCCAAGCAACGAATGATAAGAACAAGGATGCTCTAAAAAATGTCCATTATGCGATTCATACAATAAGCAATCATACTTTTTGGGACAGCAAATGTTTAGTTAGAGCTTTTGCAGGCATGAGAATGCTGCAGCGGCGTGGGATAGAAAGCACGCTTTACCTAGGGACGGCCAAGGAGGAGTCAGGGAAAATGATTGCTCATGCATGGCTCCGCAGTGGCTCCTTTATAGTTACAGGGGTAGAAGGAATGGAGAGGTTTACAGTTGTGGGTACATTTGCCAGAAGGATAGGCAATTAATAAGTAGATCAAGGAGAATACGATGGTTAACAATTATAATCTCAACTTGACGGTTCTCACCAAAGAGTTAAAGCTGCTGCTGTTTCTTATGAAAATGGAAAATGACGAAGAAGTGCTTCTTAACAATAAAAAGTTGTTTGAAGATATAGATTGGGGCCAATTTCTACAATTAGCCAGGCATCATCGAGTGCATCCTATTGTTTATACGACGTTAAAAGGGGCAGATAAGAGCTGGATCCCCTCTAGTGTTGTCGAAGCTTTACGTATGGACTATCAAAAAAGTACATTTCAGATGCTCCATCTAAGCGGGGAAATGGAACAGCTATCCAAGCTATTTACTGAACATAAGATTCAATCACTGGTTCTGAAGGGCCCTATTCTTTCTCAAGATCTTTATGGGGATGTATCTCTTCGAACATCCAGAGATCTGGACATTCTGATTCCAATAGATGATTTGGATAACGCCGAAGAATTACTCTTAAAGCTGGGTTATGACAAGCTTGTGGAATTCTCTACAATCTTGAATGACTG
Source organism: Paenibacillus sp. GCM10027630 (assembly GCF_042676305.1). Classification (NCBI taxonomy): domain Bacteria; kingdom Bacillati; phylum Bacillota; class Bacilli; order Caryophanales; family Paenibacillaceae; genus Paenibacillus; species Paenibacillus sp. GCM10027630. The sequence continues at coordinate 57,262 of NZ_JBHTGY010000095.1, read as the reverse complement.
GAGATGGAGGCATCATCATATCACCTTTATTCACCCAGTCAAAGGTGTAACCGTTGAAATACATTGGAGATTAAATCCAGGGCCTGCGAAGGAGCCGAGCTTTCATGAATTGTGGGAAAGGAAAAGGCTGAGCCCGCTAACGAGCTTCCCCGTCTATTTCTTGGGTAAAGAGGACTTATTCTTTTACCTTGCTTCTCATGGAGCGCGGCACGGATGGTCACGTCTTCGTTGGTTAGCCGATATGGATCGCATTGCGAAACAAAAGCTTGATTGGGGAAAGATCAATTGCCTTATGCAGCAATATAAATGCCTGCATGTAGGAGGTCAAACGATTATACTTGCATCTCAGCTTCTGAACACTCCTATTATCACAGAAATGAAGCCACTGCTAGCAGCGAGTAATTCCATGAGGCTGGCTCAGGATGCTATATTTTATTTGAAAGAAATGATCAATCTACATACGATTCCTGTACCGCAGCATGTATCCGATTATCACAAGCGTCATCTATTTTCCCTGATGTCTTTTCAAAACAAAATTTTATTTGTTATGAGTTTTTTTTATCCTTATCCTGAGGATGCCCAAACGTTGCCGCTGCCCAAAGCATTTCATTTCTTGTATTTTCCGCTGCGTCCCATTCTATGGGCTTGGAGGAAGACGAGGAAGTACGCATTACCATAGAGAAGGCTTACGAAGTTAACTTTCTTAAGGAAAGTTCAGTTAATGCTTGCGATGCAAAGTTTCGCTAAAGCGTAACTTTTAGGAGGATTCAAGGAAATGAAGCATATCTTATATCTTACAAAGAAATTACACCGTTATGCAGGAACCATTCTTTACATAAATCTCTTAGGTATGGTTATTATCAGCTTACTTGAGGGTATAGGAATCTTTTTATTATTTCCTCTGCTTAGTATGAGCGGCTTTCTAAATGTAACGGCTGGAGCCAATCCAATTTGGGGGCTTTTCGACTTCCTGCAAACCATCCCTAAGGCATGGGGGCTACCTCTTGTGTTAGGTTTATATACCTTATTGGCTGTAAGCCAAACTCTGCTGCAGCGAAATCTTACTATTCGAGAGGTTAAGATCCATACCGGTTTTCTTAACCACTTAAGATTAGAAACATATCGCTCATTGCTGCAGGCTAATTGGGATTTTTTTATCAAAAAGAGAAAATCCGATCTTATTAATTCATTAACAACAGAGCTAGGGCGTGTTGGTGGCGGGCTGCGTATGCTGCTGCAATTCATTGCTTCGCTGATTTTTACATTCATCCAGATAGGTATTGCTTTCTGGCTTTCTTCAAGTTTAACCCTTTTTGTATTAGGCTGTGGTTTATTGCTTGCCCTCTTTTCCAGAAAATACATTAAAAGATCCAATGTTCTAGGAAATCAAACATCCGAGCTATCGCAAAGCTACCTTGCGGGAATTACGGAACACTTTAACGGAATTAAAGATATAAAAAGCAATATGCTGGAAGAATCCCGCTATCATTGGCTGCTTTCATGGTGCCGCCAGATTGAACAAGAAAGAATAGAAAATTTTAAATTAAAATCCAATAGTCAGCTTTTTTATAAGATTTCCATGGCTATCATCGTTGCCGGCTTTATTTTCTTCTCTGTGACTATGTTTCACTCCCAATTAGAACAACTGATACTGATTATTCTCATCTTTTCCCGGCTATGGCCCAGATTTACGAGCATACAATCTAATTTGGAGGAGATTGCTTCTTGCAGCGCTGCCTTTAATGCTTTGATTGGTTTACAGAAGGAATGTAATAGTGCAAGAGAGTTGGAGAATATAAACCACAGCAACAATAAGGTTAAGCCGATTCAAATTAAGCATGGGCTAGAATGCAGTAAAGTGCATTTTCGGTATAATCCCAGTGTAGCCACTTACTCTCTCCAAGATATTAGTTTACAGATCCCGGCCAATTGCATGACAGCTATCGTAGGCCGTTCGGGTGCAGGTAAAAGCACTTTAATTGATATCATTATGGGGTTATTGAAGCCGGAAAGCGGAATGGTTTTAATAGATGGAGCACCTCTCAACCGGGATAACTTATTATCGTTAAGAAGATCCATCAGCTATATTCCACAGGATCCCTTCTTATTTAATGGAAGTATTAAAGAAAACATGCAAATCATTGAACCTGATGCAACTGAAGCACAAATGTGGGAAGCGTTGGAATTTGCTGCTGCGGCTGAATTTGTAGGCAGACTTCCATTCGGCATGGATACTCTAATTGGAGATAGAGGAATAAGACTTTCTGGAGGGGAACGACAGAGGCTTGTTCTAGCTCGGGCCATATTAAGGAAGCCAGCCATTCTGGTGTTGGATGAAGCAACAAGTGCGCTTGATACGGAGAATGAAACAAAAATCCAAGGTGCACTGGATAAGCTTAGAGGAACGATGACCATTATCGTGATAGCCCACCGTTTGTCTACTGTTCGTAATGCGGATCAAGTAATTGTATTGGATCAAGGGAAAATTATTCAAAAGGGTGCGTTTAACCAACTGGCGAAGGAAAAGGAAGGATTATTTTCAAGCTTACTGGGAAATCAAATGAGGGATTCAAAAGTCATTTCTTTAAGATAATGATGGGAAATATTGTATTGACACGTTCTCTATAAAGAACTAATATAAGATTGTAAGCAGCGAAATATAGTTCAGTGGAAAAAATTTTTGCATCATCGTTCTATATATAGAACGACATATGATGGAGTTAATTATATTTTGGTGATGTCTCCTAACCATTATCGATGGAGGCACTCGATCATGCTGTGGGTTGAAATAAACCTTAGACGCCAGTCGTCGGTAGTGTGGTGTGAGGGAGGGTTAGATGCCCTGCTTTAAAGTTTTTAACTATGTGATTTTTGATAAAGACCCTGTAGTTAAGAACTTTAATCAAACAGTAACATTTGAGAATAGGTGGTTAAAGGATGTCGGGATTATTAATACTTGGTGCTGGGGGACTTGGTAAGGTTATTGCCGAGATCGCTGTATTGATGGGTAAATGGGAGAGGATAGCTTTTCTGGATGACAGGGTCGAGCTCAAGGAAGTGATGGGTTTCCCTGTGATTGGCAAGCTTACAGATTTGGATTCTTATATCAAGGATTACAATAATGCCTTTGTAGCCATAGGTCATAATCATACAAGATTAATGTGGCTGCAACTGATCGGAATTTCCGGATTTATTATTCCTGCATTAATTCATCCGTTAAGCATAGTAAGCAAGTTTAGTTCCATAGGTGAAGGCACTGCCGTAATGGCGGGGGCCGTAATTAATACAGATGCTACTATAGGCAGAGGCTGTATTATCAATACGTGTGCAAGCATAGATCATGATTGTACTCTGGAGGATGGGATTCATGTTTCTCCTGGAGCACGTGTCAGCGGCACAGTAAACATTGGTCGATGCAGCTGGGTATGTGTTGGTTCGACTATTGCTAATGATATTAGAATCGGCAGTCATGTTATTGTTGCAGCAGGAGCGGTTGTTGTTCGCAATGTACCCGATAATGTTATGGTAGCCGGTGTACCTGCAATGCTAAAAAAGGTGATAGCTGTCAGGAATTGATGAGGGGCTGTATGTATATCATGAGGTGGTGATGTTAGGCATGATAATGGTTTATTGCATGAAATGCCAAAAGTTGGTTGATGAAAAACTGGCTGTCGGAATAATGAAAACCGGTTTCTATAAAAAAGATATTCCTGTTGCATTACAATGCGCCGATTGTATTGAGAATGGAAACAGAAAGCAAGAATCTTCCTGAAGGAGACATTATTATGGACGCGAGTAAGGATAAAATCGACAAAATTCTTCATTATTGTTGGTTTGGCGGGAAAGAAAAACCTGACATAGTAAAACGATGTATGGACAGCTGGAAGCAAAATTTATCGAACTATGAAATCATCGAGTGGAATGAAGATAAATTTGATATTAGTTCTATTACATACGTAAGAGAGGCTTACGAAGCAAGGAAATTTGCATTTGTCAGTGATTACGTAAGAGTATATGCCTTATACCATTTTGGCGGAATTTACCTGGATACAGATGTCGAGGTATTCAAACCCTTCGATGATTTATTGCATCATGATTCGTTCTGGGGGTTTGAGCAAGAGAATTATGTGGCTACAAGCACGATAGGCGCGGCTAAAGGGAATCAACTGATAAAGACATTTTTAGATTCATATGAGCGAAAAGCTTTTATCAAGGATGATGGCACACAGGATGACTTAACGAATGTGGCTATTATAACCCAAATCCTTCAAAACATAGGCGTTAAAGCTAATGGAGAATATCAAGAATTAGAGGGTTTAGCAGCATTTTATCCTCAAACTTACTTTTCTCCCTATGATTATATCAACTGCAGAAAGTTTATAACTGCGGACACTTATGCTATGCACCATTTTCACAAAAGCTGGCTGCCGCCTAAAGCGAGATTGAAAAGCCGAGTCAAGCTGGCATTAGCCAAAATTATTGGTGGCGACAATATTGCAAGACTGAGGAAGTACATATAGATGCCGCTTTTTAAGGAGAATGAACATGGTACACCTATTGAAAAAAATAATGTCGGTACTTGCGGCTGAATGTCGTACAAGGGGTGTTTATTTAACCTTAATTATGAATATTTCTCATGTAATAGGCTTCGTCAGAGGCTGCTTATTCAAGCTGCTGTATTTCAAAAATATCCGATCCTCCTTATTCTCTCTTCAGGCCCATAGCAGAATTGAGATTTTTAACAAGAAATCCAGAGTCTACATAGGGAAATTTGTTTTTATAAGAAAAAATGCAAGCATCCGGGTAGATTTTAAAGGGGAGCTCACGATTGAGGAAAAGGTTTTTATCAATGATAACTGCAACATTAATTGTGTGAATAAAGTATGGATTGGCAGAAATACCAAAATTGCTCCTAACGTGTGTATAAATGATCATGATCATAATTATAAAAATACGGCAGATGGCCACCTGATAATGGGTGAGGTCATAATTGGGGAGAATGTTTGGATTGGTTCCAATGTAGTTGTTCTGAAGGACACCACAATAGGGGATAATGCCGTAATTGCAGCTGGGAGCGTTGTTAAGGGAAATGTCCCCGCTAATACGCTTTTTCTTAACAAGAGAGAAAATAAATGCATACCATACGGTGTATCCCAACCATTATCTGAGGTTATCTAAGGAGAACACCACATGAACTAGAGGGGAAAAATATGAAGAAGAATATTTTAATTTCTGTTTATGATATGGAAATTGGCGGTATTGAAAGAAGCTTAATTAACATGCTGGAAAGCTTTGATTATGACAGGTATAAGGTCGATTTATTCATTTGTAATCATGCAGGTGACTTCATGAGCCTAATACCTAAGCAAGTTCATGTGCTGCCGCAAATCCACAACTACACGGTTTATAGGAAGCCTATACTTCAATGTATTAAAGAAGGCCATTATTCGACCTCGATCATAAGAGTCATGTGCAAATATATAGCCAAAATTAAAGCTTTGTTCAGAAATTTGAAAGAAGGCTCCGGGTATATTCAAATGCAGCTTGTTTCCAAGTACACCTCTTATTGGATGCCCAAAATCGCTCAGAAGTATGATCTCGCCATCAGCTATGCATGGCCCCATGACCTCATTGCTCAAAAAGTAACGGCGGATAAGAAAATTGCCTGGATTCATACCGATTACAGTGAGCTGGAAATCGATAATAAACTGGATTTGAATGTTTGGAATAAGTTTGATTCCATAGCGGCGGTTTCGGAGGCTTGCAGCAGCGCCTTTCTGACGGTATATCCTTCCCTGGAAAAAAAAGTGATAGTGGTGGAAAATATAACTTCACCTGCATTTATTAAAAAAATGGCTGCGGAGACCAGCTCTATCCCTAAGAATACAGCTGAGGCTTTTCATATTGTATCTGTGGGCCGATTGTCCTTTGTGAAAGGCTTTGATATGGCGGTTGAGGCCTTGAAGAAGCTTCATGCTAAAGGGTATACGAATATTAAATGGTATGTCATTGGTTATGGCGGGTATGAGAATGAGCTGAAACAAATAATAGCTACGCTTAAATTGGAGGATAGCTTCATCCTGTTGGGGAAGCAAACCAACCCGTATCCATATATCCAGGCATGTGATTTATATGTGCAGCCTTCCAGATATGAGGGGAAAGCCGTTACTGTTACGGAGGCCCAAATATTAGGAAAGCCTATACTGATAACTAATTACCCGACAGCGAAAAGTCAAGTTGAAGATGGTGTGGACGGGTACATTTGTGAATTAAGTGTCGATGGAATTGTTGAAGGTATACAGAAATTTGTTGAAAACGATGAATTAAGGAGAAAGTTAACGGATCGAATAAAAGATAAGGACTACAGCAATACATTTGAGCTGGATAAGCTGTACGAAATCATGGAGGATGTAAGGCTTAGCAAAGGTGTGATATAACGATGTACAAGGTCAGTGTAATAATTCCTGTATACAATGCGGATGCATACATCTCCGAATGTATAGAGTCGCTATTGAAACAGACGCTGCAGGAATGTGAATTCATATTTATCAATGATGGTTCGACGGATAACAGCAGACAAATTATCGAGAGCTATAGGAACAGCAGCACGAGAATTAAGCTGATCAATCAAGCAAATCAAGGTGTGAGCATAGCGAGGAATATGGGGCTGCAAATAGCTGCTGGAGAATATACAGGATTCGTAGATGCTGACGACTATATTAAACCGGATATGTATGAAACCTTATACAATGCGGCCAAACAAGGCGATTGCGATGTAGTGATTTCCAATTTTGAAGGTGAGCTAGATGGACATAGGGTAAGCTACAAATATCTGTTTCCTGACAATGTGGTTCTTCCGCGAGCGTACATAGAAGAGGAGATGCTGCCCTACTTCATCAAGACGGATAATTTAAATACCGCATGTAATAAAATTTACAGACAACAAATAATAAAAGAACATAACTTATCCTTTCCCGAGAAGGTTGCTTTGGGCGAGGATGGTATGTTTAACATGCTTTTTTTTAGTTATGCCCTCAATATGAAATATATCGATTATTCAGGCTATTATTACCGGGAAGTAGCGGGAAGCGCAACAAGAAACTTGATGGAAAAGGATTATTTTGAACGAGCGCTTGAAGTGTTCAAGCTGGAATTGCCAGAAATACATACAGGTAAACTCGATAGGGTTAAGCTTTATCAGCTAAAGTCCATCAAGCTTATACGAAGCGTAATGTCGTACATTCATATTTATTTTATTCCGTCCAAGGAGATCAGCTTCAACCAAAGGTATACGTATGTCAAAAATATGATCAGTAATAAATATGTCAGAGATGCATTATCCGTCTATTACAGCGAAAGCTACAGCACTTCAGCGAGATATGAAAAATTAATAACAGACATGATCCGAAGTCAATCTGCTGTCGGATTATATTGCGTTACAGCTTACAGCAGACTTAGAAACAGGGATGGAAGGGGCAGATGAAATGAAAATAATGATGTTTGCGCACGACGGAAGCCTGAATAGAGGATGTGAGGCTATTGTACGGTCATCAACGAGTCTGATCAAAGAGAAAATAAATGGCGCTCAGGTCTATCTGGCATCAGGGAAGCCTGAAACCGATGAAATGATTTCCAAGCTCGATGGAATCTACGATGGATCTGCTAGCGGGATTAAAAAATATTCGTATGAGTGGTTACTTTCTGCAGTGAAAGTGAAGCTTTTTAATGACGAGACTTATGCATTGGGTAAAATCCACAACAATATTGTTAAGCATATTCATAACATGGATGTATGTTTATCGATAGGCGGGGATAATTACTGCTACGGAGAACAGCCTGGTTGGTATGAGATCAATCGACGGGTGAAAGCCCAAGGTAAAAAGCTTGTCTTATGGGGGTGCTCGATCGGTCCAGAGGACATGTCGGACAGGAAGCTTCAGGATCTTAAGCAGTTTGATTTGATATTGGCGCGTGAAAGCCTGACCTACCTTATGCTGAAAAGCAAAGGCTTAAAGAATGTGAGGCTTTGTGCGGATTCCGCTTTTACCATGGAGAAGGAAGAGCTGGAGCTGCCGGAAGGCTGGCAGGCGGGGAACACGGTAGGTCTTAATTTTAGCCCCTTGGTATGGAAAAGAAATAAGGAATCACAAACGGCGGTTAAAGACCTTATCAACCATATTTTATCTACTACGAATATGACGATCGCACTGACTCCACATGTTATGGAAGACGGCAATAATGACTATGAAATACTTCACAATTATTATGAGCAATTTAAAACCAATAGCAGGGTCCTTCTTTTGCCTAATCATTTAAATGCCATTCAATATAAGGGATATATCTCACGAATGAGGTTTTTTGTAGGTGCGCGAACTCATGCGACAATAGCAGCCTACTCCAACTTTGTTCCAACCATGGTGTTAGGCTACAGTGTTAAGTCCAAAGGTATATCCAAAGATATTTTCGGTGAAGAGAAATTGGTATTAAGCATAGATGAAATATCGAACAGCAGCAAGCTTAAATCCAAGTTTGATGAAATGGTAAGAGAGGAAAAGGAAATCAGACGAAAGCTGCAAAAATCTATTCCTAATATTAAGAAAATGTCCTACAAAGCAGTAGAGTATTTAGATAAGCTAATTCAATAAAAATTGAGGTATATGATGAAAAAAAATTTACTGTTTATTATGCCCAACTTAACCTCGGGCGGTGGAGAGAAAAGCTTGGTCACCTTGCTGAGCAAGATCGATTACACTCTGTACAATGTGGACTTGTTTTTATTGTATCATAGTGGCCTATTCCTGGAGTTTATCCCGAAGGAAGTGCGGCTTATCCCGATATCGGAAAACTTTCAGTTGTTTACTCTGCCTTTATTTCAAGCTGTCAAGAAGCTTCTACTGAAGGGAAAGGTCAGCTTGGCCTATAACCGGTTGATGTTTTCCTTGAGGCATAGAAACATCTCTAACGTTTCCCAAAGAGAGCAGTACAATTGGAAATACCTTGCTAAATCATTAACTAAAAATGAGAAGAAATATGATGTTGCCATTGGATTTCTGGAGAAGACGGCAAGCTATTATTGTGTAGATAAGGTAGATGCTGCCAAGAAAATAGGCTGGGTGCATATTGATTATGATCAGCTCGGTATGGATCCTCAATTTGACCACAAGTATTTTGATCATATGGATAGTATCGTTACGGTATCAGAGGAATGTGCCCAAATACTCAAAAAACGATTTCCCGATCAAGAAAATAAGGTGAAGGTTATTTATAACATTGTTTCGCCAACGATGATCTATCAAATGGCCAATCAGGATAATAACGATGTATTCAACCGTAAGGATGATGAATTCAACATTCTTTCCATCGGTCGGCTGCATTATCAAAAAGCTTTTGAAATAGCGGTTGAGGCTTGCAGGAAGCTGATTGATCGTGGCTACAAAATAAAGTGGAACATTATTGGCGACGGCGAAGAAAGGGAAAAGCTGACGCAGCTAATCGAGCAGAATCAATTGGAAAATCATTTTAAATTACTGGGCTTAAAAACGAATCCTTACCCTTATTTGAAGCAAACCGATATTTATGCTCAAACCTCCAGATTTGAAGGAAAATCAATAGCTATCGATGAGGCCAAAATATTGCACAAGCCGATTATAGTTACGAATTTCAATACAGCGAAGGATCAGATTAATGATGGAACGGATGGACTCATTGTCGATATGAATGCGGATGCTATGGCTGCAGGGATTGAGAAGCTGATTAATGATACAAGCTTGAGAAGCAAGCTGAGCTTGAACTTGGCGAGTTTAAAATTAGGAACGGAAGAAGAGATACATAAGTTCTACAATCTTCTGAACAGGTGAGAAGCTATGAAGAAAAAAGTGCTTTTTGTTATTAATAATTTAAGCTGCGGCGGGGCAGAGAAGGCTCTTATCTCTTTATTAGAGACGATGGATTATACGGAATATGAGGTTGATCTATTTTTGTTCGAGCATACAGGATTGTTCCTGGGAAAAATTCCGGACCAAGTGAATTTGTTGAAAGAACAGCGTGAGTACCGTTACTATGATATGCCTGTAAAGCATGCCGTGTTAGACTGCTTGAAACGAGGCAGAGTTAATATGGCTCTATCCAGAATTCGTGCGGGTTATATTTATAAAACCGAAAAGAAGAGAGTTCGATGTCAGCAAAGGGTTTGGAAATACATATCGAAGTCGTTGAAAAACATAGATCAAAGCTATGATATCGCTGTGGGGTATCTGGAGAAAAATCCCATCTATTTTTGCATTGATAAAGTAAAAGCAACCAAGAAAATAGGATTCATCCATAATGACTACGACAAGCTTGGAATGGATCCGTACTTGGATCAAGCTTATTTCGAACAATTGGATCATCTGGTCACGGTATCTGAGGAATGCGGTAATATTCTTAAAAAAAGATTTCCTATGTATGAACGCAAAGTAAAAATTATGTACAACATCGTATCTCCTGCGGCCATCCATAATTTATCGTTAGAAAAAACGGACATAAGCGATCATACCATCAAATTGGTTTCAGTAGGCAGGCTCAATGATCAAAAAGGCTTTACGCTTGCTATTGAAGCCTGCAGAGAGCTTGTTCAGAATGGCTACAATGTAAAGTGGTATGTAATTGGCGAAGGTGAAGAGAGAGGCAAGCTTGAGCAGCTGATCGAGGATAACGGCCTTCAAGGAATTTTCAACTTGCTCGGAAACAAGGAAAATCCATATCCTTACATTAAAGCCGCCGATATTTACGTGCAGCCTTCGCGGTTTGAAGGGAAGTCTATAGCGGTAGATGAAGCCAAAATATTGCATAAGCCCATAGTTGTAACTAATTTTAATACAGCCAAAGATCAAATCAATGATAAGGAGAATGGATTAATTGTTGAAATGAATCCGAGATCGGTTTTTGAAGGCATTAAAGCGTTAATAGACGATGAGCCGTTAAGGGAGCATTTTAAAGCAAATTTATCCAAAGAAAAGCTGGGAACGGAATCGGAGATTCACAAATTATATGCGTTATTCAAGTAGTCGAGAAAGGAAAGATTATTTGTTATGCAAATCATAAGCCTTCTGCTTTTGGGTATTGTGTGTGTGGTTATTCTCATTGATCTGGTTCCATTAGGTAAAGATTGGTTGTACCGAATTCATATTGGCAGGTATCAGGACAAACAGGCATGGAATAAATCGATAACTCGGATTGGCGCCAAGTGGCTTAATACAACACCTAAGATTAAGGTGACGGACAATACCCGATGGGTTGTCATCGATATGCTGAAGGGAAATTATACGAAGCACGCCATACAGCATTGGCAAGAAGCCTCCTTGCTGCTAGGTCTGTCGGAGTATTTAAAAACGAATAAGGATCAGGAGGTCGAACGGGAGCTGAAGAAGTTTTTGAGCTCAAAATTCGATCGGACCGGGCAGTGGCTCCAATTGCCTAAGGAAGTAGACGGAGCTATTCTTGCTTATGCCGTAATTACATTAGGCTTTATTAATCCCGATTTTTATAAAAAAGCCTTTGATTCCACTTGGGAGATGATTCAAGAGCATATCGGAGACGAAGGCACCGTACAATATCGCAAATTTATGAAAAACTACAGATATGTGGATACTATTGGTTTTATTTGTCCTTTTTTAGTTGCCTACGGCATTCGCTATCAAAAGAAGGAATGTGTGGAGCTCGCTGTCAAGCAAATTAAAGCGTACGAAGAATACGGAATGCTGGAACAGCATTATATTCCAAGCCATGCTTATCAAGTCGAAAGTAAAGCTCCACTTGGCTTATACGGGTGGGGAAGAGGGCTTGGCTGGTTCGCCATTGGCCTTATTGATGCATGGAATGAGCTGCCTTTAGACCATGAATATAAACCGGTTATGGAGGAAAGTGTGAAGAGGTTCGCCAAAGCAGCGATTGCGTTTCAGCAGGATCAAGGCAATTGGAACTGGACGGTTGCGAGGGGTGAATGCAGGCCGGATTCTTCAACTACTGCGACATTGGGCTGGTTCTTGTTAAATGCAGCCAAGATAGAGGAGATTGCAACACCTTGTCTAGAAAGTGCGGATAAAGCGATTCAATATTTGATGAGAGTGACCAGACGGAACGGAGAAGTCGATTTCTCGCAGGGAGATACGAAGGATATAGGTGTATACTCCATGTTGTTTAACATACTTCCTTTTACCCAGGGCTTCTGTATCAGACAAATAAATTTATATCAAAATAGATAATCTAGAGTAGGTGATTGAGTTGATAGCAAGATTGGTGACTTCGGTAAAAGCTCGAATTAGGAATAAATGGTTTCCCAAAACAGAAATCGAAGTGTTAAAGGAAAGAGGGTTGAAGGTTGGAAAAAATTTTAACTTTTTTAACAGTCATATCGATTATGGTCATTGCTGGCTCATTGAGATAGGCGATGATGTAACCATAACGAACAGCTCCATATTGGCTCATGATGCAAGTACTAAGTATTATTTGGGCAAGTCGAAGATTGGAAGGGTTAAGATTGGGGATCGGGTATTTATTGGATGGAATAGCGTCGTATTGTGCAATGTGAGGATTGGAAATGATGTTTTGGTTGCCGCTGGCTCGATTGTTACCAAGGATATTCCCGACAATAGCGTAGTTGCAGGGAATCCGGCGAGAGTCGTTGGAAAAACATCGGATTATTTGGATAGACATAAGCAAAATTTAATTGATAAACCTGTCTACGATACTTATTGGCCTTATAAATCGCAAGAACAGATGAATACAATAAGAAAAGAATTAGAAAATGATTTTGGCTATGATTTATAAATATCAATGAGAGTACGGAGAAACGATGAGAGTAAAACATTCTGTTCTTAATATTTCCACCGGCTTAGGCAGTCAGCTCATTATTACGCTGCTAAGCTTTTTTTCACGTACAGTGTTTATTAATAGCCTTGGTATTGAATATTTAGGGGTAAATGGACTGTTCACGAATATTTTGGCTATGCTTTCCTTGGCTGAGGTAGGTATTGGTTCAAGTATTGTGTACAGCCTTTACAAGCCGGTGGCGGAAAACGACAAAGAGAAAATCAAGGCGCTCATGAAGCTGTATAAAAAGGCGTATTTGGTCATAGCTCTAGTCATTTTAGTGCTGGGACTCGCGATGATGCCATTTCTGAACTATTTTGTCAAAGATACTAGTGTCGATCAGATTTACCTGATTTATCTCATTTTTTTGATCAATACCGTGGCCCCCTACTTCTTTCAGCATAAAAGCTCGTTCCTCAATGTTTGCCAGAAAAGCTATATTATAACGGGGCTTTTTTCGGTATCGGCGATTGTCTCTACATCCTTAAAAATATGGATCCTGAATACGACTCAAAATTATATTTTATATTTAATCGTCGAAAGCCTGATTACAATAATTAACAGCGTCATCTTATCCGTAATAGTTGATCGAATGTACCCATTCTTGAAGGAAAAGCTGGTAGCTACATTAGATGCTGTCGTCAAGAAAGACATTATCAAAAATGTTAAGGCCATTATGCTGCAAAATATAGGTACCTATCTGATCTTTGGTACAGACAACATCATTATCTCTTCATTTGTGAGCGTAACGGCAGTCGGACTGTATTCAAACTATAATATGTTGATCGATATATGCAGAACCTTTATTAATCAAGTTTTTAACAATATATATCACAGTATAGGGAACTTGGTCGCCAACGAAAATAAAGAAAAAATATATAGTTTGTTTAAGGTTTATTGGCTGCTTAATTTTTGGTTGTACTCTCTTTTCTCCATATTTCTTTATATCATTATTGAACCCTTTATCTCATTATGGATCGGCTCCTCATTCATTATGGGGAAGACGATTTTAGTCGTGTTAATGATTACTTTCTATGAGCGGGGCATGAGAAATGCTATTACTACATTAAAAACAACAGCAGGTATTTTTCATGAAGATAGGTACGTACCGTTATATCAAGCGGCAATTAACCTTGGATTTTCAATTTGGTTGGTACATAAATTAGGATTGCCAGGAGTCTTCATCGGAACACTCATCAGTGCTATAGCCGTTCCGTTCTGGACTACGCCTTATTACGTTTATAAAAAAGTGTTCCACAAGCCGCTGCTGCGTTACTTTGTTAGATACGGTTACTTCGCCGCCGTTGGTTTGGGAACATGTCTGGTTACAAGCGTGCTGTGCAATATGATCGCGGCTGATCATCTAGTATATTTATTGCTGAAGGCACTGGTCGGAATTGTTTTACCTAACGTGATTTATGTAATCATGTTCTATCGTACAGATGAGTTTAAATATTTGTTTGGAGTATTTCTTACTATTGTGGGTAACTTCCAGAAGAGAATCAAGCGAATGCAAAGACGAGATTTATCTGGTGATGTTCAATGAGTTTCAGTTCAGGGACGCAGAAGAAAATAATATGGAGGTCATTTATTTGGAAACGCCTATTCCCAAAATCATACACTATTGCTGGTTTGGCCGTGGAAAAAAGCCGTCACAAGCTTATAAATGTATTAGCAGCTGGAGAAAGCATTTGCCTGACTATCAGATTATAGAGTGGAATGAAGATAACTTTGATGTAAATGTCAACCTCTACTGTAAGCAGGCTTATGATGCCGGGAAATATGCCTTCGTTACGGACTATGTCAGACTTCACGTTATTTACTATCATGGCGGTATATACATGGACACGGACGTTGAGGTGTTAAAAAGTCTGGATAAATTTCTGGATACATCCGCTTTTTCAGGCTTTGAAAGTAATGAATATATACCAACAGGCATTATGGGATGTGCAAAAGGACATCCTTGGGTAGGCAGACTTCTAGAATTTTACAAAAACCATGTATTCTATAAAAGCAATGGCAGCATGGACGTAACGACCAATACAAGCGTTATAACTAGCATCACTAAGGATGAGTACAATTTAGTAATAGGAAACCATATGCAAATTTTAAAGGATGATGTACATATTTATCCGAGTGATTACTTTTGCCCCAAAAACTGGATGACAGGAGAAATGCAGCTTACTTACAATTCGCATGTTATTCATCATTTTGCTGGTTCATGGCTCCCTCAAAAAAGACGATTAAGAATTAAAATAACGGGTTGGATTATTAGGGCACTTAAAATTTCGATGGGTAAAAACAATTATTTTAAATTCACCAAATTCATAAAAAATTACTTATAACCAAGGTGGTATTGGGGAGGTCTTGCTTTTGAGCAAAGTGAGTGTAGTAGTGCCTATCTATAATGCAGGAAAAGGAAAAAGGCTCGATAAATGCATTAAATCAATACTAAGCCAAACGTTCATAGATATTGAAGTGATGTTAGTAAATGACGGTTCAACCGATAATAGCTTGGAGGTATGCAGAAAATATCAGAAAGAAGATGGACGGATAGTTATTATTGACAAGAAAAATGGGGGGTGTATTGCTGCTCGGAGAACGGGGGTAGAAGCTTCAACCTCTGAATTCGTTATGTTTGTAGATGCCGATGATTGGCTCGATAAA
This sequence comes from Paenibacillus sp. GCM10027630, assembly GCF_042676305.1. Taxonomy (NCBI): domain Bacteria; kingdom Bacillati; phylum Bacillota; class Bacilli; order Caryophanales; family Paenibacillaceae; genus Paenibacillus; species Paenibacillus sp. GCM10027630. The sequence continues at coordinate 41,746 of NZ_JBHTGY010000095.1, read as the reverse complement.
AATACGGTGGATGTGCTCTATAATAAATGTATGGAAAGCTCAGCAGACATTTCAGTTTGCAATATGTATAAAGTTTTAGGCCGAGGAGCGCTAATCAAAAGAAAAAATGACAACCAATATTTTTATGAAGACAGGCTTTATAATAAGGATGCCATTATGAGAGACCTCGTGACCTCCTATTTCTATGGGCATTCATTCCCATCGTCATTATGCGGCAAGCTGTATAAAAGGGAGCTGCTGATCAATAACGGAAAGTATTTGGATCGTATATGTTTTCTGGGGGAGGACCTGTTTTATAACCTGGAGATACTCGTTCATACGAATAGAGTCAAGGTAATTGACCAAGCATTGTATTATTACAGAGTGGGTGGATCTACAAGCAAATATATGTCCTATTTGTTTGATGATATGATTAATGGCTATCGAATACAAAAGGAAGTCATCAATGAATATTATTTAGATACTAAACAGAAGCAATATAATGGTATTAGTATTATGCTGTTAAATACGTTCAGGACTTGTTTGTGCAACATCATCAACAGCAAGCTGAGTGAAACTAAAATTAAAGATACCATAACCGAATATGTGTCGAATGAATGTGTAAGGGAATGTTTGGTTAACGAAGGTTCAGTCGCCTATTTTTCACAGGAGTATTTAAATGCAATAAAAGATAAGGACATCGATTATTTATATGAATTGGGGAAAAAAATGTACAAAAAGAGAAGAGCAAAAACGATGATAATGGATATTTTCTCCAAGTTATCTGTGGTCTAAATGAGTCAAAGTTAGCTTAATGTGAAGGGAGCTGCGGCACCGAATATGGTCTGGTACTGCCAGCCCCCCGAATGGTTATATAAAAGAATAGCCTATATAGTTGTGTTATCGATCATTAAAGTGCTGGCATTAGTTGCAGTTGTTACATTTTTGAACACACATTTAGCAATTGTCATCGAATTCGGTTGTGTTAACCAGTGAAAGCCAATGGACGTATCTTCCAAATAGCTGCTGGTAAGTGCGGAGGAGTAATTATTGTCAGATTTATCGATGAGACAATTCAAATAGGTACTGTTGTTGTTGGTCGCATTCCCCTCGAACCGTACCTGCACATTCTGGAACATACAGTTGCTCGCGATAACTTTCCGTGAAAAGAGGGGATTGTTTTGGCCGAAGTAGACGTCCCCGCCCATGGCTTTTGTTTTCGTGCGTATGAATGTGCCATTAGTTAAAATGCATGCTCCGAAGATAGCGGTATCCTCAATAACTGTAATTCCGTCAAGTGTATTAGGCCGGCCTACATAATTTTCAACTGCAACAACCGTCATGTCCGCATTTTTAGCCGTAACATTTTTCACTACGCCACCAGATAAGGTCAGATTGAATCGGGTCTCTCCGGTTGTAGTGCTGTCAAGCCAGTCTCTTTCTACTACGATATCCGATATATATACACGCCCGTAATTATAGCGGCTTATATTGAATCCGCCCACTCCCGCATCATTAATAGCAACAGGAGTTCCACTCTTATTCTCAGCTACCTGGAAGCTTGTAGAGGTAACATTAACGGTATAGTACAGTTTATCGACACTGATTCCTGTGGGAACCGTTCCTACCCATTGCTCGAAGCATACTTTGGCGCCATTGCCCATTCCGTGAGGAGCCGTATAAGTGAATACTCCACTCGGCACATCAACTTTGGCCGGTGTTCCAAAATATCCATTCGCCTCATAGCCATAAAAAGTGCCATTCTGAATATGACAGTTCTGAATATATGCACCTGAAATATCGAACAGCTTAATGTTAGCGCCTCTGCAATCCGCTCCATTTACGAAATTATCTCCTTGAACCATCAGCTCGGTTGATATAAAGGTGTTGTTCAAATACTTCACATACCAGTTAGCTGAATAGGAGGTAATTCCGCCAACGTTCCAGCCCTCGAAGGTATTGCCTTCTATGGTTACATTTATTCCGTCAGCATTTACAAAATGGCCATTTTGGTTGCTGTGGATATAATTGTTATAAACATAGATTCTGGTGTTGAGCTCGAAGCCAATCTGGTTTAATTCAGGTCGCCATGTCGGAATATTGGTTTCAGACCACATGGATTCAATATCGATGCCAAACATGGGCTGCGTTCCATCTACGGTTCCATCGTCAGCTTGACCAATATTGTGAATATTATTGTTGTATATATAAGTGTCGTTGGAGCCTGCAAGAGAAATTCCTTGCCTTCTGCAATTATGGAGATCACAATCGTGAATATAGATGTGGGAACCCATCTCTTCTTGTGTATATAGACTAGGATCTTCCCTGTGATCCAATATGGTCGTAATTATGGCGTCCCCTGTGCAATCGCATATTTCCACGTCGCTAATTTCAACATAATTAGAACCGGATATGCTTATGCCTTCCCCCCATTCATGCGTCCAGCTCTCATTATCTACTTTTGCATTGATTTGAGCCAGCTGTTCATCAGTCAAGGGAGAGCTAGCAATATTAATGGTAAACACCATTTTATTTGCCTTGTCAATGACATCGAACCATCCGCGACCTGTCGGTGCCGATGGTGCAAACAAGCCATTATTTCGATAATTTACGAAGGTGCTGCTGGATACCGTATCCTTATACTGATAAAAGTTATAGCCTGATGCTGTAACTCCATCTATACTCCATAGTCGAAACTTGCTTAACAATCCAGGGTTCGCATATCGGTCGATGGTTTCACTGCGGATAAAATTGGGATCATCATTTAGGGAACCATCAGGATTTACCCCACCTCTAACGAATTTAACACCGATCTGATAAATGTGGGAGGGTCTGTCCCCGATAATTTTTCCACCGGTAAGTTTTGTATTGCTTAGCCCCTTCAATAAAAAAATATTGTAATAAGGGGATGAATTGGCATCAAGCTTTAGTACACAGCCATTCTCCATTTCGAAATGAAAGTTGCTGTAAAGGACTATGCAATTAAGCGTTGAAGGATCCGCTTGTAAAGCATAGGTTCCGTTTTTTAGAAATACATGATTATACCCTTGAGCTTTGGCCCATCCCAAAGCATCGTTTATTCCTTTGGTTGTGCCAGCTGAATGGGTTCCATCATTATTGATTTTCCACCTGTCCAATTCAATAGTGTAGGTTGAACCAGGACCTGAGGAAACTACACCGGCTCCAACGGGTACGGGAATCCACTTCGATGATTTACTGTCGTAAGTAAGTGAATCATTATTAGAGGGAAGCTTGGTAGTTAGGTCTACGTCACTAAGATCACCGAGATTAGCGTTCACCTCAATCATAAATTTCACACCTCTTTTCCATTTTATATAGCGTATGTTATGCCTCAGAGAAATAATTGGATCACTACCTAGGGTTATCCATACATTTTAATGAGAAAATAAGAGATTATCGTGAATTTTCCGTTCTCAAACTAGTAAAACTAAGGTATAATTCTTAATAACGAACAATTGTCACTTTTTATAGGGAAGGAGGTCAGGGCAATGCATAATCTGAAAAGGATCATCTTTCTAACTCTTATTATTGGTGCATTAATGGTACCAACTTCGGCTTTTGCAGCATCGAACGGAAGCAATTCATCGGATGCCAAGAGAAGCAGTTTTGAGCTTTTTATTTCATCATTGTTAGGAAATCATGGACGGAACGATGATTTGTATAACTATTGGGGAAACAATAAAGACAAAAACGATTGGCACTGGAAATGGAACTTTAAAGATTGGAATGATAAAAACCTGGAGTCGTATGATATATGGGAAAGATGGTACTGTTACTAATCAGCTTGCTGCTGTTCCGTCGGCTTGCCGACGTTTTTTTTATGTGTAAATGGCTGCAAAGCTACAAGAAATCCGGAGAATATGCCCCTAGAAAGCAAAAGTTTGTGTTGACACGTTCTTTATAAAGAACTACAATAAAGGTACAGATTACTGGTTCTATTTTACTATTATACCTATATATAACAGTAAGTATATGATTAACAGGTTAAGACATTATGGATATAGGATAAAAGAAGGCAAATTTTTTTTGATATATCGTTCTCTATAACGAATTTTAATCATTAGCCTGTTTTCAATCATGATTCGGTGATGTCTCCTTATCGTTATCAATGGAGGTACTCGACCATGCTGTGGGTTGAAATATACCTTAGACGCGAGTCGTCGAAAGTGTGGTGTGAGGTGGGGTTGGATGCCCTTTTTTAAAGTTCTTAACTATAGGGTTTTTTACCAGAAAAGACCTTATAGTTAAGAACTTTAATTTTTTCATTTCATTTTGAATTTATATTTGACTAAATACCAAATTAGCATCAATCGAAAGGGTGATTGTATTGGCGTACCGGCAGAGGCTACCGTTATTAATTTTAATGGATTCGCTTATTGTGTTAACCGCAATTTTCTTCAGTCAATTTTTGGTGAATGCTACTTTTCATGTTATAACGTTGCCTTTAGTAGTTAGTTCAATCATGCTCCTGCTTAGCCACCATGTTTTTTCCATCATTTATAAGCTATATAAAAAGGCTTGGGAGTATGCAAGCATATCCGAGTTATTAATGATTTTTAAAGCTGTCACCTTTTCAATTGTTACCGTAGCTATTGTACAGGAGATTATGGTTCAAGCGATTTACTTGCGACTTCTTGTTGTAACGTGGCTGCTGCATATTTTGCTAATCGGAGGCTCACGTTTTTGTTGGAGAATGATTCGGGATATCTACATTAAAAAAGTACACAACAAGAAACGAACGCTGATTGTCGGAGCGGGTGCTGCAGGCACTATGGTTGCAAGGCAATTGATTACGAATAATGATACTGAATTATTGCCCACCGCTTTTATTGATGATAATGTCAAAAAACATAATTTAGATATATTGGGCATTCCGGTAGTTGGTGGAATTAATCGAATTGAAAGTGCCGTTCAAGAGTTGAACATTGATAACATCATCATTGCGATTCCTTCGCTTAATAAAAAAGAATTGAATCGAATTTTTCAGGAATGTGCGAAAACGAATGCCAAGGCGCAAATTCTTCCAATGCTGGAGGATCTGGTAACCGGTAAAGTTTCCGTTAATCAATTCCGGGATGTACAGGTTGAGGATTTGCTGGGGAGAGAACCCGTTGATCTGCATATTGACAGTATTTCCGGGTATATCACGAATAAAGTGATTATGGTTACGGGTGCTGGAGGATCCATTGGTTCGGAAATATGCCGGCAAATATGCAAGTTTAATCCTGAAAAATTAATTTTACTTGGCCACGGGGAGAACAGCATTTATTCCATTGAAATGGAGCTGAAGGATACTTTCCAGGAAACACAAATCAAATTTATAACGGAAGTTGCGGACATACAAGATGCTAATAAAATGATGTCCATAATGAATACCTACCGGCCTCAAGTTGTATACCATGCTGCGGCTCATAAACATGTGCCTCTGATGGAACGAAATCCTGAGGAAGCTGTGAAAAACAATGTGATTGGAACGATGAATCTTGCAAAAGCAGCTAACCGGCATGGTGTGGAAATATTCGTGATGATCTCTACGGATAAGGCAGTAAATCCAACAAGTGTTATGGGGGCCACGAAAAGGCTGGCTGAAATGATCATTCAGAACTTCGACAAAACAAGCTTTACAAAGTTTGTTGCCGTTCGGTTCGGGAATGTATTAGGCAGTCGTGGAAGCGTAATTCCATTATTTAAGAGACAAATTCAAAAGGGAGGACCGGTCACGGTTACTCATCCGGATATGATTCGCTACTTTATGACGATTCCGGAAGCGTCGAGGCTTGTTATACAAGCGGGTTCACTTGCAAAAGGCGGGGAGATTTTCGTGCTCGACATGGGTGAACCTGTAAAAATTGTTGATCTTGCCAAAAACTTGATCAAACTATCAGGCAATTCCATTGAGGAAATTGGTATTGAATTTACGGGAATGAGACCGGGAGAAAAGCTCTTCGAGGAGTTGCTGCAAAAGGGGGAGGTTCATGAGCAGCAGGTTCATCCCAAAATTTATATTGGTAAAACTGCGGATCTGTATATGGAAGAGATTGCCGAAATCATCTCTACGTATTCAACTTTAGAGAAGCCCAAGCTAAGAGAGAAATTACTTAATTTAGCGAACAATAAACATAGCGTGTCACCCAAGCTGGTATCCATCAGCTAAGCTTTTATATAAAAAAGGAGTGTCCTATTTATGAAGGTAAGAAAAGCGATCATACCAGCAGCAGGGCTTGGCACAAGATTTCTTCCCGCAACAAAGGCAATGCCCAAGGAGATGCTGCCGATTGTTGATAAGCCCACTATTCAATACATTGTAGAAGAAGCAATGGAATCAGGGATTGAAGATATTCTTATCGTGACCGGGAAAGGAAAAAGGGCTATTGAGGATCATTTCGATAACTCATTTGAGCTGGAGCAGAATTTATTCGAGAAAGGGAAGTTTGATTTACTAAACGAGGTACAAAAGTCATCCAAAATGGTTGATATCCATTATATTCGCCAGAAGGAAGCCAAGGGACTGGGGCATGCCATTTGGTGCGCTCGGAAGTTTATCGGCAATGAACCGTTTGCTGTTTTATTAGGCGATGATATTGTCAAGGCCGAGAAACCTTGTCTGAAGCAGATGATTGAGCAATATGAGCGATATCATTCATCAGTGATTGGAGTTAAGCATGTACCCGATGATGAGGTATCCCGGTACGGTATTGTAGATGGAATCAGGATAGAGGATCGCTTCTATGGGGTCAGCCATCTCGTTGAAAAGCCGAGGAAGGAAGACGCTCCATCCAATCTTGCGATTATGGGACGTTATATTCTTAGCCCACGGATTTTTGACATTCTGGGCAATCAAGCTCCAGGGGCAGGCGGAGAAATACAGCTGACCGATGCTATTGCGGCATTGAATCTGCATGAGGCGGTATATGCTTACGAGTTCGATGGTATTCGTTATGACGTTGGTGAAAAGATGGGTTTTATACAGACTACAATCGAATTCGCCTTGCAGCGTGAAGACATCAGGTACGGTTTACTCGATTATCTGGCTAAGGTTTTGGATAAAGAATTAATTAAGTAAGCCTGTAACTAACGGGTTAATACTTCGAATGGGTGATAGAGGTGCCAAAAAAAGTATTGTTCTGTGCAACGGTTGATTTTCATTTTAAAGCGTTCCATCTGCCTTATCTGCAATGGTTTAAAGAGCAGGGCTGGGAGGTTCATGTTGCTGCTAACGGTGATCTGGAGCTTCCCTATACGGATAGGAAGTACAGCATACCGATCCAAAGGTCACCTTTGAACAAGGAAAATATTAAAGCTTATAGTGAATTGAAAGCCATAATGGATAAAAACGAATATGAGATCATTCATTGTCATACGCCAATGGGGGGAGCTCTTGCACGTTTGGCTGCACGACAAGCGAGAAAACAAGGAACCAAGGTAATCTATACGGCTCACGGGTTTCATTTTTGCAAGGGAGCCCCTCTTATTAACTGGGCTTTGTATTATCCAATTGAGAAATTGTTGGCTCATTATACCGATTGCCTGATAACGATAAATGATGAAGATTACAAATTATGCATACAGCATGGGTTTAAGGCGAGGCGAATTGAGAAGGTTCATGGGGTGGGGATCGATCCTATGCGATTTCGCCCGGTGACTGATGATTATAAAGCCGAGCTAAAGCAAAAAAACGGTTATAAAACGGAAGATTTTCTTATGTTCTATGCTGCAGAGTTTAATGCGAATAAAAATCAACAGCTTCTTATAAGGGCTCTTGCCCTTATAAAGCAAGAGGTTCCTTATGCCCGGCTATTGCTGGCTGGTAAGGGGCCTCTTTTTAATGAAAGCTATGAGCTTGCCAATAAACTGGGTGTTGCAGACAGGGTTGATTTTCTTGGCTATAGAACGGACATTGATGGGATACTGCCGATGTGTGATATTGCTGTCGCCTCCAGTCTCCGTGAGGGCTTGCCGGTTAATATTATGGAAGCTATGTCCTGTGGTTTGCCGGTTGTAGCGACGGATAATAGAGGGCATAGAGAACTGATTCACAATGATGAGAACGGCTGGATCATGAGTCCGAATGACTTAGCGGGAATGTCTGACAAGATTAGAGCCCTTGCAGGTAATGAGGATTTGAGGATGAAGCTTGGAAGCTCAGGTCGCAGCAGAATTGAGAGCATGTATTCTATTAACAAAGTAATGGTGGAGAAGAGCGATATATATACCAGCTTTATGGACGAATTGGAGGTGGTGAAGTGGGCGGTCCAATAAGGATTTTGCATGTAGTGGTGAATATGAACCGTGGCGGTGCAGAAACCCTCTTAATGAATTTGTATCGCAATATAGATCGCTCGAAGGTTCAATTTGATTTCCTGACCTGTAATGTTGGTGTTTTTGACGCAGAAATAGTGGAGCTGGGAGGGGTGATCCATCGGATTCCATATGTTAGTGATATTGGTCATTTTGGATATCTGAAAGCTTTGGATCAGTTTTTTGCGGCGAACCCTGTTTATAAGGTTGTACATTCCCATATGGATAAAATGAGTGGATGGGTGCTCCGTTCAGCCAAAAAGGCTGGAATTCCTATGAGAATCGCGCATAGCCATAGCACCAGAAGCGAGGGCGGAATAGCCAAGCAGATTTATAAATGGTTTGCAGGTCAGTTCATCTTGCCTAATGCAACGGATTTATTAGCATGCTCCAATAAAGCTGCCAATTGGCTGTTTCCAACAAAAACGTATCAGATTTCTATCTTAAATAATGGTATCGTGCCGGAGCAGTTTGCTTTTTCATTACAGGTCAAACAAGAGGTAAGAAATGAACTTCATATTTCTGAAACTAATTTGGTTGTCGGGCATGTCGGGAGATTTGATAAACCGAAAAACCATGCTTTTCTCATCGACATTTTTGCGGAGCTGAGTAAAGAGAAGCCGGATTCCATTCTCGTTTTAGCCGGTGATGGTCCATTACGCTTAAATATTGAAAAAAAAGTGGCTGACTTGAATTTAGAGGAAAAAGTAAAATTTCTTGGCGTACGCAGTGATATCAATCGATTGCTACAAGCATTCGATGTATTCGTATTTCCATCCGTGCATGAGGGCTTGCCTGTCACTCTTATAGAAGCGCAGGGAGCCGGGCTTCCCTGTGTTATATCGGATGTGATATCACAGGAGGTTGATATGGAAATTGGTTTGATCGAATACAATCCATTGTTAAACAGCAAAATTTGGGTTGATAAAATTAAACATGCAACAGCGAAGAAACTATCGCGAAATATACCTGCCAATACGTTATCCGAGAAAGGGTACGATATAAAAAAAATCGCAGAACGGACGCAAGACTTTTACTTAGTGATGTCGAGGTGAATGTATTGAAGCAGCTGACTGTGTTTACTCCTACTTATAATCGAGCCTATTGTCTTGGAAATTGCTATGAGAGTCTTAAACGTCAAACATCCAAAAAATTTGTGTGGCTAATCATTGATGATGGTTCCACAGATCATACGAAAGAGCTTGTAAACAGCTGGATAGCTGAGAATATCATACCTATTAGCTATCATTGGCAGGAGAATCAAGGAATGCATGGAGCACATAATACGGCTTATGAGCTCATCATTACTGAATTAAATGTATGCATTGATTCAGATGATTATATGCCGGATGACGCAATCGAAAAAATCATTACGTTTTGGAATCAATATGGAAATGATAGAGTGGGGGGAATAATAGGACTTGATTCGTACACGGATGGACGGCTGATCGGCTCCAGGATACCGGATCAATTAAAAAGCTCAACCCTTTTTAATCTGTATAACCTGCATGGAGTTACGGGTGATAAGAAGCTTGTATATCGGTCGGAGCTGACACGGAATTATCCATATCCTCTTTTCCAAAATGAAAAATATGTGGGATTAGCTTATAAATACTACATGCTTGACGAGCAATATGAAATGCTTCTAATGAATGAGGTTTTATGCTGTGTGGAATATTTGCCTGATGGTTCAACGAAGAACATGCTAAATCAATATCGAAGAAATCCCCAAGGCTTTGCTTTTTATCGTAAGGAGTTAATGAAACTATCCTTTGTCGGCTTGCTGTTTAAGTTTAAACAGTCCGTACATTATGTGTCGAGTAGTTTGATGGCCAAGAACCGAAGCTTCCTCAAGGAATCACCTTGTAAGTTAGTTACAATTATAGCTATTCCACTCGGGATTATGCTGTATTGCTTTGTTAAGTCTAAAACCAGAAGCATCAAGATTGAAGGCTAGTAAAGTATATGTTGAAGGGAAATTATAGATGGCAATACTTTGGATAAATCTTGTCGTAGTGTATATATTCTCATTATTTTCAAGGTATTTGGTGAAGCATAGAACTATTTATGCTGAATCCGGTATTCCTATGTTTGAGAAGCCGAATAAGATAATGGTTGCATTTGTTATTGCCGTTTTGGTACTGGTATCAGGTCTTCGGAATAACATCGGGGATACCTATACTTATATAGACATATATAAAAATACTACCTTTACCTGGTCCTATATTGTGTCCAAAAAAGATATGGGATTCGGCATATTTCAAATGATTTTAAAGAAATTTACAGAAGACCCTCAGATGCTGATTTTTATTTGTGCACTTATAACGAATCTACTTATCGTACTCGTTTTATATAAATACACCCGTCTATTTGAACTAAGCATTTACGTTTATATTACGTCTGGAATGTATGTCGTCTCCATGAACGGCATTAGGCAGTATCTTGCTGCTGCTATAATTTTTGCTGCGACCAAATACATTATGGATGGAAATTGGAAAAAGTACACTTTAGTTATTTTATTTGCATCTCTGTTCCATGGAACCGCGTTAATCTTAATTCCGATGTATTTTATTGTGAGAAGGAAAGCCTGGACGACTACAACCTTTTTGATCCTTAGCTTTGCGGTGCTTTTTGCCATGGGATACAGTCAGCTCTCCGGATTGTTTTTTTCGGCTATAGAAGATACTCAGTATGCGGAATATAGTAAATTCTCAGAAGGTGGGGCTAATATAATAAGAGTTTTTATTTATATTATACCTATAGCACTTTCTTACCTGGGTAGAGAAAAGCTTAGAGAGTTATTTCCTAATAGTGATTACATTGTAAACATGACGATTTTGGGTGCCGTTTTTATGGTGATTTCTACGCAAAACTGGATTTTTGCAAGGTTTTCCATTTATTTTGGGCTGTATAATTTAATCATTATTTCATGGATAGTCCAATTATTCGTTCGTAGAGAGCAGAAACTGATCTACTATTCGATTCTCGTTTTTTACTTCCTGTACTGTTTTTATGAACAAGTAATTAGTTTGGGAATCCTCTATAGGAGCAATTTCATTCAATTATAAGGAGGCGAAAGCAATGGCGATTCTTGTAACCGGAGGGGCCGGCTATATCGGAAGTCATACATGCATCGAATTATTGAATGCAGGCTATGAAATAGTCGTGGTAGACAATCTTTCTAACAGCAGCTTGGAATCATTGAATAGGGTCAAGCAAATAACAAGTAAGGATTTCCAATTTTATAAGCTGGATTTATTGGATAAGGATGGACTTGATGCCGTTTTCTCCAAAAATACGATCGAGGCGGTTATCCATTTCGCAGGGCTCAAGGCTGTGGGGGAATCGGTCCATTCACCGATCTGGTATTACCACAATAATATTACCGGAACACTTGTATTATGCGAAATTATGAAGAAATACAACGTGCACAGAATGGTTTTCAGCTCTTCTGCTACCGTATACGGAATGCCCGAAAGCGTACCAATCTCTGAGGATTTCCAGCTCGCAGCAACGAACCCCTACGGTCGAACGAAGCTGGTGATTGAAGAGATATTACGTGATTTGTATGTCTCTAATAATAATTGGGGGATAGCACTTCTACGATATTTCAACCCGATTGGGGCACATAAAAGTGGCTGGATAGGAGAGGACCCTGGCGGTACTCCGAATAATCTGATGCCTTACATTACACAGGTTGCAATAGGGAAATTGGAGCAGCTGAATATATTCGGTAACGATTACCTGACAGTCGATGGTACTGGCGTCCGAGATTACATCCATGTTGTTGATCTTGCAATTGGGCATTTGAGAGCTCTTGAGAAGGTCATGACAGCATCGGGTGTGGAAGCCTACAATCTGGGAACGGGCATTGGATACAGTGTTTTGGAATTAATTGCTGCATTCGAGCGAGCGTCAGGCTTGAAAATTTCTTATGCTATTGCAGAAAGAAGACCGGGGGATGTCGCAATATGCTTTGCTGACTCCAGTAAAGCGAACAAGGAGTTAGGCTGGGAGGCCACTAGAGGCATTCAAGAGATGTGCGAAGATTCATGGAGATGGCAATCCAACAATCCGAATGGTTACGGAGCAGCCAAATTATTAACTGGAGTCCGGGCTGCCGAATAATACAACAAAGCGAGGATAATTAAATGGACATAGGCCAATTAACTCAAACACAATTAAAAGAGATACTCATCAGTATCAAGAAAAAAGGTGATGAATCCGAGGATATGAACGCTATAGATTTAATTAATGAAATAAAACGGGAAATTATATGCGCTATAACTTCATCCGAGTGATTAGGGAGGAAACAAATGTCCTTAGTAAAGGCAATGCCTTTAGGTAAGATCAAAAACGTACTTTCTCTGCTTCGAGGAGGAATGGTTTCTAATATATGGGCAATTAAAGTGTTTAGTGCTAATTCGGCGGTTATTTCTGAAGCTCCGCATGAAAGCCGCCTGGATCAACCGTCCTTGCAAGCATCAGACATCGACGATGCTCCGGCAGAGTTTGTTGCCGATCCATTTATTATCCGGCATGAGTCCAAATTTTATATGTTTTTTGAGGTGTTGAATAAAGCGTCAGGACGTGGCGAGATTGGATTGGCCGTGAGTGATGATGGTGAGAAATGGGATTATGAAAAAATAGTGCTCAAGGAAAAATACCATTTATCATATCCGCAAGTATTCAAGGTGAATGATGAAATATTTATGCTGCCTGAAACGATTGAAACGAAAAAGGTGCTGTTATATAAGGCCAAGCGTTTTCCATTTGAATGGGAAATAGCTTGCGAGCTGTTTAGCGGCAGCTATGTGGATCCGTCTATATTTAAATATGAGAACAAATGGTGGTTGTTTGCCGGGTCCAATCAAGGAAAGAATCTGCATCTGTTTTATTCAGACCACATAGAAGGCACATGGACGGAGCATCCTCAGAGTCCCCTAATTTCCAACAATATTAGCATTACTAGACCCGGAGGCCGAATTATAGTATCGGATACAAACATCTATAGATATACTCAAGACGGCAATCCTTACTACGGCAGCGCTATGCGGGTTTTTAAAATTAATGAGCTGTCAGTGACCGAATATAAGGAAGAATTAGTCGATATGATATTAAGTGGCACCAATAAGGAAAGCGACTGGAGAAAAGATGGAATGCATCATATTGACCAGCTCCAAATTAATGAGAATCAATGGCTTATAGCGGTTGATGGACATAAATCGAAGAGATGGAACTATGTGGTCTGGAAGCTTGACCGTGTTTTATCAAGGCTTAGAAAATATACATGATCGTAATTTGATACAGGAGCTTGATTATTGATGAAGAGACTATTTGACTTGTTGGTTTCCGCCTCACTGCTGCTGCTGCTATTCCCGATTATGATCATTGTGGCTATTTTGGTGAGAGTAAAGTTAGGGTCTCCCGTCATATTTAAGCAACAGCGACCTGGATTATATAGCCGATTGTTCTATCTTTATAAGTTTCGTACCATGACGGATGCAAGAGACAATGACGGCAATTTATCACCTGATTATATGAGATTAACTGCTTTTGGTAAATTACTTAGAAAATATAGTCTGGATGAATTGCCCCAATTAATAAATGTTGTAAAAGGGGATTTAAGCCTAGTAGGTCCGAGGCCTCTATTGACTGATTATTTACCCTTATATACGGAAGAACAGACAAAACGGCATAATGTAAAGCCTGGGATAACAGGATGGGCGCAGGTGAACGGGAGAAATGCAATTTCATGGGAAGATAAATTTAAGCTGGATGTGTGGTATGTGGAACATCGAAGCTTCTTTCTCGATTTAAAAATCTTAAGTTTAACCTTTTTCAAAGTGTTGAAAACAGAAGGAGTAAGCCATAAAAACCATGTCACTATGGAGAAGTTCACGGGTACAACAAGCGCTGAATAAACTTTGCTTTCTTTAATTATTAAACCAGGGAGAAGGTTGTGTTGGATGCAAGCTGTTAGCGGTAAGCAAAGAATTTATCTTTCTGCACCTCACATGAGCGGGAATGAGCAGAAGTATATCCAGGAAGCCTTTAATACGAATTGGATCGCTCCCTTGGGGCCTAATGTGGATGCATTTGAAGAAGAGCTTGCAGATTACGTAGGGATTGGCGATGCTGCAGCGGTTAGCTCAGGGACAGCTGCCATTCATTTGGCATTGAAATTGTTGGATGTACATGAAGGAGATACCGTATTTTGTTCCAGCCTTACTTTTGTGGCAAGTGCAAATCCAATTATTTATCTCGGGGCAGAGCCTGTATTTATTGACTCTGAAGCTGAGACATGGAATATGTCGCCTCAAGCATTAGGGCGTGCCCTGGAAGAAGCGGCTCAAGCGAGAAAATTGCCGAAAGCCGTTATCGTTGTAAATTTATATGGACAAAGTGCACAAATGGACGAAATTGTCTCATTATGCGATAACTACAGAGTGCCGATTATTGAGGATGCGGCGGAATCACTTGGTTCAACCTATAAAGGCCAAGCTAGCGGAACATTTGGTAAATTTGGTGTGTATTCATTTAATGGGAACAAAATAATAACGACCTCCGGTGGAGGCATGTTGGTCTCCAATGATCTTGAAGCTTTGAAAAAAGCGCGTTTTTTAGCAACCCAAGCAAGGGATCAGGCGGAGCACTATGAACATAGCCAGATGGGATATAATTATCGGTTAAGCAATGTATTAGCGGGAATAGGCAGGGCGCAATTGGAAGTGCTTGCGGAAAGAGTAGTTGCGAGACGCGCCATATTTAATCGGTATTACAGAGAGCTCTCCGAAATACCGGGCATTCAATTTATGCCGGAACTTGAAGGCTCCTGGTCTAATCGCTGGCTTACGGCGTTGACCATAGACGAACAACAAGCTGGCATATCCAGAGACCAATTATTAAGATCTTTGGCTGAAGATAATATTGAAGCTCGCCCTGTTTGGAAGCCGCTGCATTTGCAGCCTCTCTTTGAAGGAACCCGATTGTATGCCCATAGTGAAAATAATATTGTATCCGAGCAGTTGTTTGAATCAGGTTTATGCTTGCCATCGGGGTCGAATATGACCGAAGAAGAGCAAATGAGAATAATTGCTTGTATGAAAAACATGCTGAAGAAACACATTGCACTAAATTAAGATAACTGCTTGCGAAGCAGGTTTTCGATGAAAATTGAAGGAGGAGAATAGGATGTGCGGTATTGTAGGGTATGTAGGTAATCAAGACGCTGCAGAAATTTTATTGAAAGGATTAGAAAAATTAGAATACAGAGGCTACGATTCGGCGGGAATTGCCATGTTAAATAAAGAGGGGGTGCATGTATTTAAAGAAAAAGGGCGCATTGCAGCGCTTCGAAAAGCTGTAGATCAGAGCGCCTCCGGCCATTTGGGGATTGGTCATACAAGATGGGCCACACATGGCGAACCCAATCGTAGAAATGCACATCCACATCAGAGCAATAATACCCGGTTTACCATCGTACATAACGGAGTTATTGAAAATTATAAAGAAATCAAGCAGGAGCTTTTAGGTGGAATCCAATTCAATAGTGAGACGGATACAGAAGTTATTGTGCAGCTTATGGAGAGGTTTGTAGATGATAAAGGTTTGCAGGTTGAGGAGGCATTTCGGGAAACGTTAAGCGTTCTGAAAGGCTCTTATGCCATAGCTTTGATGGATAGTGAAAATGACCACACCATCTACGTCGGGAAAAATAAAAGTCCGCTGCTTATAGGTATAGGGCAAGATTTCCATGTTATCGCGAGCGATGCAATGGCTGCCTTGCAGTTAACTAACCAATTTGTTGAGCTTATGGATGAGGAAATCGTTATTGTTCAAAACTCATCCAAAACGATTAAAAATTTATCAGGACAAATGATTCATAGGAGCCCTTTTACCGTAAAGCTTGATGCAAAGGATATTGAAAAAGGTCCTTATCCGCATTATATGCTCAAAGAGATTGATGAGCAGCCCTTTGTCATCCGCAAGCTGGTAACTAAATATCAAAATGGCGATGGTGAAATTGCAATAGATGAAAACATACGCGAGGCACTGCAGGAAACAGACCGTATTTATATTGTTGCTTGTGGTACAAGCTATCATGCCGGTCTGGTGGGCAAGCAGCTATTTGAGCGCATAGCCCATATACCGGTGGAAGTGCATATCGCGAGTGAATTTTTATATAACAGGCCGCTTTTATCCAGCCATCCCATGTTTATCTTTATTTCTCAGAGCGGTGAAACCGCAGACAGCCGAGGGGTATTAGTTGATATTAAGAAACCGGGATATCGAGCCTTAGCATTAACTAATGTGCCAGGATCAACCTTATCACGTGAGTCCGATTTTACCTTAATCACGCATGCAGGCCCAGAAATAGCGGTCGCCTCAACCAAAGCCTATACAGCGCAAATTGCGGTATTAGCTATACTTGCTTCTGATTGTGCAAGAAATAGAGGCATTCAACGTAATTTCGATCTTTTTAAAGAGCTGGGATTAGCAGCTAACGCTATGGAAATTATGATTAACAGAAAAGAACAAATTGAGGAAATTGTGTGGAAATACTTAAGCGTCTCGCGCAACTGCTTTTTCATAGGACGAAGTGTTGACTATTATGTATGTCTGGAGGGAGCTTTAAAATTAAAGGAGATCTCTTACATTCAGGCGGAAGGGTTCGCAGGCGGAGAATTGAAGCATGGAACTATTGCATTAATAGAGGAAGGCACTCCGGTTATAGCTCTTCTAACACAGCCGCATGTCAGTGGAAACATTAGAAGTAATGTACAGGAGGTCATGGCGAGGGGGGCTAATGTTTGTATGATTAGTATCGAGGGAATTGAAGATAAGAACGACCAGCTCGTTGTCCCACATATTCACGAATACCTAACTCCGCTTGTTTCTGTGATCCCTCTACAATTAATTGCTTATTATGCTGCCTTGTATAGAGGGTGTGATGTTGACAAACCGAGAAATCTCGCCAAAAGCGTTACTGTGGAGTGACCCTATGATAGGTAAAAATATATATAAAATCCGAAAACAAAGAGGATATACACTTTCTGAGCTTGCAGAGCGAACGGGTATTTCGAAGTCCTATTTAAGTAATATCGAAAGAAATCTGAAGCAGAATCCATCCATTCAAGTGGTGGAGAAAATTGCTTTGGTGCTAAAGGTTGAGCTCAAAACGTTACTTAAGCTTAGTACAGATTTAGAAAGCAAGCAGCAGATTGAAAAAGAGTGGATCGATTTTATTTATGAAATGAAGAATATGGGAATCGAGAAAGAGCGGATTCATGAATATAAAATATTAATCGAGTTTATGCAATGGTACAATGGCAAAATTCATGAGTAACGATCGGAAAGCGGAGTACCTATGATTTCTTGTCTCCGTTTTCCTTAATCGGACATTGCTTGAGAAATTGTCGTATTTCTTCAACCGAAATTCCCATCTTACGTGAAAGCAGGATCAGCGAGGTCCATTCCATATCCAGTTTTTCATCTATGGCTTTCTGGTAAATTAGATTCATTGTACGCCTCCACGGATACAGGTTATGCGGTATATTAGCAGATAAGTGCTGTAGGAATATAATACTAGTCAGCCTTCGAAAAGTATGTCACTTTTTGGGGGGGCCAAATAAATATTTTACGGGAACTTTTATGTGTTTTTATGAGTGTTTACAAGGGATTTTTATACATATAGATTTGTTCGTTTGTATAAAATTTGGTATAATGACGTAGCGATCAAGGCATTATCACTACGTTAAAAAGGAAGATCCTCATGATTGGTAAACGTGTAAGGCAACTGCGTAAAGAAAAAGGAATGTCTCTTTCTGAGCTGGCGGAACGTGCCGGTGTTGCTAAGTCATACATAAGCAATTTAGAGCGGGATATTCAAAAAAACCCATCGATTCTGTTTCTCGAAAAAATCGGGGCTGTTCTTGCTGTACCTGTAGACAAGCTTATAGATCAACAAGATTCTCCATCAGAGGATAAAGAACTTGATCAGGAATGGTACGAGCTCATCAAAGAAGCAATGACATCAGGCGTAGACAAGGAGCAGTTTCGTGAGTTTCTGGAACTCAATAAATGGCGTTTGAATCGACCCAAGCAATAATACTCCAGTATGCCCGCTTATAACTCCTCTGTTTCTATCGTAAGTATCTGCCTCCGTTATTGATGTCGGGGAACATAAGAATTCCCCTTTACCTCACCTCTCGTCAAATTCCATCATGATCCAACTCCTTAAACTGACAAAACCCCCTAAGTCCAGCCTCCTTAAAGTGACACACTTTTTATTTCATTACTAGTATTATATATATAGTACCAAAATGAGTTGTAATACTAGAATTATTACAACATATAGATGAATTATTTTACATAACTCTTTCAGTAAAAAGGTAAACCTGTCTGAAAAGCAGGGACACAAAGTCACAGGTCTAAGGTCAACGACTACGACAGCTGGACTGCCTGATTAAGCAATTTCATTGTTTACTTAGGAGGAGTCTTAAGATGAATGTAGCAAATCTGTCGGATAATAAGGAATTGGATGAGGAGTGGGTCGAACTCATTTTAGCTGCACGTGATCTTGAGCTTAGTATTGATGAAATTCGAGCATTTATTAAACGACCAATCTATATGGCGGAAAATTTGGTACATTTGATTGTCGCAAACCAAGATATCCCTTCGCATAAGCCTTCTCTGTGCAATGATGTTAAAGAAGTTGGAAGCTCCGTAAGCTATGAGTATACCTAAAGGTTCTCTATAGAGAACTTCATGCATAATAATATATATTTGAGGTGAACTAATGAATAAGGAAACAGTGGACCTTAAGAGGAAAGAGTACTTTCGCCCGATGGTATTGAGCCACCAGCCTGTAAGCTTCGAAACAGCCCAGAGCTGGAACAAGGGGAAGGGCAATAAAGACCATAAAGGTAAAGGCAATGGCGGAATTAATTATCCCAATGACCCCAGACCCTCCAAAAAGTAAGGGAATGCCTATAACGAGGTCAATGGTAGTCTACCTTGACCTCTGTTTGTGCATGAGTCGTCTGTTCAATTATTCTAAGGAGCTTGTTATGGATACCGTACATGTAAGAATCGGAGAGCATTTGATGCAAGCTTCAGGTGATTCACTGAAGCTTATGAATATGTTTAAAAAGAGCTTGCTTACCTCACCTGTTGTGTACGAGCAGCCTGATCTCATTATCCATATTAGAGATGGCTACGGAATCCCATTCGTAGACTACAAGGTGGATATTACTAAAGAGGCGGGCAAAATTTTATTCCGAAGGGCAGATTATTTAATCGAAGCCGATTCGGATTATCGAAATGCCTTTATTTATGTACAAGATGAGTTGGCTTTAAAGCATGCTTTAATCAACTTATACAGCTCATTCATTGTCTCTAACAACTGGGGTCTCCTGATTCATTCATCCTGTGTTATAGAGGATGGAAAGGCACATATATTTGCAGGTGAATCAGGGGCAGGGAAATCAACGGCTGCCGAGTTGTCCTATCCACGAGAGCTTTTATCGGATGAAGCCACCCTTGTGAAAATTACGTCCGATGAAATTACCGTGTATAACTCTCCCTTTCGCAGTGAAATCGAAATGAAGGGCGAGAGCCGGTTCTGCTCATTAGCCAGTATAAATATTTTGCACCAGGCCCCCCATAATCAAAGAATCACATTACGGAAGTCCAATGGCCTGCTTCTTCTGATGGATAAAGTATTTTACTGGGCTCATGACGCCAAAGAAACAGGCGGAATTATAGGGCTAATGAAGATTTTAGCTAATGGCGTTCCTATTTACGAGCTTCATTTTCAAAAAAATGATACCTTCTGGGAGTTGATATCATGAAGCCATTGTATGTGCAGACAAGTAACTGCGAAGCTGTCGAACTGGATGGGGAATGGATTATTCTCAATACAGATGAGTTTACGGTTACCAAATTAAATGAAATGGGCGGATTTTGCTGGTCGCTGCTTAGGGAAAGCCAGAGTATCTTCTCGATGATCGAAGCCATCCACGATCATTATGAGTTGGACGATAATAAGGCTGAACAAGATATGGAAGCTTTTTTGGCCGACATGATGAAGTATGGACTCGTTCAAAATGCTGTTTAGCAAGGAAGTTATCCATCTTCTAACCTATGCAATCTCAAAGTACGGGTCGATTGAGCTTCCAGCCCAAGGCAACAGTATGTTTCCTTTTATCCGTAAAGGAGATATTTGCAGGTTTATTCCGTGTGATGCCTCAGCCTTGAAAAAAGGGGATATTATTTTATTTCACACCCCGACAGGACAATTAATAGCGCATCGCTATTATGAACTAAAGCCCATCAACAATCAGATGCAATACCTGTTTAAGGGCGATACCAATCTGGGCTTCGACATGCCGGTTAGCAGGGAGCAGATCATTGGTAAACTGATTCAAATTCAAAAGAATAAAAGGCCAATTCTCGTAACCGATTGGGCAGCCTATTTCTGGGGCAAGCTGATCCTTGCCTTCCCGATTATATCTTATCTGCTAAGAAAATATTTGAATTTTAAAGAAAACAGACCTTCTGGAGCGACCCTATGATTGAAAGATTTCGTTGCCACCTGCTTGTCATTAGACAGTATTTTTCCTTGCATGACATCCAAAGAGCCTTCTCCATATTGCTGCCGTATGTTGCCGGTCAGTGGAAGGCTTATTTGGGTCTTTTTGTATGTGTACTTATTGATATTGGCCTTACCTTGTCGTTTGCCTGGTTTTTGGGAGATGTCACAGATACCGTAGTTCAAGGTCAATTATATCGAATGAAATGGCTGATTCCGCTTGGAGCAGCCCTCATTGCGTTGAGCATTATTTCAACCTATTATGATATTTATTTTGAAGCGGTTGCCGTAAATGCTGTAAAGAAGGAATTGAAAACCAATTTATATAAGCATATACTTCTTCTCCCCGTTAAGAATGTTTCCAGCTTTCATTCCGGACAATTACTTTCTAACTTTACGAATGATATTCATAGCATCGATGGAGTCATAGGGAGAAGCCTGGTGGATCTAATTAAATTGCCTTTAATATCCATCGCTGTTTTTATTTATTTGGTACAAATTAGTTGGGAATTATCTTTGATCAGTCTGCTTATTGCTCCTGCAGCTATTATAAGCGGAGCTGTATTCGGACTTATGCTGCGTCGCAACAGCTCGAATATTCTTAATTTGGCGGGTAGCATGAACAGTTTGCTTAATGAGACCTTTCAGGGCTTCTTTGTTATTCGCGCCTTTACACTGGAGCATTTATTCCATAAAAAATACTGCAGCCAAAATCGGGAGCTGTTCGCATTAGAGATAAAGGATGCTAAAATTCGTGGAAGATTTCATGCAGGAGGAGACGGCATCGGTTCCATGGTGTTTCTGATGTGCCTTTGCTTGGGTGCTTATTTCGTGTCCAGCGATGTCATTACAGTAGGCTCGTTATTAGCGTTCGTCAATTTAACGAATCATTTGGTATATCCATTAACAGGACTTGCTGCATTATGGGCCGGGTTTCAAAGATCAGTTTCGGCCGTCGAAAGAATATCCAAAGTTTTGGAGCAGCCGGTCGATTCAACGGTTCTGCCTCAAAATCTGCTGCCCCAACCGTTTATTAAATCGATCCAATTTCACAACATCACGTTTAGCTATGACGGACAACATAATCTATTTGACGATTTCAATCTGATTATACCGGCTGGAAAAGTAGTAGCCATTGTTGGTGCGAGCGGTGCGGGTAAATCCACTTTGTTTAATCTGCTGCAAGGGTTCTATAAACCACAGTCGGGAGTTATTCTAGTCGATGATAAATCTACAGAGGAGCTTTCGGATTCGCAATTAAGGAGCTACTTTGCCCATGTTCCGCAGGAAACATTTCTATTCGACGGTACGGTTATGGACAATTTATTAGTTGCCAGGCGGGGCATTACAAGGTCTGACATCGTGCAAGCGGCAGCCATAGCTAACATTCATTCTTTTATACAATCGCTTCCCGACGGATATGAAACACATATTGGTGAAAGAGGGGTACGATTATCCGGAGGGCAAAAGCAGCGAATAGCGATTGCGCGGGCAATATTGAAAAATTCTCCTATCCTTTTAATGGATGAAGCCACATCCGCATTGGATAGTGAAACGGAATATCAGGTTAAAGAAGCGCTCGATCATCTAATGATTAATCGTACAACGCTTGTTATTGCACATCGATTATCAACCATACGGAATGCGGATTGGATCGTTGTGTTGGATCAAGGAAAGATTGTGCAGACAGGAAGACATGAAGAGCTGATCACAAGGCAGGGAATGTACCGGAATTTATATGATAGCTTTGTGAGGAAGGGAGTGGCGGGTGTTGGTCGTTAACTTGATACAAGCTATCTATGATTCACGGCTGCCGTGGCCTGACCCCAATGATGGAATGTTCTATGAGCAAGCTTTATCGGATATCCATTTTTTCGAAATAGGCTCCCAGGTTTATTTTTTACTAAAGCAGAGGGGGCTGCTGGAGCAAACCCCGCTTTTTTTCCAAGAAGCTCTTAAGGAAACATTTACAGAAGTGTTATACCAAAATATGCTTATAAAAAATCAGACCGTACAAATGTTGGAGAAATTTGAAGAGGCCGGAATTCAGATGATTCCACTTAAAGGCGTCATATTTGCTGAAACCTACTTTGGTCATATCGGTGCTAGGTGGACTTCGGATATTGACTTGTTAATAAAGCATTCGGATCTAGATAAGGCGATACAGGCTGTGAAATCATTAGGTTTTACTTACGAAGAAGAATGTGTCTCCACTCACTTTCACTGGAGCTTCAGCAAGCGCATGCCGGGAGCTTCAATTCCGCTAACGGTTGAATTGCATTGGGATTTGCTGAAAGCCGGCACCTCACAGTTTAAGATCGATGAGGTATGGGATCAGGCAGCATCCTTGGAGTCCTATACATTTATTCAACAATTGTCCGAGTTTCATACCTTCTATATGATATGTCTTCATGGGTGGCGGCATCATTTGAGCTCGTTGAAGTATTTTATCGATATTATTCAACTGATTTACTATTTAAAGGAGCGGGTAGCGTATAGGCGTTTGTTGGAAAGTGCAGCTGGCCATAAAACCTACAAAAGAATAAGCAGAACTTTACGCATTGTTTATCGTGAGTTTCCGCAGCTGGAGTCTATAGCCAAGCTCCCGCTTGAACGAAGAACTAACTTGTGGTGGGATTACAGCGCCATAAGGGATTCAAACAACAGTTCACTTAAATATTACCTTAATTATATGACTTTCCATTTGATGGATTTCGACCTTTGGAAGCATTGTCTTGCAGGTATAATGGAATGGCTGATGCCTTCCAAAGCTGCGATTGGCTATGAATTAGGGAGACATGATAAGGGGAATTCGCTAGTCTTTGATTATTGGATGCTTTATAAGAAAAGATTTTTTAATTTCTTTCGTACTATTAAGATAAATAAAACACCGTAATTTCGGGTCTGCAAAAAAAACGTATAGGCAGGTTGGTTGTACCAATCCCCCGATTCACATATACAGGCATTTTATTTTCCCCGACCGTATACAAGCCATCGTCATATTGTTCCGCCATTTTATTAGTAAAAAGGGGTCCGAAGAAAGGCAACCGAATTTGACCGCCATGAGAATGACCGGAAAATTGAGCGCTAATGTTATAGGTAGAGCTTAATTCCGCAATATCGGGCTCATGTGCCAGAAACAGAACGCAATCCTGAGCAGATAATGTTTGAACAGCCTCTTCAATACTGTAATTGCCATACATCACATCATCTATTCCGGCTATGTATAATCGCTGTCCTTCAAATTCAATATAGCTGTGTTGATTAACTAGCAATTTAAATTGTGAGCTTTCAAGCGTCTTGATTACTTTAGCTCTTGTCATATAATCGTGATTGCCAAGAACAGCCCATTTTCCCCCACGGGGGGCACTCAGCTCCTGAAGTAAAGGAATAGCGAGCTCGGGTGACTCATATTTGGTATTTACGAGGTCGCCTGTGAAAAATAAGATATCGGGCTGCAAGCGGTTAATCATTTTTACAACACGGCGAAATTCGTCAACACCATAATGAAAGCCAAAATGGACATCGCTGAATTGCACAATTTTCCAACCCTTATAAGCTTTAGGGAGATTGCGGACGGTAAGATGAACTTCTTTTATTTGATACCAGAAGCGTTCTCCTATGAAAGGGTAAGCTCCAATCATTCCTATCCCGAGCAAGCTTAATCCTACTTTCAATCCTTTTCGTAAAAAGGAGCGACGATTCATCAGGTTAGGGGTGGTCATTAGGAACTCCTTTCATTATGATTGGATAGGAAAATTGTACCAAATAACTGCGGTTTGATCAAACCGAACGAAATCTGCTTGAGCGAATCGATTGATGAGTAACTTGGCTAATTAAGATGGTTAATTTATAATGGAAAGAATGGGTCTCCAAGGGGACTTTAAGGATTCATATAGTGAGAGTTTAAAATGGTGACTTTTTGAACTACCTCTTATAAGAAGTTAGAGGAGGCATTGGGAATGCGTGCACTTGTAATGACAGCTGTCGAAGCTGAGAGAGAGGCTGTATTGCGCGGGCTTAACGGCGACAGCAGGTTTGAAGTAAGCCTGGCAGGTGTCGGTCCCATAGCGGCCGCAATCAATACGGCTACGGTGCTGGCTTCGGCAAATTATGACTTGGTCGTAAGTGCGGGGATCGGAGGCGGCTTTGTTGGACAAGCAGAGGTAGGCTCCCTTGTTGTTGCGAGCGAGATTATTGCTGCTGATCTGGGAGTCCAGACTCAAGAGGGGTTCTTGAGCTTGGACGAGCTGGGCTTCGGCTCCACTCGAGTGCAAGTAAGCTCGGCTCTAGCGGCTCGATTAACGGCTGCGATGCTGGCTGCCGGGTTACCGGTTCATTCCGGTCCCGTGCTCACTGTATCGACTGCTACGGGAACAGCGGCTGCCGCTTCAGAGCTTGCCACCCGTGTACCAGGCGCAGCAGCGGAGGCGATGGAAGGCTACGGCGTTGCTGCTGCAGCCAATGGTCGAGGAATTCCTATCCTGGAAATACGTGCTATCTCCAATGCTGTCGGTCCTCGGGATAGAGAGGCATGGCGCATCGGAGATGCTTTGAAGGCTTTAGAAGTTGCAAGCTCAGTAATTGTGGAGGTGTTGGAATGAATATTGCATTTTCTCCTTGCCCTAATGACACATTTGTTTTTGATGCCTTGGTCCATGGGAAAATTCCCGGCGCACCTAAGCTGAATGTTCTATATGCGGATATCGATATTACGAACAATTTGGCCGCTAGCTCTGATGGGCCGGATGTACTGAAGATTTCATTCGCGGCATTGCCGTGGGTGCTGTCTGAGTACGCGCTGCTGCCATGCGGCGGAGCGTTGGGTAGAGGCTGCGGACCATTGGTGCTGACGGCTAGTGAAGAGGCAGCCACTAAGGGGGCGGCAGTATTAACAGGTCGTAAGGTTGCTGTACCCAGTGAGCGGTCAACCGCTTACTTGCTGTTCAGACTGTGGGCTGCCCAGAATGTTCCGGGTGGTGTGGGCGAGATTGTTATTATGCCGTTTCATGAGATCATGCCGGCAGTGCGCGATGGCTTAGTGGATGCCGGTTTAGTCATTCATGAGGCACGCTTCACTTATCCTAACTATGGACTAACCATGTTGACCGATTTAGGCAGTTGGTGGGAGGCAGATACGAACCTGCCGATTCCATTAGGTGCGATCATTGCCCGGAGATCGCTGGATCTGAAGGCCATCTCCGGATGGATTCGCGCTTCGGTTGAATATGCATGGGCGCATCCGGAGGAGTCGAGGGAATATGTGCTAAGCCATTCTCAGGAGCTGGCTCCGGAAGTGGCGCAAGCGCATATTGATCTGTATGTAAACGAGTTTACGGCTGATCTGGGAGAAGCAGGTTATGCCGCGATTGCTGCTTTGCTAAGCCGTGCTGCCCAGGAAGGCCTGGTGCCGCCGATAGACCTCGCTGCATTGCGTTAGCAAGAGCAAAAGAGTATATTACTGTTCTAAAAAAAGCCCCCCCTCTCAATGAATTTCATGAGAGGGGGGCTTTTGGTTGTCTAAAAATTTGAGAATAAAGCAAACGATTGAAATGGAAATAAATGTATATTTCGAATGAATATGTTCACAACTGAAACTTTTGTGTTTGCATTTGTAAAAAAACGAGCAACCGTCACTTGATGTGATAGTTGCCCGCGAATAAACAGATTACTTCAGTATTGCGTTCTGAAGTGTCATAACAAGAGAGACTGCTTCAGCACGAGTTGCGCTTTCGTTAGGGGCAAACAGGTTGTTATCGCGCCCGCTAATAATTCCCTGCTTATGAGCTGCAGCAACTGCTGCTTTAGCCCACTGTGGTATGCTGTCCGCATCCGAGAAGGTGGACTGTGTGTTGGTGTTGGTATCCACATTCAGCTTTAGGGCGCGTACGATGATAACGGCTAGTTCCGCACGGCTTATTTTACGCTCAGCACGGAATGTCCCGTCCTCATAACCACTAATAATTCCTGCTTGCACTACAGGAGCCAAATACGGCTTCACCCACTGTGGAATACTATTTATATCTGTGAAGCTCAGAGCGTTCGAGCTTGGCTCCAGCTTCAATGCTTTGTTCAGCAACGTAGCGAACTCGGCACGGTTAATATTGGCATCTGGACGGAAGGTTCCATCCTCATAGCCGTTTACTACACCAAGAGCGACTGCACGTTCGATGTTCGCTTGTGCCCAGTGATTGTGAAGATCGGAGAAGCTTAGGCCAGCAGCAGTCCCAGGTTGTTGACCTGGTATTTCAATTGATTGGATGCTGTCCTGGTTAAAGGAGAAATCGGCTTCATATTCGTCATTGTACTTGTCAGGTACCAATAGTTTAAATTGGGCATACACTTTGGACGCAGCATTCTGAATTTCAAAACGTAATGTCTTCTCGTTCAGACTTTCGTTCACAGCAAGAACCTCAGCATCTGTCCATGTACCTGTAGAGCTTGCTATTTTCAAGCCGGTTACTTCTTTGCTTGCGACGGTCAATACGACATAGCTCTTGCCGTCTTTAATTTCCAGCTTGGCTGGATGCTTAACGAACTCATTTGCACTAGATGTTTGCGATGTGCTTCTCAGATACAAGGCATAATCGATAGTGTAGGTTCCTGCTTTTAACGTTTCGGCTAATGTTGGAACGACTGTGGCTACGCCGCCGCCTCCTCCACCGCCGCCACGACCGCCACTACCCGTAGTAGGAGTAGTAGGAGTTGTGCCTGTTCCAGTATCCGTGACTGGAGTTAAGCTGATTCCAGGGAAATCAATTTCGAATGCACGCTCTGTTTGAGCAGCATCCAGCAGGCTTAACACATACACGGCAGAACGGTCCTTAACCTCAAAGCTTACAGAGGTTGTAGCGCTGTCCGTAGCAAGAGCTTTCACGATTCCTGCTTGCTTGGTTGCAGCGATTGTAGAAGCATCTTCCAGACTCCCGTCTGCTTTTCTCAATTGAAGCTTTTTAAAAGTAACTCCATTAACCAAATTGATAGTTACTATTTGTTTCCCACTGCCTACTTTCATACTTGCATTTGATGAAATGAAGTTCGTGAGTGGTGTTCCAGTTCCGTCCTTAATCGTCGAAGGCCAATTGAAAGTGTAGCTGGCGTCGGCCAAAATCACAGAAGCAAGGAAGATAGAGACTGATTTTTTCAAAACTGTGACAGCCGTATCTATCACTAGCTGAGTCGCCGTTGTACTGGAACTAACAGATGCTGCCTGATTAATCGCTGCTTCCAAGAGAGCCTTGGCGCCGACTTTGTATTGACCGGCTATGCTGCCTTCAACAGCTGCGGTCAGATTGGCTTTGGCCGCTTCAATTTCGCTGGTCAGCAGCGTCTTATTCACAGCTGGCAGCTGGGTGCTAAAGCCCAGCTCTACATCATACTCGTGATCATATACCCCGATTGGAGCTGGAAGGACCCAATAAATTTTGACCCAGCCGTTCAAACGGGCGTTTATGTCAGCTATTTCAAAGCGGACTACGCGAGTATTAGCAGCTGCATTAGAGCTAACCGTCTCTGTTTCTGTTAACACACCATTTTTTTCCGTTTTGAAAGATTTGATTTCCTCGCCTTGCTTTAAAGTAAATGATACATACTTTTTGCCGCCACTCACCGTTAGTTTCCCGCTGGCTGGGTCTACATAATCGTACATGACCGAGTTCTCATTAGAGCCTTTTTTGTAGATTTTAAAGCTGATCGGATACTCGCCATCGGGAATTCCCGGATCAGGATTGCCGACAATTACGGAAGCTTTGAAGGTGTTGAAAGCTTGCTGTAAAGCCTGAAGGGCGGCAGCTGATTGAGCAGCTGTACCCATTAACCGGGAAGCTTCGGCTCCGGCAGCAGTAATGGCTGTTTGAAGTGCCGTCTTGGCTGCTTCCGGATATTGACCTGGAAGTGTTCCTGTTACAGCAGCCCGATTGGCATTCATTGCATCTGTAACTAGCTGTGCCAGAGCGCTATTGTCTACATTATTAAAATTTAAACGAATATCATGTGTGCGGTCATAGCTTTGTGCAGGGATTACGACACGCACCTGTGCATCTATTAAAGCAGACAAGCTATCCACTTTGAATTTAATCACTCTGGTATTCGCTGTCGTATTCTCGCTAACCACAGTTGAGTCGATATATTGATTGCCTGTTTTTACTTTGAATTCTTTAATTGTCGAGCTATCCTTTAATGTTGCGGTAACATAAGTTGAATAGGTAACGGACCCGACTGTTGAAATAGTTGCCGGTTTCAAGAAGTAGCTATCTAATGTTGAAAATGCATCGCTCGTTGCATGAACCGTCGAGAAGTGGAGCGGGTATGTCACCGTTGTTTTGAAGGCAGCTAACGCTTGGTCTAAAGCTGTTTTGGCCGCTGTGATTTGCGGACGAGTAGCTGCCAAGTTCTGAGCTGTGTCCTTAGCTGCGGTAATTTTACTTTGCAGAGCTGTCTTAGCAGCAGTATAAGCTGCTTCAGCTCCCGGTGTGACTGGCGCTTCATCCTGCAGCTTTTGTGCTGCAGATGCGGCTAGGCTCAATGCATCCAGCTGCTCAGCATTGTAGCTGAGATAGACTTCCTTGGTTACACTGCCAAGCTTGTAGCGGATATAGGATAGACCCTGCCATGTGGTATCGGAATAATTTACCCCACGAATGATCACTTGATATACTTTCTTTTGTTCATCGGAGCTTTTGGAGAGCAGAAGCGCCTGATTAGATTCATTCGTATAACTTAATCCGGCGGTTGTGAAGCCTCCGGTCGACCTAACAAGAGTGGACTGAACCATCTCTTGAGGAAGTACTGCTCCATTGAAGGTAATATTGGCTCTGGTGTTATCAAGTAATCCTTTGCCATTATTGGTGATGAGCACGGTTGTATCGGCAATTTCAGGGGCTTGCTGTGAAGGAACCGATGTCCGATTCAATGAATCCAGGACAATTAGCTTAAACGGCTTGGAAGCAACATAATAGTCCACTTTATAGTAATTGTAATCGCTGGCAAGGTTATATATGGCTTGGTCAACCTCTGTCTGTGTAGCTTTGACTTTGTCTAATATTTCTTTGGCCTGATCTACATTTTCTTGCAAATATGTCTTGGAGCCCTTATAGTACTCTCCCGGAGTCACAGGCGCATAAGTATAGCCCAGCTTGTCTTCTGTAAATCCTATTTCATTCATTTTCTCCAGGTATGCCGATACTGCAATGATAAGTGAATTCAAATTTGTTTTATTTGCAGAAACAATTAATGATTTGAAAGTGTTCAAAGCCGCTAACAATTCATTATAAGCTGCCTTGATTGCCGAAGCTGAAGTATTTCCGGAAGCGATGAAGCTTTCAGCTGACAAAATCTTTGCATTAAATGGCTGTTTAGAGCCTGCCGGGGCATCTCCTAAATTAGTTCCTTCACTTGTATCAGCATATAACTTGCGAGAATCGGTTATTAATGTATTTAGCTGGCCGATAGTAATCGGCTGCTCGGTACCGCCATCACCACCACCGCCTTCCAGTGGCAAGCTGCTTGTATTGATTTCCAACTGAACATTGTACCAATAATCGTACACAAACCCGGCAGGATAATCGGGATCGTTCTTGATAACTACATGCATAAGAACATCAGGTTTCTTTGTAATGTCCTCTACATCTATTGTTGCTATCCAATTGCCTGTACCATCCGTAGAGGGTCTGACAGGGTAGGATTGATAGCCTTCAATTCCTTGAACGGCTTGCGTACTGGAATCAATTACTGCTTTGACGGCTCCGGCTTTGCGAAAGCTAAGATGTTGGAAATAGCTGTAATACTTTTGGGTGATTTGATGTTCAAACTTCATTTTTCCATCTTTAACGATAAGCTTGCCTGAATTAAGTACAGACAAATAACCA
Source organism: Paenibacillus sp. GCM10027630 (assembly GCF_042676305.1). Lineage (NCBI taxonomy): Bacteria > Bacillati > Bacillota > Bacilli > Caryophanales > Paenibacillaceae > Paenibacillus > Paenibacillus sp. GCM10027630. The sequence continues at coordinate 10,987 of NZ_JBHTGY010000095.1, read as the reverse complement.
TTCGCTGCGGATGAATCGATGGTATTATCTTTTAAGTATCTGTAGCTCACCGAATATTCATTGTCAGGGAGCGTGACGGCAGCCTCTGCTGTCCCCGTATTTATATGTAAGACAGACAAGAGAGAGGATAGAAATAAGGCCAGAGTAAGACAGAGGGCGATGGATTGCTTTAAATTGCTTTTCAACGTATGTACACTCCTTCTATATAAGTCTTGATCAAACGTCAAAACGAAAAGCAGCCTGGATAAGGACCACTTTTCGTCTTGATACATTTATTATTTAGCTACAACCGATTTATTAGTTCCAGTGAATGGTTAGCGGATATTCGGCTGAGTGAGGTCCAGCTTCAACATAAAGCTTAACTTGAATATCTGAAGTTGGGTTAGAGTTAGTGAAAGTGAAGGTAGTATCACCGTTAGCATCCGTACCTTGTGTTGCAGCTACGAATGTGCCGGAGCCATTATTAGCATTCAAATAACCATAGTTCTGATCATCCAAAGTGATGGTAACCGTTGTGCCTGTTACGTCAGCAGTACCTACAATATACGAGTTAACATGAGCGTTGTAAGGGGAAGTGGCGCTGCCCCCATAATAGAACTCATAGGATTTGCTAGCTGCGGAAGCAGGGATTGCAAACGCAAGAGCAAGAACGAATACCAACAGCATCATGGAAAGGGATTTTTTGATAGACAAATTCATGAATAAACACACTCCTTGGATTTTTTTAGTTTGGTTTAGCTACAACGAAAACGATATGTTGCATGAGTACAAGTCAATTCGATTGCAATTTGCCCTTAAAGCGGTAAAACCATGAATGGACGTTCACTCCCCCCTCCTGGTAAAGGAATGCCACAGAAGTACAAGATATGTAGATAATGATAATCATTATCAATCATGGTGTAAAAAAAATTCTGCGGCCCGAGGATGCTGCTTCAAGAAAGCCACCTCGTCTTCAGAATGTCGATAATGTGTGCACCAACTACCGACACACCTATCTTATATTTGGATTCTAAATTTTGTCAATCCCAAATTTAACCTTTTTTTAAACGGAATATGCTCAAAATTTGTAAAAAACCTTTGAATTTCTTGGAAAAATAGATGATAACCATTATCATTTATATTTTTTGAAAAATCTTAATTCCTGTATTTAGCAATCTAATTTGACAATCCTGATATGAGTGATTATCATTATCAAGTAGAGGTTGCAAATTCCACTTATATGTGAAGGAGAAGGCCATTTCATGAACATAACGGAACATCGCTCATGGGCGCCCGCCTATCGCATCTTCTTTTCAGAGAAAACTGAAGGGACGCAATTTGCACAGAAGAATTTGGATCAAGATGCTGAACTGCTGATTTTTTTAGATGAATTTGCGAATGCTTTACAATCACCTGCGTTGCAGGTAACAGGATCATTGTTTATTAAGCGCTACAGCTCGCTTATAGTTGGGGCCATGCACGGCTTTATTAGAAACCGGGAAGTTATAGATTTGACACCAGAACGCGTAATATTGGTCTGGAAAGATACTACGCTGCAATTTGTAATCGATCCTGTGGAGTTCCCTTCGTTCCTAAACGGATTGACTGAAGAAGAACAGAGAGAGCGTTATTTCGATCATGTATTTGCCGATCAAGCGGGAACCATGCTGCGGCGTGTGGCTGAGCTAACCCGGATAGATATAGATACACTTTGGGGGAACTTATCTTACTCTTTAGCTTATTGGATTCAGGAGTGGCTGAAGAGCGATTCCTTAACTGAAGCAGAACGTAAGAGAATCATTGATGATTATTCGGAGCTGGTGGGCAACTTTCGACAGGAGAGATTTCCAAACCTGCCCGAAAATCCCATTATCAGTAATTTTCGGATCGTAGACAATCCATTGGATACGCACAAACCGATTTCTGTTCGTTCCAAATGTTGTTTATACTATTGCTTGCCATCTAGCAGCAAGTATTGTTATACTTGTCCGCGAATTACGGATGAGAAGCGTATTGAATACTATGGCGAAATTCATGAGAGCAGGAGTACCAGTTAACGGGAAGTTGACTGTTAGAAATAGATACAGCAATTGCTGCGCCATCCCATGGGGCAGCAATTGCTGTATAAATAGCTTCATTGTATTACTACTGCCTTATTTGTTTGTACATCGGCAGTAGATTTAATCATAAACCGCTTGGCTCGCCAACGAGCAAGCACGAGCAGTCCGCGCAGTAATTCGTCAGCAATCATCGCTGCATAAATACCGTGTAAGCCCCAGTCTAATCGAATTCCCATATAATATGAACCGCCCACTGCAACAAGCCACATAACAATGAAGCCTACAATCATGACATACCGAGTATCGCCAACGGCTGTCAATGCATTGACAATAGCCATATTTACCATTTTGGCAGGCTGCAGCAGCAGATTGATGGCCAGAAGCGATACGCCAAACATAATGATTTCAGGATCGTTTGTGAAGAACCGAATGGCTTCTTCTCCAAACCAGTAGAGCAGCAATGCATTGGCTTGAACAAGCACAAGGCCGACCCAGATCACTTGGTAAGCACATCGGTAAGCAGCTTGATGCTCACCGGAGCCGTAGAGATGAGCGATTCGAATTTGTCCTGCCAATGCGATGGAGAAGCCGATCAGGAAACAAAAGGACTCCATTGTGTTCATATAAGTGCGAGCACTCAATTCCTTGGATCCTATCATCGCTATAAGGGCAAAGATGACGAGCTGGGTGAAGCACCAAGACGACATGCTGATACCCAGAGGCCAGCTTATTTTTAATGTTTCTTTAAATAAAGGCCGGTTAAACAAGCGGAAATCCTTCCACTCAATACGCTGTTGGAAGCAGGTGCAGAATACAGCGATCATCGTTGCAGCTCCAACTAAGCGGCTAATCGTTGTAGACCAGGCGACCCCTTCCAGCCCCAGTGGAGGAATGCCGAAAGCGCCATAAATAACCACATAGTTCATTCCAATATGGATAATATTCATTCCAATTGCGATATACATGGGGCTTCTGGTGTTGCCGGTGTTGCGGATAACCGTTCCCAGGCCAGCCATGGCAGCCATGAATATCATGCCTCCGCCAACGATAGAAATATAAGTTTCTCCCAGTGGTTGAAGCTCTGTTGGAAGCTGCAGCATACGGACGATAGGCCCTGCTCCAAAGTAGAGCAGCACACTGAGCAGTGCTCCAAGCCCCAGGCAAAGCTTGGCGCCAATAATGCCAATGAGTCTTCCTTCTGCTTCTTTCTTGGCCCCGAGCCTTTGGGCTACAAGGATTCCGGCACCGCTCGCAACAGCCATAAACAGAATATTGACGGCCGCAAACAATTGACTGGATATGCCGATTACCGCTACGGCGTCATCGGAGATGTGGCTGACCATCAAAGTATCCGCCGTGCCAAGTAAAAACTGCAAAAACATTTCGAGAAAGACCGGCCACGCAAGCATCCAAAGGGACATTCCCCGCTCTTTTCCCAACATATAAATTCCTCCACTCCCACGATGCCTATATTCTCTTTTTATCTTTAATACCGAACTGGTCATTTCACATTATAAACGTTATACTGATTTCGAAGTATAAGTTTCTGAACCAAAACTTTCATTATTCCAACTTCGTGTGATCGGAGGTAGGCAGCTTGTCTATACTTCAATTTACTTCTCCGCCTTTGCCGCATTATATTGCGGGGGGGTTATCAACCTTTCAACTGGGTCGGAAGCATTTAAATCGCAGAAACATTGGTGTATTCGATTTACTGGTCGTAACACAGGGCTGCTTGTATATTGGAGAGGAGGATAGACAATATGAGGTTTCTGCAGGTCATGCCCTAATTCTTAGGCCGGACAGGCATCATTACCCCACAGAAGGCTGTCGAGTAGTTACAGAAAGCTTCTGGCTCCACTTTAACACTGGAGGGAAGTGGGGAAGCACGGAGCATGCTGTGGATGTACCGGAAATAGACTGTACAGCTACTCATAATGAATTAACGGTGCAAACATTTACCATGCAAATTCCTCAATTTGTACGTCTTTTACAACCGGCTTCGGTCTACGAGAAATTAAAGCAATTAACAGAATTGGAACTTGAGTCACATAACAACTGGGCACGCTGGAAGCATCAATTGATTTTTCAACAAATTCTTGAGCTTCTTAATGCTTCGCTTGATCTACATACAGTCTTGCCGGGGGCTAATGTTGCAGATCAGGCTGCCGCATTTTTACGCACCCGCTACAAGGAAGACATTAAGGCGCAGATGCTCGGGGAGGTATTGAATTTCCATCCTGTGTACATAGCCCGTTGTATGCAAAAGGAGTTTGGCTGCTCTCCCTTCGAGTATTTAATGAGGTACCGTTTGGAGCAGGCTAAGCTGCTCCTTCTGCAAACTGATCTTCCTGTAGCAAGAATTGCTGAGAACGTCGGCTTTCACCAGCCTTCTTATTTCAGCTCAAGCTTTGTTAAATACGAAGGTCTTACTCCACGGGATTACCGAAGGAGTTTCCAGATAGTGAAGTAACGGATGCGTTATAAATAACAGAAGAGAGTGGTGGGTTAAAATGAAAGTTCTTTTTATTGGAGGAACAGGATTAATTAGTCAAGCGGTTTCGAAGCTGGCAGTGGAGCGAGGAATCGAATTGTACCTGTTGAACCGGGGGCAAAGAAATGATAATGTGCCCGAGGGAGCGAATATTATTACAGGCGATATCAGAGACACAACTGCTGTTGCAGAAGCGCTGGCAAGCTATGAATTTGATTCTGTAGTGGACTGGATTTCTTTTACGCCGGAGGAGGTCAAAGCCAACATCGGACTGCTGAAAGGGAAAACAGCGCAATATATTTTTATTAGCTCTGCTTCAGCTTATCAGAAGCCGCCCACGCATTATTTAATTACAGAATCTACACCACTATCCAACCCATATTGGCAGTACTCGCGAGATAAAATTGCATGTGAGAATTTGTTGATGGATGAATACCGGAATGATGGTTTCCCTATAACAATAGTACGGCCCTCCTTCACCTATGGAGATACGATGATTCCCGCTGGGCTGAACAGCTGGAATCATCCTTGGTCATTGATTGACAGAATGCGGAATGGACAAAAAATTATCGTTCATGGAGATGGAACGTCATTATGGACGATGACTCATAATTCGGATTTTGCCAAAGGAATAGTCGGTCTGATAGGCCATCATCAATCAATCGGGCACGCATTTCATATTACATCAGACGAAGTTTTGAATTGGAATCAAATCTACCGGGCGATTGGGGCGGCAGCAGGTGTAGAGCCTAACATCGTTCACATTGCCACAGATTTTATTACTGCCTTTTCTCCTGAAAGCACGGGAGGGTTACTGGGTGATAAAGCAGTGAGCGCCGTGTTTGACAACAGCAAGATCAAACGATTTGTTCCTGATTTTATTGCAACAACCCCTTTTCACCAAGGGATCAAGCGGACCGTACAATGGTTTGAAGCGCATCCTGAGAAATGCACCATAGATCAGAGCTGGAATGATTTAATGGACCGCATCGTAGCGGCTAATGAGGCTGGAACTGCGAGGGCGATTAATAACAAGTGAGTTTATACATACAAAAAAATGAGTGCTATTATTGCTACAAACGCAAGATGATTAATCACGTGAGAAGGGAGTTTTGGCATGACCTTAAAAAGCACGGAGATTTACATTGAGCTTGCCGAGCAACTGAGCCAGCGTCTGGCCGAAACGGCTGTGGAACGAGACCGGCAAGGAGGAACTGCAATACGGGAGCGTGAATGGATTAGGGAAAGCGGATTATTAAAGCTGCTTATTCCCAAAAAAAATGGCGGTCATGGTGAGACATGGATAACTGTACTAAAAATTGTCCGCCGCTTGGCAGAAGTGGACAGTTCAGTCGCGCACTTATTTGGCTTTCATCATCTTAACCTGATTTCCCCCCATATTTATGGCGATCAAGGTCAGAAGGAATTTTATTACACAGAAACGGCTCGGCACAATTGGTTCTGGGGAAACGCCTTTAATCCATCAGTATCCGATGTGAAAGCTATCAGGCAAGATATTGGTTTCATTATTAACGGAACCAAGGGCTTCTGCTCAGGAGCAAGCGATTCGGATATACTCATCGTTTCTGCGGAGCGCGAAGATGGAGGGACGATGTTTAAAGCGGTCATACCTACCAATCGCATGGGCATTCTGATCCACAACGATTGGGATAGCTTTGGACAGCGTCAAACCGATAGTGGGCGGGTTACCTTCAACCAAGTTGAAGTGGGGGAAGGAGAACTACTGTTGAAGCATGATCCCCAGAACTATTTTATGAAGCTGAGGGGAACTTTACCAAAGCTAATCTTGGGTCACTTATATATGGGGATTGCCGAAGGAGCGTTTAAAGAAGTGAAGAATTACACCAATTCACTGACGAGAATGTGGCATGCGTCCGGTGCCCGAGCAGCTGAAGACCCCTATAATCTGCGACATTTTGGCGATTACTGGGTACAGTTGACGGCGGCCAAGCTATTGTCAGATCGGGCAGCTGAACGGTTTCAGGATGCTTGGGACATGGAGGCGGACTTGCAGGAGGGCCAATATGGGGAGACGGTGGAAGCAATTCTCACTGCTAATGCAATGGCAACTAAAGTTGGTTTGGAGATAAGCTCTCGAATGTTCGAGGTGATGGGAGCCAGATCTACGGCTTCTCAATATGGTTTTGACAGATATTGGCGTAATTTGCGTACGCATACGCTTCACGATCCATACGATTATAAGCTGAAAGAACTTGGCCATTGGGCTCTTAACGGCTATTTTAAAGCGGATGCTCGGCTGGACAAATAAATATAGAAGTTTCTCTTAGTCTTGTTTAGATCAATTAGGCGCGCTGTCTCCTCTGGAGGCAGGCGCTTTATTTTTTATCGGCTGTCTCCCGCGGGGCAAGGGTCGTCACTTCCCTTATTTATGTATAAATTCAATTGTGTTTTCTTGGGAAATGATTTGTTGTTTAATATGTTGAATTAGCTTTTTTGTAGAAGCAGTTAACATGCATAACAAAGGCAAGCCTGAGCAAACCAAGTAAAAAAATCAAATTGACGAACAATTTAATTTGTCTTACAATATGATTTATGAAATATAAATGAAGTATCCCTAAATGAGGTTATGGATGTGGAAGTTAATAATAAGCAATTAAAGATGAAGACGGTTAAACGCCAAACAATGTCGAAGCAGGTGGTTGATCAAATTATTGAGCTGCTGACAAGTCGTCAGCTGAATCCGGGAGATAAGCTTCCGACAGAAAACGAGCTTACTGATCTGTTATTCGTAAGCAGACCTGTTCTTAGGGAAGCTCTAAGCTCTTTGGAGACGATGGGTATCATTCAACGGAAAACGCGGGAAGGCACTTATTTTGCCAATAAAATCGGCAGTAAGCCTTTCTCCATTATGCTCGCATTATCAGCTGGGGACATTCCTGCGGTTATGGAAGCACGGATGGCTCTGGAGCTCGGTTTAGTAACGATGGCTGCTGAGAAAATAACGGACAACCAGCTGGCGGCGTTGGAAGCGCTTTTACAAACGATGTCTTCGAGCAAAGAGGATTATTTGGACATTGATAGGGAGTTTCATAGAACGATTGCTTACAGTGCAAATAATCCGATTCTTGAAGGAAGTATTGATCCGTTGCTGAGCATGTTCGATGAAACTTTAAATCAAATTGCTTTAACGGACAGGGACCACGCGGTTACTCTTCAGGAGCACCAGAATATTTTCGAAGCGCTTAAAAAGAGAGAGCCGATTGCAGCGTACACCAGCATGTACCATCATCTTAACCATGTGCGTGAGAAAGTAATGAAAAAAATGAATGAGAATCGAATTTAAAAAATAAAAAAGTTGGAAGGCGGCACAAATAATGACTAGTATCGCGAGAAAAGCACCTGCAGGTATTTTGGGATTTCCGGTTGCTCCTATGGACCAGAATGGAAAGCTGGTTGTCACCGCACTGGAGAAAAACATTCAGTTTCTTATCGAGGAAGGGTTATCCTCTATTTTTATAGCGTGTGGTTCAGGGGAGTTTCATGCTCTTTCTAACAATGAATACCAAACGATGGTTGAAACTGCAATCTCCGTGGCCAAAGGTAAAGTGCCAGTATATACCGGAGTGGGGGGAAACATTAGCCATGCGCTGGAATTGACGAAGCTGTCCCAAGAGCTGGGAGCGGACGGCTACCTAATTCTACCTCCTTATTTGATCGAGCCGGAGCAGGAAGGCTTATATAATTACTTGAGTGCTATTATCCAGAGTACTGAATTGAACGCAGTTGTTTACCAGCGCGATAATTGTGTTTTGACGCTGCCAACGCTTCAAAGATTGGTGGAGCATCCGCAGCTTGTAGGCTTCAAAGACGGTCTCGGAAATATGGATACGAATATTGAGCTGACGCAAACCATTGGAGATCGCTTGGGCTGGTTAAACGGAATGCCAATGGCTGAGGTAACGATGCCGGCTTATGTCAATCTCGGTTTTACTTCCTATTCATCCGCTATATCGAACTACATACCTCATATTTCGGCAACGTTCTATCAAGCATTGCTTAGTCAAAACAAGTCATTATTGAATGAACTTTATCTGAATGTGATCCTGCCGATTAACCGTATTCGGAGACAAAAGAAAGGCTACGCGGTAGCTTTAATTAAAGCTGGAATGGAAATCGTCGGCTTGCCAGTTGGAACACAGGTTCGTGCACCGATTGTTCAGGTGGAGAAGGATCACTATCAACAAATGGAGCAAATAATTAAGGTAGCATTTGATAAGTTTCCGAAGGACAAGAAATAAGCATTGTCGGAGAGGGGCATAATCATGAATCATTCAATGGCCAAAGAAAGCTTAACTGCTTCACCTATTATAACTGAAATGCTGGTAATTCCAGTTGCAGGGCATGACAGTATGCTGCTTAATCTTAGCGGAGCGCACGGCCCTTTTTTCACCCGCAACGTTGTGATTCTTAAAGATAATGCTGGCCACACAGGTGTAGGCGAGGTTCCTGGCGGAGAGGGCATTCGACAAACGTTGGAGGATGCAAAAAGCTTGGTTTTAGGCCAATCCATTGGAAACTATAATAACATTCTTAATACAGTGCGGCAGCGGTTTAATGACAGGGATACAGGTGGGCGCGGATTACAAACATTCGACTTGAGGATTACGATTCATGCCGTCACAGCGCTCGAAGCCTCATTGTTGGATTTGCTCGGGCAGTTTCTTAATGTGCCGGTAGCGGCGCTATTGGGTACGGGACAGCAGCGCAGTGCGGTGGAGATGCTTGGTTATCTGTTCTACATTGGTGACCGGAACAAGACCGATCTGCCTTATCTCCAAGCACAGGATGCGTCAGATGACTGGTTCCGTCTGCGCCACGAAGAAGCGCTTACAGCGGAGTCGATCGTGCGTTTGGCTGAAGCTGCGCGTGAACGCTATGGTTTTAATGATTTCAAGCTCAAAGGCGGCGTGCTGCGAGGCGCTGAGGAGATCGAGGCTGTGACTGCGCTCGCCGAGCGCTTCCCACAGGCGCGGATTACATTGGATCCGAACGGCGCTTGGTCTCTGGAAGAAGCGATTAACCTGTGCCGTAATCAGCATCATGTACTCGCTTATGCAGAGGATCCTTGCGGCGCCGAGAAAGGATACTCTGGCCGCGAGGTGATGGCCGAGTTCCGACGCGCAACCGGACTTCCAACGGCTACCAATATGATCGCGACCGATTGGCGTGAGATGGGACATACCATCCAGTTGAATGCGGTGGATATCCCTCTTGCCGATCCGCATTTCTGGACGATGCAGGGCTCGGTGCGGGTAGCTCAGATGTGTAATGATTGGGGACTCACCTGGGGCTCGCATTCCAACAATCATTTTGACATTTCGCTTGCCATGTTCACTCATGTTGCAGCTGCTGCTCCAGGTAAAATCACAGCCATCGACACCCACTGGATTTGGCAGGATGGCCAACGCCTGACTAAAGAACCGCTTCAAATTGTGGGCGGGATGGTCAATGTTCCTGATAAGCCCGGCTTGGGAATTGAAGTAGACATGGAGCAGCTTGAGAAAGCACATCAGCTGTATAAGGAAAAAGGATTAGGCGCGCGCAATGATGCAGACGCTATGCAATATTTGATCTCAGGCTGGAAGTTTGACAACAAACGTCCTTGTCTGGTTCGCTAAGGATTGTTCATTTAGCCCGTGCCTTATCTGTCTTAGCCTGCTGATGGATCATGGTATGACAATGACCCGTATAGAAGGGGGCAGATCCAAAAGGCATATTGCGATAGCCTACTGACCACATTACCCGAATATAGGGTTGCAAAAGAACCTTCAAATCCAACTTTGATAGTGGATTTGAAGGTTCTTTTTGCACATCATATAGAATTCACTCAATAGGTACTTGGGCGTTCTTAGCATATGTGCGAATCCCGGGCACCTGTTACGTCATTGCATGGCGGTCGGTCGAACCCCACGAGAGATGAGGTCACGTTCCAAGACTACAAATCTTTCTCGCGGGTTCGGGATGCGAGTATCGGTTATGCCGTTGCATAGCGGTCGGTCGTCCCCCGCGAGAGATGAGGTCACTTTCGAACACGTACTAATCTTTCTCACGGGTTCGGGATGCGAGTATCGGTTATGCCGTTGCATGGCGGTCGGTCGAACCCCGCGAGAGATGAGGTCACTTTCCAAGACGTACAAATCTTTCTCACGGGTTCGGGATGCGAGTATCGGTTACGTCATTGCATGGCGGTCGGTCGAACCCCGCGAGAGATGAGACTTTCCAAGACGTACTGATCTTTCTCTCGGGTTTGGGATGCGAGTATCGGTTACGTCATTGTATAGCAATCTAGCGAGTCCCACGCAAATAACAGGAAAATGTCAGGCTGTCGAGAAAGTCTCGGCAGTCTTTTTTTTCTTTAATATAATTCACCAATTCACCGCGTTAATTTGATATAATATAGTAAATAATTTGG
>NZ_JBHTGY010000094.1:0-88772 GCF_042676305.1 Paenibacillus sp. GCM10027630 | reverse complement strand
GTCCACTACTCTTCGTCAGTTGCTAACTAATTTTTAAAAATTTTTAAGGTTAGGTGTGTTTGAGTTACTCAAAAGTCAGTTTAAAGCTTATTGACATAGTACGCTGATAATGATGACAGGAACCATGATCATCACCGAATATGATAAAAATATTTTCCAGAAATACGATGTTCGACGCTTGCGATCCACCTGCAACCCCCCTCACCCGTGCTAAACGGCGTCCAGAACATGAAAGCGCTTTAATATCTTCTATGTTCTATGCCTAAGGGAATATTCCTTCTTCTCTTTTAGGGTAAGGGAAGTTGACCGTTAGACCGTCAGCTTACTTGCCCTTCTTCTTCCATTCTTCATTTACCTGCTGTTCAATGGCTTTTCCACCCTGACTATAGTATTTGGTTACGAACTCATCCCACTTATCTACTGACCACGTACCTGTGACAATTTTAGAGTAATACTCGGACCACAGCTTAGGTAAATCCGGGTAGTCCAGCATAGCCTGAGTCGTTTTCCAGAATTGGTTCTTAACCGTGTACTTATTCGTTGTCTCCATCGCGCCCAAAGCCTCTTCCGTCATCCAACGGCGGTCAACCACTTGAATAAATCGAATCGGATTGGAGAATCCTTGCGCATACAACTCCGAGTAAGAGGGAACCTTCATCTCGACGCGGTTCTTGGCCTTATCAAAGGTGTAGTGTTCTTTGTCCACCCCATAGGTAACAAGAGGAAATCCTTCCTCGGTAGCCGACCAATCGATCAATTTCATCAGCTGCTCGGGATTTTTGGTTTTAGCGGAAATAGCTCTTATATCATTGTAGGCCGGTGCATTTTCAGGCCATCCTTGCTTGCCGTTGGGTCCAATAGGGGGTGCCAAGATCTGTAAGTTGCTGGTTGGCACTGCCTTCTTCATCGATAAATTAATAGGCTGCTTAGGATCAACGTTAAATGCATTCCCTTCAAAAATACCAACCTTAGAGCCAATAGCCTTTTCTTCCAGCTGCTTGGTCTCCATAATAACGAATTCCGGGTCAATCAAGCCCTCTTTGAACCATTTCTGTAGAAGGGCCAACACTTCCTTCGCTTCTGGAAGTACCATTCCTTGCTTGAGCTGACCGTCTCTTTCATGCCAAAAAGCCGGGATGATACCGTACGCGCCGAAAATAGCCGAGAAAGGGGTCAATTGAGGATTAGCCGGCTTAGCTGCGCTTAATCCGTAGGTGTCCTTCTTGCCGTTTTTATCCGGATCGTTATTCGTAAATGCTTGCAGAACCTTGTAGAACTCATCCAATGTCTTCGGCTGCTTTAAACCAAGCTGATCCAACCAATCTTGACGTACAGTAAATCCGTTAGTATCCGGACCATTAAACGGCTCCGGCCGGTAGCCCACAGGAAGACCATACACCTTGCCTTTATACTTCAGCGCCTCCAGATCGGATTGTTTAATCAGCTTCTGAATGTTGGGGGAGTTCTTGATCAAATCATCCAACGGTATAATCAAGCCTTCATCTGCGAACCGTGTTAAGGACGGAATATCTACATTGAAGAAATCAGGTAGCTCTCCAGACGAAGCGAACAAATTTAATTTGGTGTAGTATTCCGTTCCGCTGGCTAAAGTTACATTGAAATCGATATTTTTGAGCCCTGCCTTATCTAGAGCAGCCAGTACTTCCTTCTTACCGCGGCCGCCATCGGCTGGATATTCAGGAGCACCGAAATTTCGGAATATCTTATAGGTTTGCTTTTGCGCAACGGCTGGCTCCTTGTTCTCCTTATTATCCTTTGCCGCGGTATCGCCTGGCTTGGGTGTCTGCTGACCGCCCCCATTGTTTGCCGAACAAGCCACTAATGATGCTGTAAAGATGAATGCAAGCGAGCTTATCCATAACCTGCTCTTCATGATTATTCCTCCTTATCGTTTTTCGAAAGAAAAAAACTTCTATAAGCATTTAGCTTTTAACAGAACCTAGCATAGCGCCCTTCACAAAATGTTTTTGCAAAAAAGGGTATATACACAGGATGGGGATAAGAGCCACGATAATCGTTGCCGCGACTACCGAGTCAACAGACGAGCCCGTCAGCTCTCCAGTCATTCGCGCCGTCACCTGCCCATTGATAACATCCCTTAACATGAGCGGCAGTGTGTATTTGCTTTTATCCGTCAAATAAATGAGCGCCTGCAAATAATTATTCCATAGGTTTACGGCCTCCCATAGCGAGACTGTAGCCAGAACTGGCTTGGAAAGCGGTAGCACAATAGAGAAAAAAATACGAACCGGATTAGCCCCGTCAATCATCGCCGAATCCTCCAGCTCCACGGGAAGCGTACGAAGGAAGCTCATGATGATAATAATGTTGAAAGCCGATATAGCTGTAGGCAATATTAAAGACCACAACGAATTAATCAGGCCCAATTCCTTCACTAAGATGTAGGTTGGTATCATTCCCCCGCTAAACAGCATTGTAAATAGAACAAGTACCAGGATCCATTTCTGTATCGGCATTTCTTCCTTGGTCAACGGGTAGGACATCATGGCCGTTAATAAAACGCCGACTATAGTCCCTACAACCATGATGAATATGCTGTTACCATACGCCACCCATATATAGTCGTTGCCAAGCACCATTCTGTAGGCATCCAGCGTAAATGATCTCGGCCAGAAAAAGGCCCCCCCTCTCATTGCTTCTTCCATAGAGCTTAACGACAAAGCTAACTCATGCCACAATGGATACAACATGATTAATGCTACGAAAGTCAGAAATACCAGGTTAAAAACATCAAATATTCCGCCTCTTGCTATCCTCAACTAACTTCACCTCCTACGCCTGAGACAAATGAATACGCTATCATTTTGGCATACATAGAATGAACTGTACCAGAGTCACTATTTGTATTTATGTTTACATCCTTGCTTTTAACTAAATTTGGAGGGAAATGATACATGATGTTTGATTTCATACACGTTTTGTGGCGGAGACTCGCTCGCTGTTGTTTTATTGATTATGATGGACGTGCCTATATTCACTATCCCCTTCATTCAGTTTGCTAGCCCTTTTGCCCACTATCCCCTCCACTCAGCACGAAATCCCTTTTAACCACTATCCCCTTCATTAAGTACACAAGCCCTTTAGCCACTATCCCCTTCTCTCAGCACGAAATTCCTTTTAACCACTCCCCCTTCTCTCAGCACGAAATCCCTTTTAACCGCTATCCCCTTTACTCAGCACGAAATTCCTTTTAGCCACTATCCCCTTCATTCAGTACAAAAGCCCTTTTAACCACTATCCCCTTCATTCAGTACAAAAGCCCTTTTAACCACTATCCCCTTCATTCAGTACGAAATCCCTTTAATTTTACCGCACCCGCAAAAGTTCCAAATGAACCTCAATCAAACATTCAATATAACTTTGCACGAGTGTGAGCTGCGTTTTTTAGTGTCTCAAGTTAACCCGAACAGTTTGATGCCTCACCTTCACTTGCTGACTCTATCTATTTGAAACTGGCTTACTGAGCAAAGGGGATAGTGGCCAAAAGACTAACTATGACTATAAGAACATAAAATAATCTCACCACGGAAAAATAATCCGCACCATATATTCATCAAAGCATTATCCTTATTCACCAGAAATATTCGTGTATTAGAGGTGACTTTCCTTGCAATATCAGACTTGTTAAGCTTCGCTGAAAACGTATATAGTCTGGTATCATAAGAAAAGCTTCTATTCGAAGCCCTCTCGATGAAGATACATTCGTGTCTTAGCGGTAGCTTTTCTTGCAATATTAGAAAGGTGAACCTCCGGTTCAAACTTAAACTTTCTAATATTATCAAAAAAAACGCCCATCCAAGGGGCGTTTTTGATTAAGTCGGGCATTCTTCTTCACGTTTTACACCAAGTAAATCACACTAATCAGCTTCTCGCCATGATAAATCACAATGACATGCTTATCCTTGTCGTGGCTGATGGTACATTTGCCAACAATCATTTTCGGATCGCTGCCAAGTCCATAGAATATGTCGTCAGCCAACGTTTTAATACATTCCTGCTGTTCCTCAGGCTCCAATTCATTCCATTCCTCTGATGTCATCTCCAAAAAGGAATAACATTCATCCATACTGTATAAAGCTTCGGTAAAATCGTTAATAATGTCAGGATACTCCCGACCAAATTTAATTCCCACAACATCAGTCCTTTCGAATGGAAATGGATTGGAAATGCTTACTAAGCATTTTAACCTGAAAAAACCATTACATGCAACCGGGCAGAGGAGGAAGCATTTAAATCCAAAATCTGTTACACTATAAGGATAGACAACGAGTTCGGAGGCGGAACGATTCTCATGCTGAAGCTGCAAATCCCGAAAAACCGAATAAATTTTTTAATCGAACGGATGCAGCATGACTTTGAGTTGCCGATACTGGAACGCGGATGGGAATTTTACCACAAAGCCCGTGTGAAACACATAGAGCTATTACATGGAGTGGAAATCTCCGCCTCCGTACACGGCAAAGAGAAATACGAAGTCATTCTGGATATGGACAATTTTGCGAAAAGCAGCTGCACCTGCTCCTATTCATCCAATTGCAGACACATGGCTGCTGTTATATTCACATTGTATGCATCCTATGCACGGCCGGAACTGCTTCTACAGCAGTTAAAGCAAGCCATTTTAGTAAAAAGCCGCCAGCAGCAAACCCGTACTTCTTCATCGATATCCAAAGCCGAGAAGAAACAGGAACGGTTGGAGGCACTGCAGGCAAATCAACTGCCAACGGTTTGGCAGCGTTTCTTTGATCAGCAATTTTACGGCTACTCCCTTTCACAGCAGCACTCGATTGAGCTGTTTTACAACGCAGCCAAGGACTCGCTGACTCCGCTTGCCGCGGATTGGGAGGAATCTTTGCGTCGTCTCTACGAGCTGCATGTGGTTCTATTCGTTATGCGAAAAATAGAGCAGTTTTATGCGGACACCAAGTCCTCCTATTTGTCTTATTACATTGAAACAGGCAGCAAAACCGTCGCCAAGCAATGTATAGAGCAGCTTGAGAGTATACTGCCAGCCTTGGATTTTACTGCGCTCCTGAAAAAATACGAAGCTGCTGTGGATGACACTATGACGATGATCGGCGAAGCCGCGTTAACCGGCAAGGACTCGCCCATGGATTGGCTGCTCGCCTATCGGAGCATTTGGTGGCGTCTGGAAAGCTGGCCGGAACGTCTGGAGCGCGAACGCAAGCGGCTTCAGCTTATAGCATCGAAGTCAAATGTCATGCCGCGCAGACGTGAAGCCGTTATAATCGCACTGGCGCACTTCGATATCATGGACGGCAAGGATGCAAAAGCGCGAGCGCTTCTCGAGCAGCTTGCCAAACGGGAAGCGCGCGACTTTTTCATCTACCTGCATCGTTTTTACGATGGGCAGGAGTGGGATCGCATGCTGGCATGGCTTAGATGGCTGCTTCCCTCTGTACAACGTGCCCAACAAGAAGAGCTGCGGATTTTTTGTACCTATTGGATGGAGGCTGTCAGCCGCCAGCCTGATGACGGCGAATGGGTCGATGTCATGATCGCCCTTCTGCCGCGGACCTACTATTTCTATACAGCCTATTTGCTAAAAGCGAACCGGTTTAAGGCTTGGGTTGATTTGCAGCTGGCAAACCGTGTTTCTCCACTTAATTTATATGCGCTGGATTTAAAAAATGTGGAGGCGAACGATCCCTCCCTACTGCTGCCGCTGTACCACCAAGCCGTAGAACGATGCATTGCGGAGAAAAACCGCAACTCTTACAAAATGGCCGTCAAGCTGCTGAAAAAGCTGCATGCTTACTATAAAAAACTGGAGAAACTGAACACCTGGGAAGAGTATATCTACCGCCTGGCGAATCGGTATTCCCGCTTACGTGCACTGCAAGAAGAGCTTCGGAAAGGGAAATGGATTCCATGAGTGATACGACTGCGATAACCATTAACACCCGATGGATCGCCCCCGGCTGCTTTTTCTTGTGGGGCGTCCGGCATAACGGCGGCATCAGTGACGCCTATGATTTGAAGAACCTGCTGTTTGCTTGGCATCAGCAGTCTTTTTACGGGACGTTCATAGAGGTCACGGAGTCGATGAACGTTGAAGGACTACAGCTGCCGGCATTAGAGGCGCTGGACTACTTCTGCAACCCAAGCGCAGTCCAGCATTTGAAGCTGGACTGGAGCCGTGAGCTGCAGGAGCTCCTTCACTTGGCGCCGCATGTGAAGGAGGCGCTGGTGCAGGGCCGCTGCATGCCCGACTTCACGAAGTGGAAGGCGGGCGAGCTAGGCTGGAAGCTGGCGCTGCCGGACAGCGTGGCAGCGGAAGGCTTGTCACCACTGGCGCAGCAGTGGATGGATCGGCTCATCCCCGAGTGGGGCGAGGAGGATGGCGTGCTGCGCCAAAGCATACGCCAGCTGGAGCAGACGTATCCATTGCTTCAGCGCGGCAAGCTCCCGGCCGATTTATGGATGGACGAGGAAGATTGGCTCGTCTCCATTGGCTGGCAAACGGACGGCACGCCGTTCAGGACGTGCCTGCAGCTGAGCGAGCCGCCGCAAGGCCGCGGCAGCTGGCCACTGCGCGTGATCCTGCAGGATCGCGCGAACAAGGATGTGCTGCGCGAGGTCGACGCAGCAGTGCTCGAAACCGCAGCGCAGGCTGATGCAGCGGCAGAGGCCGCCGATGGCGCTGCTGCATCATCGGTCAACGAAGCAGCGCCCGTTGGCGAGCACAGCAGCGCGCCCTTGCGCTCAGCCAACTCTGCGCTCGCCGAGCTGCCTGCCGCTTGGCAGCCGCATCTGCACCGCGCGGCGAAGGACCTCGCCAAGTGGCGGCGCATCCAGCCCTCGCTGCAGCAGGGCGAGGACAACCCGGCCCTGCGCAGCGAGCTGACGCAGGATGAAGCTTGGCAGCTGCTCACGCAGGGCAGCCTGCGCTTGATGGAGGCGGGCTACTCCGTCTTCCTGCCCGCCTGGTGGGAGCGGATTCGCCGTTGGAAGCCCCGGCTCAAGGCGAAGATCAAATCATCGGTCGGCTCCGGACCGCAGGCGATGTTTGGTCTGCAGCAGCTGATGCAGTTTGATTGGAAGATCGCGCTCGGAGATATCGAGCTGACTGAAGAAGAATTCCGTACGCTGCTTGAAGAAAAGCGGAAGCTCGTACAAATTCGCGGCCAATGGATTCAGCTTGATCCTGCACAGCTGCAGCAGCTCGAGCAAGTTATGAAGCAGGTGCAGAAGAAGCAGGGGCTTTCGTTCCGCGATGTATTAGAGCTTCACCTGCTCGGCTCCTCCGAAGGAGAGGAGGAGTTTGGTTTCCAACGCTCCCTCCAAATGGAGGTTGAGTTGAATGAACAGCTGCAGGAAATGGTTGAGCTGCTCAACCATGCTAAGCGACCGCCGCTGATTGATCCTCCCGCATCCTTCCGCGGGACATTGCGCCCTTATCAGCTGGAGGGTATATCCTGGCTGCTGTTTCTACGCAGCGCCGGTCTTGGCGGCTGTCTTGCCGACGACATGGGTCTTGGCAAAACGATTCAAATGATCACCTATCTGCTGCATATGCGCGAGCAGATGGCTGCCGAAGAAGGGGAAGAAGCCGCCGAACGCATTCCTTCCCTACTGATCTGCCCTACCTCGGTGCTCGGCAATTGGCAGAAGGAGCTGCAGCGGTTCGCCCCGGAGCTGAAGGTTCATCTGCATTATGGACCGAATCGCGCCAAAGGCGAAGCCTTTAAGGAAACCTGCCTGGGCTATGATCTCATCCTGACTACCTATACCTTGTCGCATTTGGACGAAATAGAGCTGGCCCAGGTTGAATGGAGCTCCATCTGTCTCGATGAAGCCCAAAACATTAAGAACGCCTACACCAAGCAAGCCACATCGATCCGCAGCTTGAAAGGGCAGCATCGAATCGCCATGACCGGAACTCCCATTGAGAACCGGCTCACCGAGCTATGGTCTATCTTTGATTTCTTAAATCCCGGTTACTTGGGCACACTGCGCGAGTTCACGCACCGCTATGTAACGGCTATTGAGAAATCCAATGATCCGGAGCTAGTCACGAAGGTCCAGCGATTAATTCGCCCCTTCCTGCTTCGCCGTGTCAAGAAAGACCCCGCCATCCAATTGGATTTGCCGGAGAAATACGAGAACAAAACATTCGTTTCACTCACAGCCGAGCAAGGTATTCTATATGAAAACTATATTAAGGATATGTTCGATAGATTGGATCGTCTGAGCGCAATGGAACGGAGAGGCTTAATTCTTGCGGCTTTGACGAAGCTCAAGCAAATATGCAATCACCCGTCGCTCATGCTCAAGGAACCAGCCGGTTCCCCTTGGCAGCAGCGCTCCAACAAAGTGGAGCGGCTGTTGGAAATGGTTCAGGAGCTTCGTCAAGAAGGGGATAAATGCCTTATTTTTACACAGTTCGTGGAAACAGGGCATTTGCTGCAGCGCATTCTGGAGCAGGAGCTGGAAACGCCCGTTCTGTTCCTGCACGGTGGAACTCCGAAGGCCGGCAGGGATCGCATGATCAGCGAGTTCCAAGGCGATACCCTACTTCCGGAAGGACAGCAGCCGAGCATCTTCCTTCTATCCCTGAAAGCGGGAGGCACAGGGCTGAACTTGACCGCTGCCAACCACGTGTTTCACTTTGACCGTTGGTGGAATCCTGCAGTGGAGAACCAGGCAACCGACCGGGCTTTTCGAATCGGCCAAACCCGGCATGTTCAGGTGCATAAATTTGTAACGTTGGGGACACTTGAGGAGAGAATCGACGAAATGATCGAGAAGAAGCAGGGTTTAAGCCAACAAATCGTAGGTAACGGAGAGCAGTGGATTACCGAAATGTCCACAGATGATTTGAAGGAGCTATTCTCATTGCGCAGCGAGTGGATTGAAGGTTAGATTGATAGTCCGGATCAAACGCTCAAGTCCAGAAAAATATAATGCGTGTCACCAACCGGACAAGAGTAAGTTTGCATAGGCTGGGCTGTGTCGAGGTCCGTATACACTTGGGAGAGCATTCCTTGACGCTGATTATTCATTCGCATCATATTAGGAATAAAGTAAGGGCGCCATATCCAATTCGATCCTTGAAACTGGGCGTCCTGCTTCCATCCTTCCTCCATGTCACGCATGAAATTAGAGGAAACCTGACAACCGTCCTCACGGCATATGTAGATCCTCATTACATTGTCAGCTACAGTACCGAGTAAGTTTCCTATCATCGCATCAGCATCCCGGGCCGAGGAAATATGTGTTTCGGATGAGATTAAATCATTCAGACTTTCTTGTACAGAGAACAAAGCCCGATAACGGGTAATTTCTTGTTCCGTATAGATCCGTATCTCTTCTTTTAATAGCAGCTCATAGTTCCGTTCCGATTGAAAATCTTCCCTGGCCTCCGAGAACAGAAAACCTTGGACGTACCTTGCCCCCGCCTTTAATGAATGATACAAATCCTGCTTCGTTTCCACACCTTCTATCAACAGCGAAGACCCCATCTGTGACGACAAAATGGAGAATGAATTCAATAATGCATTATATCCCTCATGATTTTTGCTTTTTTTCAACAGCTTCAAATCAATTTTCAAAATATTAGGTTTAATCGACGCTATCCGATCATAATTGCTGTATCCGCTGCCTATATCGTCAATCGCAATCAAGCAGCCCTGCTGCCGATAAACTTCTACAATTTTCGACAACTCATCCAAGCGCCCATGGAACTCCTCTTCCGTTATCTCAATGACAACCCTCGATGGCTCCAAACCATGCTTTTCGACAAACTGCAACGTAGGCAACACTCCGGTTTCCTTGTATTTCCTGTAAATCCAGGACGGCTTTAAATTTAAAAAGAGCATAGCAGCATTATCGTCAGATTGGGCAATGGTCGAGATCGCCTTCTCTCGCAACAATCGGTCCACTTGCAAATGATGCTCATCACTTATAGTCGAATCATGAAAGAAAGGCCCAAGGCTGTGAACCCGTCCTTCCTGCACTATTCTACCCAAAGCCTCATAGCCGATTATTTTCTGGTTTTGAAGCGATAATATGGGCTGAAAAAAAGGCTTCAGTTCCTTTTCCAGCGGTATTGGATTCCTCTGCAACATCTTCGCCTCCTGCTGCCTGGATGCGTTAGTTTGGTGTTACCATACCTAACATTTATTAGTCCTCACTGCTATTGTAAGCGAGAATGACTGAACTGGCAAACATTTCTTGCAGCATATTTTACGTTTTTCAACATTTCTCATGTCCACAAGCCTCACATTTACTTCCACCTCCCTCGTTTTCACTTCAATGCCAACATTCCGTCCCCATTTTTGAAAATAACCCTTATTTTTAGACAGTGTAATGCCGAAATAAATAAAGTCCTGTCGTAAATTAGCGAATAATGGAAGTATTTTCTCAAAAATATATGAATTCCAACAAGTTTTATACAGGAATATATTGTCGGTTTGTCGAATTTAATGTTGTGGTCTTGTCGAATTTATTATGGTTAAAAATAGTTAGGTTAAAATTCCGTACATTCTCTTAAAAACAAGGCGGTCTTTATATGAAAATAACACGCTACAATGTATCCTTGCTGTACGTTATCATTATTATTTCCTTGCTTGCTTTTGTAAGCATATCCAGTTACATCGCTTCTACTAATATGGAAAATGAACTGAATAGCGTTGTAACCGAGGTTATCCCTCTATCAGGAGTGGCTGGTAATATTTTGGAGGATATCATCAACCAAGAGACCGGCTTGCGCGGTTATATTGTGTCAGGTGACGATAGATACTTGGAGGCTTATGAGCTTGGCAAGCAGAAGCTGATTCCCGATCTTGATTTAATGGCCGAATACCAAAAGAAATACCCCAGCCTAAAAAGCTTGATGGAAGGCGATATGCTCCCGCAAATTAAGCGTCTGCAGGATTACTACAGCTCACAAATCCTCTTGGTGCAGAACGGCAATATTGAGGATGCCCGCACACGTATTACGAACGGGAAGACAATGATGGATCGGTTCCGCCAGCTCCATATCAAGGTCATAACCGAAATTGATACGATTGCCGATTCCGCTTACAAAGACGCCAACCAAGCAGGACGCACGGCGAGGGTCATCATTACGGTCGGCGGCGGCTTGGCCCTCATAATCGGCTTGATGTCGGCGGTTATATTCAGCCGGGCCAACCGAGCGGAAGCCGCTCTCCGCAAAAGCGAGGAAACCTATCGTTATATGGCGGAGAGCCTGGAGTCCCAGAATGAAGAAATCATCGCTCAGCAGGAGGAGCAGGAGCAGACTCTTGAGAAGCTGTCTCAAAGAGAGCAAGAGCTCGAAACCATTAGCACGTATCAGGAAAAGCTAACAGGCTCTTTGGAAATGTCACTGTTTTTGGAATCCTCCATTCCCGCTTTGCTCGATTCACTCAAGATGGACGCAGCCTTACTTGTCATGAAATCAACCAAGGACGACGATTCGACTGACATACAGGGGGAGGAAGCTTCGGATTCCTATACCATATTATATTCTACCGGCTACCCGCAGCAGCTGCCGCGCAAGATCAAGACGGTATTATTCGGTCCGGCGCTTCGAGTCCTCACGGAAAAAATTCCGATCGAATGCAGGCGGGATCTATCCCCTCTGGAGCTGGGCATACACCAATCGATGAGCCACGCTTTGGATCAATACTACCCTGTGTTTGATGACAATAATGCAGTAATCGGTTTTCTGCTTTTAACCAGCTATTTAACTACACGAAGCGAACAAAGAGGCCGTATTGCCAAAGGTCTGGTACGGCAATTCGGACTTGCTTTCCTTGCACAGCTAATGAACGAGGAACGGCATAGACAATCGATCCGTCTGGAGCAATTGAACGATCAATTGATTCATGAGAAGGATTTAATAGGCAATCAACGCGACTTGATCAATAACATTTTGGAATCAACACATGAAGGCATGATGTTCTGCGATTCAAAAGGCACACTGTTGTTTGTTAATCACCGGATGAGTGACTATATATCACTAAACCAGCATATTGACCAGAATTGGAATGAACTGAGCGTCTTTATTAATCAGACCAATCCTTCGTTTATGCCCATCTATTTGTCCATCGAAGGTCTTTTGAACGGATCCCTCGATAAGCTTACTGAGCGTTTCGTTTATACGGATCAAGACAATCAACAGCGTCATGTAGAGCTTTACGCAACCAAGGTTGGCGATAAAGAAAATCAAGTGGGCTATTTATTCGTATTCCGGGATCGGACAGAAGAGGAAAAGGTTGATGAAATGAAGAACGAATTCGTCAGCATCGTTTCCCATGAACTACGGACTCCATTAGCAAGCGTACTGGGCTTTATTGAGATCTTATTGCACCGCCAGCTCTCACCTGAGAAGCAGCAGAAATATATGGAAACTATTTATAAAGAAGCTAACCGTCTCTCCACCCTAATTAACGATTTTCTGGATTTGCAGCGAATGGAATCCGGCAAGCAAGTATATCACTTTGCACCGGTTGATCTAGTGAGCCTTCTTGAGGAAGCCTCTTACCAATGGAGAGGTAAACAGAGCCATCAGCTCGAGCTGCATGTTCCTGAGAACGAAGTATGGATACGCGCCGATTCTGACCGTTTCAAACAAATTATTCATAACCTGCTTAGCAACGCCATCAAATATTCACCTCAAGCTAACAAGGTTGATGTAAGGATTGAACAGAACGGCGAGCAGATCAAGCTTCTTATCACTGACTACGGACTCGGAATTCCCGATGAGGCAAAGGATAAGCTGTTCTCCAAATTTTACAGGGTTGATAATTCCGACCGCCGCCAAATAGGAGGCACAGGCTTGGGATTAGCCATTGTAAAAGAAATCGTGGATGCCCATCAAGGCTCCATTACATTCATATCCGAGATGGGCAAAGGCACCACCTTCACCGTGGAGCTGAAATCTCACAAGGTGCCGAGCGCCGAGGACAGCATAATCATCCTTGAAGACGACGACAACCTGGCGAAATTAATCCAGGTAGGTCTAACCCGGCTTAACGTCCGTACCGTACATTTGCGTTCAGCGGAGGAAGGAATTATTGCAATCAATCAAATTCGCAGCCTGGGGCCACAGCTTTGTATCGTAGATATCCATCTCGAAGGGACCAAAACCGGATGGGACTTTATATCCGAGCTATACAAGCATCCTGACTATTTCCGTACTCCTGTCATTGTTTCCACAGCTTTGGAGCCACCAATGAACTATCATGAGAAGGACTTCGAGAAGTTCCTACGCAAGCCTTTTTCGATGGAAAAGCTGCTGGAGGTTGCAGAACAGCTCATTAATAATAAAGCGAATCCTACAGCTTACATTTTCCCGGCACAAGACGAGGAGCACATTAAAAACTCCTTGGAAAAGAACGGTATCCACATTAACGAGATCACTAGAGATCAAGATACTATCCAAGTCGAGCTTTCCCATAAACACAATAAAGATACGTAAAGTCAACCAAAAATGATTAACTCAGCGCAAAGCCCGAAGCATCCTGTCTCAGGAGCATCGGGCTTTTTGTTCACACATACCATAGTTTAAGCACTGACAATCTAACAGATGAACGTTCTACAGTTCTTCAATAACCGCGCCTTGAACAAACGACTCTCCCAAAAGAAATTCAACTAGCTTTTCGGCCGTCGCTTCCGGCGATGCAAGCATACCCCGTTCATGTACTTTAGCAAAAATCCCAGCGGATGCGAAAGTGCTTTTATCTGCGTTTCTTGCCTCTTCCTGTAGCGACGTATCTATTATCCCCGGCCAGACGGAGACTACTTTGACGGCAGATGCACCTTCTCCTTGCTCAAGTCCTGCACATTTTGAAAAGACATCTAACCCGGCTTTAGCTGCGGAATAAGCACTCATCCCGGAAAGATGATTTTTTACAGACATGGAGGATACGTTTAAGATCCTTTTTTCAATATGGAGAGGCTGGGTTAAGCGAATAAATAACGAGGTAAGAATCATCGGAGCAAGCAAATTCACATTCAGGTTTCTAGCCAGCTCTCGGCTCTCCGTTCGTTCGATACTGGATAAAGGCGAAATAACTGCTGCATTATTGATAAGATAAAAAGCTTCTGCCCTCGAAGGATCGATCTTACTGAAAATGGCCTGCATTAATTCTTCGATTTGATTGGCTTCATTTAAATCAAATTCATAATAATCGATATTCCCGTGCATACTTCTGGAAATTAAATCATCATTTCTCTTTCTTGAAATGCAAAATAAGTGATGATCTGGATTTACCAGTTTATTAGCAATCGCTTGTCCAAGCCCACGAGAAGTACCGGTAATAATAAAATATTTCATAGCGAAACAACTCCTTTTTTAGTACTTGATACTAGTATCTAATACCAAATATAAACCAAAATATGGAATGTATCAACAACGATCTTTACAAAAATACACAAATAGAACGGGTTTGTTCATCGATCCTTGAACAAACCCGCTCTTATTTTAGCTTGATATTCATCCTTCCAGCCTTCTTACATCCACCGTGACATCTAAAGTCTGGCGCGCAGTACCGCGGTAAACACCTTTCACCGGGACTATGTCCTTGTAGTCACGCCCGTGACCCAGCTTCACATAGCGCCAACCTACTTCCGAGTTGTTCGTAGGGTCAAATCCGAGCCAACCTGTGCCAGGCACGTGCACTTCGACCCATGCGTGGGAAGCCTGCTCGAAATCAGCACTCCCTCCTTGTAAATCGCCAACAAAGTGGTAGCCGCTCACATATCTGGCCGGCAGTCCGATACTGCGGCATGCAGCTATCATAAGATGCGCATAATCTTGGCACACACCCCGCTTCAATCGCAGCGTGTCGCTAACCTTCGAATGTACGTGCGTAGCATAGGGGTCATAAGTGAAATCACGGTGAATACCTTCGGTAATTTGCTTCGCCCAATCATAGTATCCATCCGGCCCCACTTCAAACCCCGCCGCATAAGCAGACAGCTCTTTAGTCACCTCGGTATATGCCGTCGGCAATAAATATTCAATATAACGGTTTTGCAGCCTTTCGCTTTGCAGCAGCTCCCGCTGCTCCTCCAGCGGCACCCTTTTCAGCAAATCCCAGTTTTGATCCTGAGTGACCACCGTCGCTTTCGTCTTAATTACCAGCTCACGATGCGGCTTGCTAACCGAGAAGGAATGCACCCTATTGCCGAAATAATCCTCATAGGTGAATAAAGAAGCAACCGGTTCAATCCATACCTCGTGATGGTAGCAGGATTGACGGTAATTGGTCCGAGGTGTCAACCGGAGTTCATTGACACTGTCCGCAACCGATTCCGCGTACGTATAGCGGGTCACATGGTTGATCTCGATTTTCATGCAGTGGCCTCCTCGAATTGAAAGAAGGCGGTAGCCATCGTCTTGCCAAGCTTTTGACATGAAGCCGTTAAATGCTCCAGAAGCGTCGCCACTTGCTGAGCCCGGAATTCATCAGGCTCAAGACATGCCATCTCTGCTTTTACTTTCCCAGCTTGCCGAATTGCTTTCTCATGAGGAACATGATAGTCCTGAGTTTTCAACTCAATTCCCTTCAAATGCTTCTCCAATTCGGTAAAGGAGAACTGAATCGATCGAGGAAAGCTCTCACTTCTTATCATGAACTCCATTATGTGCTCCACCTGCATCCCATCCCCATAAAAACGCCGGAAGGATTGATATCCGCTTACCGATTTCAATACAGCCAGCATATTCGGGTAAGGGGTAGGGATATCTCGCCCCTCCAACAGCGTTCCCGCTACGGATTGGAGGATTCGGACTGTATTCTCAGCCCTTTCGAGAAACCTGCCGCTTTCAATGAAATGCCATTCGTTCTGCCTCAGCATTACGGAATGCTCCACCCCCTGGAACATGGCCATCCGTTCTTTAATCTGTCTGTAGAAAGCATTGGGCGATTCCTTAATGATATCATCCACCTGCTTTTCTCCAAGCCACAGATAGAACGCGTTCAGCGTATCCCAAAGCTCGCTCGGCAGCTTCTCCCGAAGCGTCCGCAGGTTATTCCTCGCTTGACTGACGCAGGAAAACAAGGAGTTGGCATTGCCCCGATCCAGTGTTATAAATGAGAGCACATCTTTTTCAGTAAATGCTTCAAACTGCTGCACGTACGAAGCACGGGCACCCAATGCATCGATCAACCGGGCCCACTTATGCTCCTTATGCTGAAAATCAGCTTCCTGCTGAATGTGATAATGCACATCAATCAATCTAGCGTGGTTTTCTGCCCGCTCCACATACCGACCTACCCAGAACAAAGCCTCTGCATTACGATTGAGCATGCTCATCACCTCTTCATTTATTGAACCAGCGGTGTTCCTGCACTACAGCTGTTGCCGCAAAACAAGCATCTCCCAAACATACATCTAATAAACAAGTACCTTTAATGCATCTATCACCTTCTACGCAAGCACCCAAGTATCCTTGCAGCCCCCGCCCTGCGAAGAGTTTACGACCAGCGAGCCTTCCCTCAGCGCCACTCGGGTTAAGCCGCCTGGAATAATATGAGTGTTGCCATTACCCATTAGAACAAACGCCCTCAAATCGATATGCCGAGGTACCATTCGCCCATCCAGCATGACAGGCGCACGCGACAGCTGCATGGTCGGTTGGGCAATATAGCGCTCTGGATCGAGTCTTATTTGTTCAGCGAAGGCCTCGATTTCTTGCTCTGTAGCCGCTGGGCCGATAAGCATCCCATAACCGCCGGATAACGAAGTTTCTTTGACTACCATCGTGTGCAATCTCTCCAGCACATACTCCCTCTCATCAGGACGAGACAGCAAATAGGTTGGCACATTATTTAAGATAGGCTCTTCATTCAAATAGTAGCGAATCATATCCGGAACATAAGCATATATGGCTTTATCATCCGCTATTCCCGTCCCGGGAGCATTAGCTATGGCGATATTGCCCGCACGGTAAGCATTCATAATACCGGCCACGCCTAACATTGAATCAGGCCTGAAGGCTAGCGGGTCGAGGAAATCATCATCAATCCGACTGTACAGCACATCTACCTGCTGCAGTCCTTTCATGTTGCGAATATAAATTTTATGGTCTATAGCTACAAGGTCGCGTCCCTCAACCAGATGAATCCCCATCTGTTGAGCCAGGAAGGCATGCTCATAATAAGCGGAATTGAATTCACCAGGTGTAAGCAAGGCAATGACCGGCTCGGACTTTCGAGATGGGGACAGACTACGAAGTGATGAAAGAAAATGATTTAAGCTGTGCTCCACGTCACGGATAGAACTGGAGAAGGTTAGCTCTGGGAATAACTGATTCATAATGGATCTGCCTTTGAATAAATACGAGAAACCCGATGGAGAGCGCAGATTATCCTCCAACACATAATAACGTCCATCTGCGTCACGTATCAGATCAATTCCAGAGGTAGCCATGTAGACCCCGCCAGGAACATCAATATGCATCATCTCCGGCCTGAAGTAACGATTGCCTACGATCATTTTTCTAGGAATAAGACCCTCGGCTATCATATTTTGTTTATGGTACATGTCGTGAAGAAATTGATTCAACGCTTTGACTCTTTGCAGCAGCCCTCGTTCAAGCATGGACCACTCATCACCAGGGATAACCCTCGGTATCATATCGAAGGGAATCGTTCTCTCCAGCGGCTGCGATTGCTCAGGCTGATAGAGCGTAAACGTAATCCCTTCCTCCAGCATGCGCCGGTTCATCGCCTTTTGCTTGGCAGCAAGCTCTTCACCCTTCATTTTGGAGAAACAGCTGTGTGCCTGCTGATAGTGAGGGCGCACCAGCAAGTCCTGCATAAACATTTCATCATAGAATGACTCCAGTGGATATGGAGTATTGTGGGAACGGTTGATCATCGCCATATGATGTTCGGTATTGGATGCGTAAAAACCGTACACCCTAACCAGTCCCTCCCCTCTTTTTCTGTTTAATGTTATATTATATGACGCAAAATCAATAAAAACACTCCAAAATCCGAATATTCAGAACCTTTATACCTACTATCATATGCCTCAGCGCTTTTTGTGTCAATATACATGACAAATAATTAACAATTATTTTTTACATAATTTGTGTTATTGATAACAGTACCTATTTCAGTATAGCCTCACGTCGACATTTGATTCCGCAAACACAAATACCACCCCAAATCCATAATGGATGGGGTGGCATATTTCCAAAACGTATGTAACACCTATCTCCTGCGCGTTTCCGTCAGGCGGAACTGATCCACCAGCTGCTGCAAAAAGTCCGTAATAGCTTCCACATGGCTGGAGGTATGGCGCACATTAACAATGTCTGCGAGCAGCTCCTGAACCTTGCCCTCAACCTCTGTAGAAATTTGGCGATTTTCCATACTGACCTCGGCAATTTTCTCCATCAATCCTACTACCTCGTCAACCACTTGCGTCTTTAATGACTCCTCCGCGCTTGCGCCGCTCAAAATTTCCGATGCCGCAGCAACAAGCTGAGTACCCTCAGCAACTACTTGAGTACCTTCTTCCATTGATTGAAAGGCTTCTTTGGCATTTTTATAAATCAGCTGGACGGTATCATTAATTTCTTCGGTAGATTTGCGCGTAAGGTCAGCCAGCTTCCTTATTTCACCGGCAACGACAGCAAAGCCTTTACCATGCTCCCCGACACGAGCTGCCTCAATTGAAGCATTGAGCGACAGCAGATTGGTCTGACTGGATATTTCTTCTATGACTTGAAGGACATTTTTGATTTTTTGCGTCGTTTCCATAAAGGTCAGGATCGTCTTATTCGTATCCGCCACTTTGGTGGAGATTTGCCTCATTTTATCGCCAATACGCTCCACTTCACTTTGCGCCACAGCTATTTGCTCGGACGCCTTGTCTTCAAGCACACGCAGCGTCCCCTGCATATCGCCCACAACATCCTTGGCAACGTCAATATCCTTCAGCTGTCTGCGGATACTTCGGATCATGTCATGGATTTTCCCACTCATTCTCTCTGTGGAGCCTTCAGTATTCACGGTCGAAACCGTGAGAACATGCTGGCTGGACAACACATCCGAGGCGGCCTGTTTAACCTGCAGCATAATTCCTTCCAAGGAGTCGATCATATTGTTGATCCACATGGCAAGCTCCTTGGTCTCGTCATGCATGAATTGTCCATGCTCCAACCGCTGGGTCAAGTCACCCTTGCCCTCGGCATTAATACGGATGAACTGATTAATTTTATGCAAATTATCCACTACCGGCTGCGAGCCTTTTTTATGAAGAGTCCACGCAATCAAAAGCCCATAAAGTAAATTGAATGCCCCAATCACACAAGCGACAATCCACGGAGACATTTGACCCATGATTAAGTAGACCAAAGCTGCCGACAACAAGGCAAAACCACCCAGCAGCGGAAGCTGCAACCGCGTCAATTTCCAGCGAATGCTGCGAATCCGGTACACCTCTTCCAAATCTCCTTCGCACATCATCCCCCAAACATCAGGACAATGCGGAAGCTGGAAGGTAACCCCCTTGCCTATTACAGAAATATGACGGTAATCGGAATAGCCCGGGAACGTTACGAACAGATTGCTGCCGTTAGCTATCGTGTTTGCTACACCAGGATGCAGCATGCCAGTCGCAGGATCAGTAAACATCA
Organism: Paenibacillus sp. GCM10027630; assembly: GCF_042676305.1. Lineage (NCBI taxonomy): Bacteria > Bacillati > Bacillota > Bacilli > Caryophanales > Paenibacillaceae > Paenibacillus > Paenibacillus sp. GCM10027630. The sequence continues at coordinate 69,103 of NZ_JBHTGY010000094.1, read as the reverse complement.
GCTCCAGCTCCGTATGCTCCTTCACACTCACAGTACCCCAATCCGTCGTGACCCCATCCTTCAAATTCTCTCCAAAAGTGAAGGTGCGGTCTTCAAACCGGCTTCGTGACAATGCTGTACCAGGAGCAATCTGCGAGTTCAAGCCCGGCCGTGCCATAAAAATATAGTTATCCCCAGAGTCCGGATATACATGGCCGGATTCTCGCTGGATCAAATCACCAATCACATCATTAGGCACCCGACCGCATAACGCCCCCACGCGCTTGCCCTCTTTCATCAAAGGAATGATGTAGAGCAAAGTCATTTTATCGTGGAATGCAGATGTGCTGGGTCCGATTTGTTCAGTCAATGCATCTGCAAATGGACCGAACAAGCATTTTTTCCCGCTATTCGAATACTCCAATCCCTTGGAAAAGGGAGCTCTTCCCCCATACCGCACACCGATGTGAGCCGCGTAAGACGAGAATGTTACAGCAGCTTCTTCATCTAATAAAAAAATTTCAGAAAAATCTGAGGCCCGGTTTCCAGCTGCTGTAAACAATTTATCGACGGCCGCACTCCAAAGCTCGGGAGAATTACTCCGCTCCACTTCCAGCGAACCCATCTGTTCCAACAGCCTGTCCAAATGAGACCAGTATTCGTTTGTCCAGCTTTTTAATAACTCCATGCGGGTACTGGCAATACCTTCAAAAATATCCTCTACATCCTCCTTCATCCCGCGATTTAAACGGCAGGACCACCACAACGGCAAGCCTTTCTTAAACCCCAACCAATCAAACATACGATCTCCCCCAGACCTAAGTCCTGCGTTACGATAATGTGAACAATTATAACACAGACTTTGTGCGGATGTGAGATAAAAACAACGTTTTTTTACAAATTTTCATATAAAATTTCCTAAATAATACGAAAAAGGCGTTCATTCGACGATAACCTCACATGATTCATTCGTTTTTTAGCAAAAATCGCCTGATCGACTCGGATCTTGTTCTTTATTTCACATAATAACTATCGTTTTTTTGCACGCAAAAGCATCACCCTCCTCATCCGAAGATAAGGAGGGCGATGCTGTACGCTCCGCTCCACGTGTGAGGAGTAGGCCCGTCGCCGGAAAGCCACTCGAAAGAGCGAACCCCTCAGGTCATAAGCTCTAACACCGTCACAACCAACCGTATGATTATCGCCTGAAGCCTATTGAATCAAGGAAAGCTATGAACCCGGAGATACCTTGCTCATTACGTTTATAAACACCCGCATCCCTAAGCACATCGGCAAATTTATGCCCCACTGCGGACTGCAGCACTCTCTGAGCCGCCTCTGCAGTGAGATTGCTGCCATGTGCAGAGATCAGTTCATCGATCCAGACTGTATGCTTGTATAGAGGATGATCCGGTTGATCGATGATTTTTCCATCAAACGGGAGATTGCCTGTCAATATTTCAGAAAGCAGCTCCAGCTCTTCCTTAAGTCGACCCGGCAGTACAGCCAAGCCCATGACCTCGATTAAGCCGATGTTCTCTTTTTTAACATGGTGAAGCTCTTTATGAGGGTGGAATATGCCGTCTGGATGCTCCTCGTTTGTACGATTGTTTCGCAGGACAAGATCCAGCTCATATTCGCCGCTCGCATTATTTCTAGCAATAGGGGTTACTGTATTATGTGAAATGCTCACTCCAGCTTGCTCCGTGTAGGCAATAATCTCATGACCCTGGTCGCTGTAACCCTTCCACGCATTCAAGATCGTCTCCGCCAGCTTAAGCAGCAGCATTTTATTATGACTCGACATACGGATGACCGACATCGGCCATTTGACGATCCCGAGTCTTACATTCGGGTACTCCGGGCTAGTGAAGCTGTGCTCAACTGGAGCTTTTTCCATGGCAAACTTATGCTTGCCGCCCTGAAAATGGTCGTGATTAAGGATCGACCCGCCTACAATCGGTAAATCGGCATTCGAGCCGATGAAATAATGCGGAAATTGATCGATAAAATCAAGCAACCGATAAAAGGTGTGAGGCGATGTTTTCATCGGCCTATGCTGCTGATCGAAAATAATGCTGTGCTCATTATAATAAACGTAAGGCGAATACTGAAGGTACCACGCATCTCCATCGAGCTGCAGAGGAATGACCCTCAGATTCTGCCTTGCCGGATGGTTAATCCGGCCTGCATAGCCGACATTGTCGATACAGAGCAGACATTTGGGGTAATTGCTTTGAGGCGCTGTCTTCAGCAGCGCAATTTCTTTAGGATCCTTTTCCGGCTTGGACAAATTAACCGTGATTTCTAAATCGCCATATTCCGTCGGCGCAAGCCAGTATTGATTCTTGGCAATCCGGTCCATCCGGATGTAGTTAGAATCCATACAGAGCTGATAGAAATCATCGGTCGCCCGCTCCACACCTTGTTGACTGGAGATGCTCCAGAAACGGTTGGCCACCTCTGACTGGCGCGGCATCAAGCAGCCCATTATTTTCGCATCCAGCAAGTCGCGCAGCGTCGTATTATTATCTGCAAGAATGCCTGTCACAGAGGCATAATCGAGCAAGGGCTCGAGCAGCTCCACCACACTCTCGGAAGCAGGCTCCTCAACCTCTCCTGTATAAGGTTCGTCGATCCGCAGCAGCTCAAGCAGTGCATTGCGTGCAGCGTAGCTGTCAATCGGGCTCAGCAGCTTGCGCCGAATGCCGAACTTAATCAGCTTTTCAATATCCTGCGCAGCAGCCGCCTGCCTTTCTATTGCTTCTTCCATCGTGATGCTCCTCCTATCCGTTCCTTAAGCACTGCGCTTAGTTAGCGTAGCCGTTAGGATGGCCTTGATGCCATGCCCATGCCGTCTGAATGATCTGCTCCAGACTATCGTGCTGCGGCTTCCAGCCGAGCTCTGCTCTCGTACGTTCAGACGAAGCCACAAGAGTTGCCGGATCGCCTGCGCGGCGCGCTTCCACAACAGCTGGAATCGGATGTTCCGTCACCTTGCGGGCAATCTCGATAACCTCCTTAACCGAAAACCCTTTGCCATTGCCAAGGTTATAGACACTGCTTTCGCCGCCATTACGCAGCTTGGCAACAGCTAGAATATGTGCGTCCGATAAATCGGTGACATGAATATAGTCGCGGACGCATGTGCCATCCAGTGTAGCGTAATCTTCACCGTAGATAGAAATATGCGGGCGTTGACCCAACGCCACCTGCAATATAATAGGGATCAAATGAGTCTCAGGCGCATGATCCTCCCCAATACGTCCGCTCTTATGAGCTCCAGCGGCATTGAAGTAGCGCAGCGAGACATATTTGATGCCATGTGCTACATCGAACCAACGCATCATTTTTTCCATCGCCAGCTTCGTTTCACCGTAAGCGTTAGTCGGCAGCGTCCGGTCGCTTTCGAGAATAGGCAAATTTTCCGGCTCCCCATAAGTAGCCGCGGTGGATGAGAATACGATCTTTTTTACGCCATACTCATTCATTTTCTCCAGCAAGCATAAAGTGCCGTATACGTTGTTGTGGTAGTATTTGCCGGGATTCTGCATGCTTTCTCCGACCAATGAATTGGCTGCAAAATGTATCACCGCATCGATCTCATTTTCTTGAAATACTTTATCCATAAATGCCGCGTCGCGAATATCGCCTTCATACAGCTTGCCGCCCAATACCGCTTCCCGGTGACCCTGCTGCAAATTATCAACTACCACTACCTCTTCATTGCGGGCTAACAGCTCCGCCACTGTATGCGAACCGATGTATCCAGCTCCGCCTGTCACCAATACAGCCATGATTCTACCTCCCCAGTTGTTTAGAAATTCAAGCTACAACTTCCTTCACTCCATCACCGATATCGCACACATAGAAGTCTGCGGTTAAGCCGACCTTCTCGGTGTATGCGGCTCCTACCTGCTCTATAAATGCAGACACACTATCCTGATGCACCAAAGATACGGTACACCCTCCAAAGCCTGCTCCTGTCATCCGCGAACCCAGTACGCCCGGTACCTTCAGAGCTTCCTCCACCATTACATCAAGCTCCAGGCAAGTCACCTCGTACAAATCGCGAAGCGAGTTATGAGAATCAATCATCAATTGGCCGAACACGTTCAGATCATTTCGCTCCAGCACCTCCATCGACCGCAGCACACGGTCAATTTCCTCCACAACATGCTGAGCCCGCTTGCGTACGACTTCGTCCGGGATCAGATGCTGCGCCCCATTGAATTGCTCCAGACTTAGCTGGCCCAGCAAAGTCAATTGCGTAAATTGCGCTTGAAGGTACTTTACCGCTTGCTCACATTGAGCTCTTCTTTCATTATAAGCCGAATCGACTAATCCGCGCTTCTTGTTCGTGTTGCCGATAACCAGCTTGTATTCACCGCTCTGGAAGGGTACATGCTTGTACTCCAGCGTGTCGCACATTAGCAGAATCGCGTGGTCCTGCTTGCCCATAGCTACCGCAAACTGATCCATAATCCCGCAATTAACGCCCATGAATTCATTCTCAGCTTTTTGCGCTAACAAGGCAATCTGAACCTTATCCACATCATGCCCTTCTAGGGTTAATAATGCGAAGGCTGTCACAACTTCAATAGAAGCCGAGGAAGACAGCCCGGAGCCATTCGGAATAGCACCGCTGTACAAAATATCATAGCCTCCTACCGACAAACCCTGTTCCTGAATTTTAGCGATAATTCCCTTCGGGTAGTTAATCCAGTCATCGGAGGAATCAAACGCTATATTGTGAATGGAAATTTGTTTGTGTAAAGTAAAGTTGGTTGAGGCAAATCCAATCTGGTCATCACCGCGTTTGCGAATTAGCATCGTAGTGCCAAAGGTCAATGCAGCCGGAAATACATAACCTCCGTTGTAATCGGTGTGCTCTCCGATCAAGTTAACCCTGCCCGGTGCATGAAACACGTGAACCGGTCCCGCACCAACACGTCCGTACTGTTCTTCAAAAGTTTGCTGTAATGCCTGCAAATCTGCCAATAGTAACACCGCCTATTCAAATTGGTTTTGCTGTTCAAGCTTTTGAGTGCTGCATCATGCCTTCAGTATAATGCGAGGCTGTACATTCCGCTATGGAACGATGTTATCACCACATGGAAAAATGTCAGTTATTGAATAAGTTGTATCGCAAATTCATGATATACTTAAAACCGTTGAACTGCAAAATCGGAAGGAGACTTTGCTATGTCCGAAGGTGCTCATCGAAAAGATAGTTATTATGTCGTTTCTAACCCGCAGCCGATTGAAGATGATTGCGTCGTGCTCTTTACAGGCAGCAGCCAAACAAAGCCCGGGCATAAGCCCGGACCCAAGGTAGTCGATTATTATTTGCTCCACCATATCCTGTCCGGCAGGGGAACTTATACATGCCAGGGTATTACTTACAAGCTAGGCCCCGGGGATAGCTTTCTTATCGAACCTGGCAAGCTTATCAGTTACACAGCGGACGAGGAAGAACCGTGGCACTACAGATGGCTGGCTTTTGAAGGAAAGCGGGCCTCTGTGCTGCTGAGCCAGATCGGTCTTTCCTCGCAGCAGCCTATAGTTCATACAGGACGCAGCCGCAATATCAGCGTAATGTACCATCAAGTACAGGCGGCGTTTCAAACAAGACTGCCGAATGCTAACCTCAAAGCAACCGGCTACCTTCACCTGCTGCTGGCGGAATATTCGGAAGCTCTGCAGCCGCAGCAGCAGAGCAATCCGCAGCAGAGCAGCGTCACCGAGCACATTGTTCAACAAGCTCTCCACTACTTGTCCACACAATATGCAGAGCCCATTACTATCGAGCTCATGGCCGAAGCGCTTGGCTACAATCGCGCTTACCTGTCAACACTGTTCAAAAAGCAAACCGGTCTCACGCCGGTCTCTTTTTTGCTAAAGCTGCGGATTGATAAAGCAAAACTGCTGCTCAGGGAACGATTGGAATTGACCATAGAGCAGATCGCCTCATCTGTCGGATTTCAGGACCCGCTCTATTTCTCTAAACAGTTCAAGAGGCTATACGGGATTTCCCCGACAGATTATCGAACTGCGATGAAGCATCTTTAACCCAATAGCAATCCATATTACAATGGCGAGGGCGTGCGAAGAGGCAGCATAAAACTTATGCAGGCTCCACGTCCAATCTGGCTCTCCGCCCAAATATTGCCGCCATGATAATCAATGATTTCCTTAGCGATAGAGAGCCCTAAGCCGCTGCCTCCTTCGGAGGTGTTGCGGGATTTGCTTTTCTTATAGAAGCGATCGAAAATAAACGGCACATCCTCTGGTTCAATCCCGCTTCCGTTATCTCTAACCCTTACTACCAACGTGGGTCCATCCACTATAAACTGTAGATGTATCAAACCGCCTTGAGGAGTATGCTTGATGGCATTATAGATAATATTCGTCAACACCTGATCTATCCTGTCAATATCAATTCGTACAACACTAATACTACTTGCTAAAGGCATTGGTATATAAGCATTATGATTGAACCGAACCCCGGCATTTTTCACATCTACTTCATATCTATCGCCATAGTAAGCCACAAATTCTTCGATCGACATCTCCTGCATGTTGAAATCAAGCTGCCGCGCCTCAAGCTTCGAAAGCTGGAACAAATCGGCTATCAGCCTATTGAGCCCGTTTATACGGTTCAAAATAAGGCGCAAATATTTATTCTGCTGCTCCGGATCAGCAACAACGCCATCAATGAGTGCTTCCACATAACCTTGTATCAGAGTCATTGGCGTTCTCAGGTCATGAGAGATATTGCTTAGCAAATGTCGCCGGGATGTTTCGAGCCGCCCAAGGTCTGTGTTCATTTTCTCCAGAGTGGCATTAGAGCTTTCCAACTCGGCCGTTCGCTCTTTGATTCTCTGCTCCAGGCCCATATTCAGCTCCTGAAGCTGAAGCGACAACGACTCTACAGCAGCAAACGCTTTAAACGATTTCATGCTGATGATAAAAGAAGTCATGAGAACTAAAAACAACAGTCCAAAGGTCGATACATCTCCTACATAAATCCATTGATTATAATAGGCAATATCTACAATTATTGTGCATGTATACACAGATAGACCGATAACCGCGAAGCCAACCCCGTCTCGCTTATTCATACATGCTTTTAAAAGACAGAACATGATATAAATGCATATGGACACAGTAATTAAATGATAGGTCTGCAGCGTCCATGTAAAGATTCGAGTAGGAAGCACAATGACCCCCATTCCAAACAGGCCCCCGAACCACCCGGTAATGCGCACAACTCTCTTTCCCATTTCATCCGGGTACAAGGAATGAAAGAAACGGACACCAACAGGAATAGCTAAATAATAGCACAGGTACATGACCCGCACCCCCGTTTCCCAAGGAAGGTTCGGAAATAGCTGATAGATCGAGCCTTCCCCAACAAACAAAGCGCGCAGCCCGAGCAGCAGGCACACTGTACCGAAATAAAGCGAGCTTCGTTCATTAGTACGAATCAGAAATAAGCCAAATTGATAAAAACCCATAACGAACAAGCCGCCAACTAGCAATAGCTCGAATCCCATATCGTTATTGTGATGAACAGACAGCTTTTGAGCATCCCCGAGCTTCAGAACGCTCCATACTCCTCCTAACCGATGGTCAAAATTTGAAACCTGCAGCACAATGTTAAGTTCGGTATTTCCTGCCTGCGGAAAATAAACTAATTGAGGCTTGTACCCCGGCATCGAAGTCTCTTCATTTATGCCTACTTTTCCGGCTTCACCCAACATTTCTCCATTTACCCATACTTTAAAAGCCGTTAGTATCGCAGGTATCTCCATTGCAAGTACGCGAGAGGACGGATCAATCGATACTTTAAGAAGAAAGGTAGCGTAGCCACTTCCCGAAAGCATCCGATCCCCCATCCGATAAGCGTTCCAATAATGCGGCATCCGCAGCCAATGCTTTGCTTCCCCACTAATAGGTTCAGTTAGAAGCGCCTGCTCCGGTTGAAGCAGATCGGACCAATAGAAACCCCACTCGCCATACAATACGGCGTTTCCATCTTTGTTGAAATCCCATCCGCGAAGATCGAGCTCGCCTCGTACTGCCTCTTTCCCTGCGTAGGGTTGTCTTTCTACCAATCCCAGTTGGGCTCTGCAACCCGTTAATAAAAGGATAGCAAAAATAGCAGTAATCCATATATAATGAAAGTATAATCTGGAAATGGATACCACTTTCTTTCTTCAGAATGTTACCTATATTATTACATAGGCTCCCCAAAATATTCTTTCGTTAATCGTAGCATTGATTATGCAAGGAGCACCCGGCAAGGCATCTGAGATCAGGGTAAAGGAGGATCATATCTAAGTGCCAAAAGAAAAAATTCTGATTGTTGATGACGAGCCGGAAATTGTCGAATTGATCCGGTTGTATTTAATAAAAGAAGGCTATGAAGTGCTGAGTACGGACAATGGTCCTAGCGCTTTTGAATATATGGAGCAGTTCACTCCGGATCTTGTCATTCTCGATATTCTACTTCCAGGGATGGATGGTATAGAAATTTGCCGACAGCTGCGTGAGACTTACAGCATTCCAATCCTGTTCCTTAGTTGTAAAAGCGAAGATACCGACATTATTCTCGGTCTGAGTATCGGCGGCGATGACTATGTAACCAAGCCCTTCAGCCCAAGCCAGCTTGTTGCCAGGGTTAAAGCACATCTGCGGCGCAAGCATCAGCTGGACCAGCAGAAAGAAGAGCTGGGGCAGCTGACGTTCCCTGGTCTCGAGATTGATTTATTAACGCGTAATGTGTGGGTAAAGGGAACCTTGATTCAACTATCCTCCAAAGAATTCGATCTGCTCGCATTGCTTGCCAAAAAGCCGAGTCGCGTAGTGCCGATTCAGCATCTTTATAAGGAAGCATGGGGGGTGGACAGCAATGGCGATACCCGTACATTGCTTGTTCATATTAGTAATCTTCGCAAAAAGATAGAGAAGGATCCTGCAGATCCTCTCTATATCCAGACGGTTCGCGGGGTAGGCTATAAATTCAATAGCAGCCTTTGATTTAGTACTAATACAGTTGTTCTTAGTTTGCCGCTTTGACTTCAGAAGCTGCGCTTTATAATTAACTCACGGTTAATGGGGCTGCATAAGCAGCCCCTCACCTCCGGTTGTGTTCAATTCGCTGCAGCAGCTCATCCATCTCCAGCTTCGTTAAGTCACGCCATTTCCCGGTCGCCAGCCCTCCAAGCTGTATGTTCATAATACGCACCCGCTTTAACTGCCGCACCTCGTAGCCGAAAGCAGCACACATCCTGCGAATCTGGCGATTCAATCCTTGAGTGAGAATAATTCGAAACACCCGATCCCCCTGCTGGACAATTTGACAAGGGTTCGTCATTGTACCCAAGATGCGAACCCCCCCTGCCATCCCCTTAAGAAACATAGGGGTAATCGGCCGATCCACCATGACCACGTACTCCTTCTCGTGATCGTTCTCCGCCCTTAATATTTTATTAACGATATCACCGTCATTAGTCAGTAAAATAAGCCCCTCTGAGTCTTTATCCAAACGGCCAATCGGAAATATCCGTTCCGTATGCCCAACAAAATCAACGATATTCCCCTTCACATGGCTTTCCGTCGTACTTGTAATGCCTACAGGTTTGTTTAAAGCAATATATACAGAAGGCTTCTTCTCGCTGACAGGACGTCCGTCTACAAGAACTTTATCCCCTTCCTCCACCTGACTCCCCAGTTCAGCTAGCCGGCCATTGATAGTTACCCGACCTGCTTCTACTAATTTATCCACCTCGCGGCGGGAACAAAAACCCGTTTCACTTATATATTTATTGATTCTCATAGTTTCGTCACTCCACTTATCCATATACTGTCTCTAGTATAACACGGCAATCGTTTCCAACAAAAACGGCCTAATAATCGAGGAGCAATGGTTCCTGTGTCTAATGAGGCAGCAAGCAGCATCTACTGAAGCTAGTGAAAATGCTCAGGGACATGAACGTCAGAGTCCAAAGCTGCTAATAGTTTCAAATCTACCCTATCGGGGTAATATTACATACCCATAATAACGGGGCTGTGCCTCTGGCATGCGCACACAACAATTATAAGGAGTGTGAAAGCAATGACACGCAAGAAGCAATCCCAGACCGTAACCCGCCCTTTTTCTCATGTTCATACAACATTGACAGCATTAGGATTTACTCAAACGACCGTCAAGAACGGTTCCAGTTACGAACTAACCTTTCGAGACCCTATGACCACTGGGCAATACACTTACAGTATCCCCACCCAAACAGCTGAAAACGGCCTAACTGATGTGTATTTGCATGAAGCCTCCTTTAAGGATAAAGGTGATATTCCCTCTACAGCAACGGATATTGCTTCCAAGGTAGCAACTGAAATTAAGCAGTATTTATCCAGTCACGAGCCTAAACAGGTCAGCATTCCGATTGAGGTTGCTCAAAACGGACGTATGGCATCCAATAATACAGCGGAGCTGAAGAGGCTCGGTAAAGAGATGTCCAGCATGCCCACCAATTCTCAAGTCATGGAAAATGGAATGGTACCTGATCCGATTCAATAAAGCAACAGCCTGCTACGATTTATAACCCCGGTGTATGCGATGAGCTTACTGGCCGGGGTTTCTCTATGTGCAGCTTGCGACACTTGGAAAACAGTGTCCACGCTTTGTATTCATCTTTTCATACTTCCATCCACTAACGTTGATGCTTCCTGTATTCGTGAGGGGTCTGCTTACTGAGCTTTTTGAACATGCGGCCAAAATGAGCGATGTTCTCAAAGCCCACGGAATCGGCAATGTCGATAATTTTGCGTTCCGTCTCCCGCAGAAGCTTCTGAGCCTCGCGAATACGCGTCATATTAACGTACTCGATGAACGTAAAGCCGGTAATTTCCTTAAAGGTTCGGCTCATATAATAAGGGCTCATATAAAACTTCTCGGACATCCCTGACAAAGTCATAGGTTGATGGTACTGGCTGTTAATATACTGGACGATCTCGGATATTTTTTTATGCAAAGGACTTGCATGCTCGAAAGGAACGGCATCATGACGTTCAGCGTAACGGCTAGAGAACAGCAGCAGCTCCACCAATAGAAGCTTGATGTAGGTTTCGAAACCGGTTGCTTCTTCCTTTAGCTCTTTGTTCAGCTTGCCGATTATGGTTTGAACGAAAATCTGGTCCTGAAGCTTCAAACTGAGCACATGAGCCGGCTGCTGAAAGACGCCGAACAATGAAGAATGATACAACGGATGGTCCTTGCTTATAAAAGCATCGCTGAAATTGATAACGACTCTTTCATGACCCGGCTGTCCTACATCGGAAGTTTTGTGCACATCATGACGGTTTATAAATACAAGATCGCCCGGTGATATTAAGTAGGATCGATCTTTAATAAAATAGGCACGCTGTCCGGATAATAAATAATAGATTTCATAGGTACCGTGAAAATGATTCGTCCTCTCGAATGGCTCCGTTCTCTTAATATGCTGCATATAAAAATCGCCTTCCTCCGACCCATAGGTTAGAGAGACTGTTTCGCTCATGATGATCCACCCGCTTTCCTTCCTTATTGGCCTCAAAACTCAATTGCACACGTGAACACTCCATGCTATGATGATGCTACGAGCACTCTCAACAAACAATAGATTACTCATTCTTTCTTATTCTGTATTGTAACAGAGAAGGAGGCGGTTTCATAGCAAGATATGCATGTAGATATCCAAAATGGACAAGATAAGCGAAGAAACTAATATGATTTTGCGTTATTATTTAAGTATTAAAATGTAGTTGACAGCTGGCACAGCTTTGCCTGTGTGACCGTTGCAACGTTGAGGGAGGCTTTTTTTAAAATGAGTAAATTTCAAGCTATTGCCGAGGCCATGAAACAAGGTAACGTAACGGGTATTGTTGCAACAGACAATGTAAAAGTGTATCCGCATTCATTCGAACAATCTGGTGATGTTCAACTTCTAATGATCAAAAGCGACAATACCAAATATATTCTTGCAACTGGCGAGGGTCCTTTGTTCGACGAGCTGCAAGGCGACAACAACGGCGGCGTTAAAGTATGCCCGCTAGTTACTGCGAACCGTTTGGTATTGAACAAATATTTCGACTACACCGTGCCTCGCGCATTCGGTACCCAAGTTGCAACTATCGGTCTTGGCGATCGTCTGGGCATCGCTTCTTCAGGACATATTAAAACTGTAGCAGGCAAAAACATTCATCCGATTTTGGCGCAGCAAAGTATCCGTGAAATTACGCTGACCAAGCGCGATTACAATGATGTACTGAACGGTGCCGTATTTGCCGTGTTCCAAGAAGGCTACAAAGACGGCTTTGGCGCCGACGGCGACCACTTGAAGGTTGAAGCTGACATCAAAATGTCTCTGGACCTTGGCTTCACAATGATCACCCTGGACTGCTCTGAAAATATCGACAACAGCGTAGAAAACATCTCTGCAGCCGAGCGTGAAGCTAAGTACAACCTGCTGCCTGAAGCAACCCGCAATCATTACGAGTCCCGTTACTTGAACCAAACGTTCGAGGTTGCAGGAAACTCCATTACTTTCAGCAAAGAGAACCTGGTCGAAATCGTACTGGTATACGGCGCAGCGATCGACTTTATGGAGCATATCTTTGTTACTTATATCAAAAACCTTGGCCGCGACGTAGACTTTGAAATTTCTATCGACGAAACTCCATCTCCAACAGCTCCTGAGGCTCATTTCTTGATCGCTAAGGAATTGTACAGCCGCGGAGTAACGGTATACAGCATGGCACCAAGATTTATCGGCGAGTTCCAAAAAGGAATCGACTACATCGGCGACATCGCACAATTCGAGAAAGAAATGGTTATCCATGCCGGTCTTGCTGACGACTTCGGATACAAGCTGAGCATTCACTCCGGCAGCGACAAATTCAGCGTATTCCCGATCATCGGTAAATACACCAAAGGTCGTTTCCACGTAAAAACGGCTGGAACGAACTGGCTGGAAGCAGTAAGAACGGTTGCCAAAGTGAAGCCTGACCTGTACCGCAGAATGCACCAATACGCTTTGGAGCATTTTAATGAAGCAGCTGCTTACTACCATGTTACAACTGATTTGAGCAAAATTGCTCCATTGGATCAAGTGAAGGATGCTGACTTGTCCAGCGCTTATATGGATGAAGATAATGCACGTCAATTGATTCATATTACTTACGGTATTTTGCTGCAAGCTAAGGATGCACAAGGCAACTCATTGTTTGCAGATGAATTCTTCCGTACCTTAAGCGAAGAAGAGGAAGCTTATGAGCAATCATTAATTTCCCATATCGGTAAACACATCCAATTGCTGGGCAAATAATACCCGCTGCAAAACAATAATTCTAATGGGTGGTGCACACATATTATGAAAAAGTTTTTGGATGAAAACTTCCTTCTATCTAATGAAACGGCTGTCCGTTTATATCATGATTTTGCCAAAGAAATGCCGATTATCGATTACCATTGTCACTTAAGCCCTCAAGAAATTTATGAGAACAAAACCTTCAAAAATATTACCGAGGCTTGGCTGTACGGCGACCATTACAAATGGAGAGCTATGCGCGCTAACGGTGCGGAAGAAAAGTATGTAACCGGCGGCGAAGGCGCAACCGACTACGACCGCTTCCTCGAATGGTGCAAAACCGTTCCAGAAACAATCGGTAATGCTCTTTATCACTGGTCACACCTTGAGCTTCAGCGCTTTTTTGACGTATACGATATCATTAATGAGAAAAACGCTCCTGCCATCTGGGAAAAAGTTAATGCTCAATTGAGCGGTGAAGGCTTTGGCGCGCGTGATTTGATCAAAAAATCCGATGTTCGCGTTATCTGCACTACCGATGATCCTACGGATTCATTGGAATATCATATCAAAATCAAAGAATTGCCTGATTTCGATGTAGACGTTCTGCCATCCTTCCGTCCTGACAAAGGGCTTGAAATCAATCGTGCAACTTACTTGCCATGGATTGAAAAGCTGGGTGAAGTTTACGGATCAGCTATTAGCGATTACGATCAGCTTCTTGCAGCTCTTGAGTCCCGCATTCGTTTCTTCGACTCGGTTGGCGGCAAGGTTTCTGACCATGCGCTTGACTACGTAGCTTACGCGGATACAACAAAAGAAGAAGCAGCAGCTATATTCGCTAAAGCTCTTCAAGGCAATGGAGTAAGTCTCGAAGAAGAAATGAAATACAAAACATACACGTTAGTATTCATGGGCAAGCTGTACGCTGAGCTAGGCTGGGGAATGCAGTTCCACATCAATGCTCACCGGAACAACAACACCCGTATGTTTAACAAAATCGGCCCTGATACCGGATTCGATTCCATCAATGACAATTCGGTTGCTTATCCGATTGTTAAATTGCTGGATGCGTTGGATTCAGAAGACAAGCTTCCAAAAACGATCCTGTACTCCTTGAATCCAAAGGATCACTACGTATTAGGCTCCATCATCGGCAGCTTCCAAGGCGGCGGAGTCCCTGGAAAAATCCAATTGGGTGCAGCATGGTGGTTCCTGGATACTATCGACGGTATGCTTGAGCAAATGAAAGCATTGGCTAACCTGGGCTTATTGAGCCGGTTCGTAGGAATGCTGACAGACTCCAGAAGCTTCCTGTCTTACACCAGACATGAATACTTCAGAAGATTGTTATGCGATATGATCGGACAATGGGTTGAAAACGGCGAAGCTCCTGACGATATGGAGACACTTGGCCGCATGATCCAAAACATTTCGTTCAACAATGCAAACCAATACTTCAATTTCAATAAATAAGTTAGATATGTTCAAACAAAAAGAACAGATTAAGCCCCATACAGGGTCTTGATCTGTTCTTTTTGTTTAAACCACTTTGATTGAGTGGGAGCCGCTCATTACACCATAGGCTGCATGCCGCGCTCGATCCAATCCTCGCGAGTTGGTCCACAAACATCAGGCACGCGCAGACCTGCTTGACGCATCAACACCGTCATCTGACCGCGATGGTGGATTTCATGCTGGATAAAAATGTGCAAGGTCAAGCCGTTTGGCCATTCCTCACCATACATATTGGTCATTTTGCTCAAGTCCCCGTCTGTCCATTGTGTTTGGATGGCAGCAATCATTGCCTGTCCGGCACGACGGTAAGCCTCAGCGATAGCAGCTGCAGAAGCTGGGGCATGCTCATCTTCAGCTACAGGATCGAAGGTAAGTCCGGTGCGTGACAGCATCTCATGAACCGTTATCACCAGATGCCACGCCAGTTGACCTAATTTTCGGTGATTGGGAGCAATTTCTTGACCTAAAGATGCATCGGTTAAAGCATCCATGACACGTTGAGTAGCTGCGGACTCCATAGACCAGCTTGCCACAAAGGATTGCACGGTTGTAAACATGTTTGATTGCCTCCTCGGTAATGGTGGATTCACTTACATATCTACATAATAATCCAGCAACCCTGACAGCATTATGTCAAGATTGGTTCATACATCTGCACAATTTTTTGGGCTTCCGCCAAAACAGCCTGCCTTACCGAAGCCGGCTCCACTATTCTCAGATCAGCTCCATAACTAAGCAGCATGCCGTACAACCAGGGCTCCTCCGGCTGAACGGAAGTAACGCGCAGCATCCCATCCGGCATCGTAACGATCTGCTCAGGCTTGAAATAATCTTGAATCCGCGCTTTCATCCTGGGCTGGATTAACAGCACTAACTGGACATGATCCCGATCCTTATGCCGACTCCAGCGGTAATCCAACTGCTCCAGCGTGTGCTGCTTTCTCTGAAAAATATCTGAAGTAACCGTTAATTCCCCAATCCGTGACAGACGGAAAATCCGGTAGTCCTCCCTAAGCTTGCAAAAACCATATAAATACCAAACGTAACCTTTCAGTACAACGCCCATCGGCTCGCAAAATCTCTGGGAATCATCTCCCATTGAGCTCGTGTAGGAGAAGCGTATGATTCTCATCTGACCAATCGCATCTCGGAGTACCGCAAGCTTCTCTTTGTCGGCTTCTCCTCCCTGCCAAGGATTCAGGTCAATCATCAACTGCTGGCTCATCTCATTCATCGCGCTATGTTCAGAACGAGCTACCAATGCTCCCACCTTATCCATCAGGCTTCCTATATCCCGGTCCTCTAGTGTAGTACGTACGCCCTTAAGCGCTATAATAATCGACTGCAGCTCCTCCATCGACAGGAATTGCCGTTCCAGTCGGTACTGGTCCATGATCTCATAACCTCCCGTGGCTCCGGCAAAGGAGACAATCGGAATTCCCGCTTGATTCAAGCTCTCCAAATCACGATATACCGTTCGCAGAGAGATCTCAAAGCGTTCTGCGAGCTCTCCCGCGCTAACTCTTTTGCGATTGAGCAGCAGCATAGTAATTGCCAACAAACGATCAACCTTCAACGATCTCACTCCCTCGATTCCTTTTTCCGATACGGTATTATTCGTTTTGAGTCTAATGTTTACCTTGTTTCAAGCCGGAAAGATTGTTTTTTCTAAGAGATGCAGCTTGAAAAACGTCCTGACCTACGAATAAATTAGCATACCTGAAATTCATCAGCAAGAGAACAATGGAGTTTGTACAGGGGGTGCAGCTAATGCGAGACAACGATAATACAACTAGAGAGGGCAAAATAAACGATGATAGAGATACAGTATACAGAGACGGACCTTACTCGGATAAATCTCGGGAACAGATGAATAGGATCACGAAAAAAATAGCAGGAAGCAGCAAGGATATGCCTGCCAAACGAGACAGTTGGTTCAGAAGAATGAATCGCAAGCGCACATGGCTGTGGCTTGGCGGTACGCTGGTTCTCACCAGCTTGCTCTTGGCTGGAGGAGGCGCAATTTGGGTGCGCGGGCTGGACATCAGCAAGCTCGAGCATCCATTACCTGAGCCGACGCTTATTATGGACCGCAGCGGCAAGCCGGCTTCCCAATTGTCATCGTCGCGAATCATTCCAGTGCCGCTAGAGCAAATTCCGCTTGAGCTGCGCAATGCCGTAATCGCTGTGGAGGACCAGCGCTTCTATGAGCATGCCGGGATTGATCTATGGTCAATCGGACGGGCATTGGTACGGGATCTGCGATCAGGGTCACTGCAGCAAGGCGGCAGTACGCTGACCCAGCAGCTGGCCAAAAATATGTTCCTGCAGTCAGACAAAACAATCAGCAGAAAGCTGAAGGAGGCTGGCTACGCTCTTAAAATCAACATGACATACAGTAAAGATGAAATTCTGGAGTTATATTTAAACAGCATTTATTTTGGAGAAGGCCGGTGGGGCGTGGAGGGCGCCGCCCAAGAATATTTTGCCAAGCCCGTGCAGCAGCTTAAGCTTGAGGAATCGGCATTGCTTGCTGCGCTGCCTAAGGCACCTACAGCCTATTCACCGGCAAAAAACAAGGAGAAGGCTTTGGAGCGGCGCAATTTGGTGCTGACGCTAATGAAGGACCAGCAGTTCATCAGCGATGCCGCTTATAAGCAGGCTTCCGCTATGCCGATCACTCTTAAACAAAATAATCAGGAGTCGCTCAAAGGCAAATATCCATCGTACGTAGATTATGTTATCGAGGAAGCTGCGACGCTGTACGGTTTTACTGAGGAACAAGTACTAACATCCGGCTTACGAATTTACACAGACCTGGACCCGCTGGTACAGCAGACACTGCAGGAAACCTATGCTAACGATAGTTTGTTTCCGGAGAGTAAGCCCGACCAGCTGATGCAGAGCGGCGCGGTGATACTGGACCACCGCACAGGGGGCATCCGCGCGATGGTTGGCACGCGCGGACCGCAGGTATACCGCGGCTTCAACCATGCGACCCAGCTGCGCCGCCAGCCGGGGTCCTCATTCAAGCCGCTCGCGGTGTACGGCCCGGCGCTTGAGCGCGGCTACACCTCCAGCTCCCCGCTATATGACGGGGAGCTCAATATCGCGGGCTACCAGCCCAGGGACTGGGATGGTCGAACCCGCGGAGAGGTCACGCTGCAGGAGGCCATCCTCCGCTCGTGGAACATCCCCGCCGTCTGGCTGCTTAACGAAATCGGCCTCGACACAGGCCTCGATTTCGTACGCAGGGTGGGGATTCCGCTCACGCCGGCCGACCGCAGCTTGAGCATTGCCCTCGGCGGCTTGTCCGAGGGCGTGTCGCCCCTGCAGATGGCGCAGGCCTACGGCGCCATCGCGAACCTTGGCGTGATGCAGCAGGCACACGCCATCGTCAAGGTCACGACCAAGGAGGGACTCCCCTTGGTCGAGGCCCAGGCGAAGCCGGCGGCCGTGACGCGGCCGGCGGTCGCCTACGACCTGACTTTACTGCTGCAGGAGGCAGTAAAGTCAGGCACGGGTCAGGCCGCCGCAATCGGGCGGCCAGCAGCGGGCAAGACGGGCACGACGCAGCTGCCCGTCACGAAGGAGTTCGCCGATATTGGCGGCAACGGCTCCAAGGACGCCTGGTTCGTCGGCTTCACACCCGAGCTAACCGCAGCCATATGGCTCGGCTATGACCAGACCGACCGGAATCACTACCTTACCACCTCCGGCGGAGCAGTACCGGCATCACTCTTCCGGGAGATTATGAGCCGGGCTCTAAGCGGCACTCCCACTGTCCCGTTCCCTATTCCGCCTGATTATCAGCCGAAGCTTCAGCAGCCTCCTTCTGATACTCAGCAAGACAAGGGCCGCAGCAATCCGCAATCACCTGCCTTCAAGAAGGATGAGCCCAAGAACAAGCAGGACTCAGATCACAATCCCCCCAAAGGAAAAGGCAAAAAAAAGAACGACGACTGACACAAACAACCCGCTGAAGCAGGCTCTGCATGCCTACTTCTCAGCGGGTTGTTTGTTCTTACATCCGTTTCATTATCCCTTTAATCATTCTCCCTGTTCTTGCCTCTATCTTTATCTTTACCTTTTTCTTTTTCTTTGTCTTTTTCTTTTTCTTTAACTTTTTCCGCATCCTTGCCTTTATCCTTACTGCTGCCCTCTTGCTCGTCTTTCTCGTAGCCTTTCACTTTGTTTGAGGAAGAAGCGCTATTCCCGGCTTGGCGCCACTCGACAATATCCAGCTTCCATTCCGGCTTCGTATCCGATACATGGAATTCCCCGGCAATTCTCTGCTTCAAGGCTTGCTCGAATGCTTGCCGCTGGGTAGGAAGTCCCTTTAACAGCATTCCAATGAAAGCGTCCGCGGAAGCACCCGTCAAATGGATGACTGCGTTTTCCTTGGTTTGTACATACAGATCCGTGCTTTTCCCTGGTGCAGACGAGTCCAGCTTTATCCGAAGCTTAAGATCACGGCTTTTCCATTCCAGCGAGAGCTTCTCGATGGACCCGACTCCAAGCTGAGATACAGATGGTGGTTGCGATTGTGATGCCACACCTGCCGGTCCTTTGGGCTTGTCGGATCCTTGTGCAGCTGCCCCACTCGCTCCCGAATCTGTAGACTGAGCTGGCAGCTGAGGGCCAGCCGCTTTCCCTTCCACGGCTGGGTCGACTGCGGCTAAGCCTTCATCGCTTACCGTTGCTGCTGTGATTGGCACTGAAGCGGAAGACTGAGCTTCACCCGGCGCCCTGCCTCCTTCCGTCTGTGCTGCTGCAGTCTGCGGACTGGAAGCTTTGATATACGCCGCTTGCTCCTTGCTGTTAAGAATAAGGTCCAGCGTATCTCCTGGCTGCAGTTCAGCCAGCGTTGATTTATGCATATTTCGGTATACCCATGCGGTTGCAGACAATGTATACGCGGTTTCTTTTCCGTCAACCGTTACGACGAGCTTCTTTGCCCCATCCTCTAACCGAACAAAGCTGCCCTTGGTTTCCTTCGATATTTCGGCTGAAGCCGAACTGTCACTAAAGCCCATAACTCCATAAGCTACCAATCCAACAAACAAGCAGCTGATTATGATCCACGTCGTCTTTTTCATATATGGCCCCCTCCTCTAACACTTGCCGGGCCCTATATAATTCGAAGCTTCCATTTATTTTGAGGGCGCATTACTCAACGGCATCCCATCTGTGCGCATAAGCCTCCAGCTTAGGATGTAAAGCTGCCGATGGCGACAGCTTCATATCAATGAATAGCCGAAGCTTTTTGATCCACTCTTCAAAAGAATCAAAAGCCGCTATCGTGTTCGCCATATCTACCGTCACATAAACAAAATGAGGCCCCTTATACTTCTCCGCCAAGAATCGAAATGCTGTATCCATGGGCGTATATTTTTTGCGCCGGCCCTCCCAGAGGTCAATATGCGTATTTATTAACGGATCAGCCTCATCCAGCAGCTCTTCCAGCCTGTCTGCTCTGCGGTAATAGGGTTCAGCCCCCTTCTCTCCCATCCGTCTCAATGTCTCTTCATGCAAAGGATAGAATACAATCTTCACCATCGACCTTTGTTCCGCCAGTCCTACAACCCGCAGTAGCTGCTGCATGCCATAGTCACGAAAACTGTCGTATACCCACAGGCTGCCGCGCGCCTCCTCTCGTTCATTGTCAGGCACATACCCGAAAGGCACACTGCTAACTTGTCTCGCCATCTCTTACATCCCCTGCCTCTTTTTGAATTAGTATACCATCCTCCCTCCCATTGATTCCAAATAAAAGGAATAATTCCGCATCCATTAGGCAAGCTTAATCATGGGATCCATGCCGCTTTTTCTAGAAAGCAATCATGTCCCATGTATCAACCGTTATTCAATAATATAATCCCATAGGGGAACAAAGGAGCTTAAAACGCATGTCTGAGAACAAAAAACACCAAGGCAACTACGAGGGAACGGCATCCATGGAAGCCGAAAATCAGGATATGGAGTTTGTCAACGATACAGTAGAAGGCACGAAAAATACCAAAAACTTAAATGGCGCCATTACTAAAGAAGAATAGTTAGAAGCAGCTGAGAAAAATATCGACAAGCGGTCTGGCGTAGATAATGCCAGGCTTTTTGTTATTTCAAGGACATTTTGTCCCTCCCCCTCATTTCAGTCCAGAGTTTGTGCAAACGACGAAATCTACATTACTTCTACATAATTCGTTGATATGTTATAAGAGGGTAAGAGAAGAAATCGGAGGAATGAGATGAAAACTATTTTAGTAGTCGATGATGAAGCCAAAATTCGTGATGTCCTGGTGTCTTACCTCGAAAAAGAAGGCTTTCATTTGCTTGAAGCAGAAACTGGCCAAGAGGCCATCCATAGGGTGCAAAACCAATCTATCGATCTCGTCATCCTCGATCTTATGCTTCCGGATATGCAAGGGGAACTTGTATGTCAAAAAATTCGTCAAATCAATTCGGTTCCCATTCTCATGCTCACAGCCAAAGTGTCGGAGAATAACCGGATCCAAGGCTTGTCTATCGGAGCTGATGATTATTTAACCAAGCCGTTTGATCCACGAGAGGTTGTCGCCAGAGTCCGGGCTATTTTAAGACGAACCGATGACAATCATTTGCTCGCTGACTGTCTATCCTTTAACAACGGACAGCTGCTGATCGATTCATTAAAGCATTCTGTCTCTTGTAATGGAGAAGCTGTTTATTTAACTCCAAATGAATATAAATTGCTCCTGTCTTTAGCGAAATACCCCCAGCGGCATTTCACACGTGAGGAACTGGTGGAAAAGGTTCTGGGCTTTGAGTTTGAAGGGGATATTCGTGCCATAGACCAGCATGTGAAAAATATACGTCATAAAATCGAGCCTGATCCGAGAAAACCCAGATATATTGTAACTGTTTACGGCTACGGCTATCGTTTTACGGGGGGTGTTGAATGAACAAGCGATTGTATACACGCCTTGCGGTCATTATTATCGCCACAGCAGTCTGTATCTTACTGATTTCTACATTAAGCGTGATTATGGCGACGCATTACCATATCTCTATGTTTCAGAGCCAAGCCTCCAATACCCATCATGATATCTCTCAATTGGATTTTCATTTGGAGCAGGCACTTATTCAATCCATCATATGGACCTTCGCAGGCTCTATCCTCTTGGCGGTTCTAATTGGTTTATATGTGGCCAAACGAATATCGGCACCACTCCTTCAGATGAAGCGGGTAGCTGAACAGATGACAAAAGGTCAGTTAACCTCCAGAGTCACGATTCAAGGCTCAGATGAACTGTCTGAACTGGGTGCTTCATTAAATGAGCTGGCGGCGCAGCTTCATAAACAAGAGGAGCTGCGGATCCTCATGACCGAAGATATTGCACACGAGCTGCGAACACCCTTGACAACGCTGAAGAGCCATATGAGAGCCATGTCGGATGGCATTTGGGAGCCCACTCCAGAACGGATTTATTCCTGTTATGAAGAGACTGAACGTTTAACCCATATGGTTGCTGAGCTGGAGGATCTTACACAAATGGAATCGCCGGGATTTCAATTGGAGCGAAAGCAAGAGCCGTTAGATACCATCATTCTAAAAGGGGCTGAGCTGGTCTCCGCTGCTTTTAATGAAAAAAAGGTTCGGCTACATGTTAAGGATTTACCAGGTACCTTGCTGAATGTAGACCCAAATCGAATGATTCAAATATTGGTTAATTTACTGAGCAACGCTCTTAAATTTACCCCCGAGGACGGGGAGGTTTGTATTGAAGCAGTGGAAGAAGAACAGCATGTGCTGATTCATATCAAGGATACTGGCGTAGGTATAGCCCCGACTATTTTACCCTATGTATTCGAACGTTTTTACAGAGGAGATAAGTCCAGAAATCGTAAAACCGGTGGTTCAGGTTTGGGATTAACTATTGTTGAGAAGCTTGTAAAAGCTCACGGAGGGCAGATTTGGGCAGAGAGCAATCAAGGCACCTCTTTTTACATTCGACTTCCCCAAAATAGCGGATAACTCATAACATTTATACAGTTCTACACAGGATCTACAAAAGTGGAGGTTAGACTACATATATCCTCGTTGATTAACAACAGAGAATTAATTGAAAAGGGAGGCCTTATCTGTGAAAAAAACAATAACCGTGGGAATTGTATCTGTGGCAACCGCACTGTCCTTAACAGGCTGCTTCAACAATGAGAAATCTTCTATGTCGCAAGAAGGTCATACTATGGGGAACATGGGACAACCAATTACTGCGCAGAGTCAGCAGGCTGCAGCCAGTAATATGCCTTGGATAGCCTCGAAAAATACAACACGTATCAATACGAATGATGCTGCTGAAGCTGCAGCTCTGATCTCCAAAACGCTCTGGATGGCTACCGCCGACGATAATCGGCCAGGAGGAATTGTTCTAGCGAATCCAAAGGATTGGCAAACTACTCTGGTTAGCGCGGATTTAATTCATAATCCCAATAACGGTCCCGTTCTATTTGTGAATAAAGATGGTATCCCGGAAGCCACCCTTAATGAAATAAAGCGCCTGAAGCCAAAGGGTGTGGAAATGAACAAAGGAATTCAGGTCATTCTGGTTGGCGATCTCGATCCAACAGTGGAGGATCAAGTTAAGGCGCTTGGTTTGAAAACCGATAAGATTGCAGGAGGAAACCCGGCAGCGATAGCCAAGGCTGTGGATGCCTATTATACGAATGTAACTAAAGAGAATCCCCCTTCGGTGATTGTAGGTTCAATGGATAGTAAGGAGTATACAATGCCTGCTGTGAATTGGATTGCTCATATGCCGGAGCCGCTGCTGTATGTGAAAAAGGATGAACTTCCTCAAGAAACGATTGATGCTTTAAAAACACGCGGAGGAAAGGCCAATATCTACATTCTGGGCCCTGAATCAGTAGTATCGGCAAATGTCCAGAACCAACTGGGACAGTACGGGAAGGTTGTACGCATTTCGGGCAATGATCCTTATGAGAATGCAGTGGCTTTTGCGAAATATAAAGATCCAATGACTGACTTTGGCTGGGGGATCACAACACCTGGACATAACTTCTCTTTTGTTAATAATGACTCATCCTTATTAGCACTAGCGGCAGCACCTTTGTCCCATCTGGGTAAACACGCGCCACTGCTTTGGACCAAAAAAGACAAAATGCCGGATTCCGTTATGTCGTATGTGATGTCGGTGCAGCCGAAATATAAACAATCTCCATCAGAAGGACCTTATAACCATGCCTGGTTAACGGGAAGTGAGGATGCTCTCAGTAGCACTGCCCAAGGCGAAATCGATTCCATGCTTGAAATTGTATCCGCATCGGGAGAAGGGCATGGCGGGCATGGGGCCAGCAGCACGAAGCCTGCCACACCTCCAGCCGGAACAGGTGGGCATGATATGTCCAGCATGCCAAAGGCACGGTGAAGCCAGCTAGGTTAATGTTATTTAGCCAGACCATGTAAATTTTGGCATCTCAAAAAAGTCCTTAACGGACTTTTTTTGTTATTCTACTTGTTTTAATCCATTTATACATCTAAGATAACGAATGCCTAAAACTTAAAAAACTGAGAAATATTAAACCAGTGGTAGAATTTACTAGATATATGGCTGAATTCCCTCGAGTGATGCAGGTTAGCCACAGGATTGCGGTTATGTACAAAGGGAATGTTGTGGAAATGCGTGAAAGCGCCGGATTCCATCTGGAAGCTACACATCCTTACACACGCAGTCTGCTCGATGCAGTCCCCAAGCATCGATCATCCGTATCTAGGCGGTAACCGGATGAATAATTTTGGGGCATCCTGAGGTTTTCTCCTATGGAGAAGCCTTTTTTTGCACATAGCTCAGGCCTCTTTACTGCAGGAATACAGCAAATAAACCATCCTCACCTACTCATGGTCATGTAGATTGGGGATGGTTCATCTTGTTGTTCTAATTATCAGCAAGCTCACACCAAATGGCCAGCTTGGCGTCCAACGTCATCGTTCTAGCCGGACTCGAAGAAGGGAATGTCCGGTAGCGCAGCTCCTTGCCCAGACCTATTGCCTGAAGCCTAGGCAAAACACGCTTGCGATATAGCTGTTCCGCTGCCTGACCGTTGAAAAATACCCTCTCCACGGCCGGATAGTCACGAAAAAATGCTGCAAAATCATTCTCCTCAGGCTCTCGAATATCCGCGTCTAAACTGCCTTCCCTCACGCATGTCCCCAGCACATCCCACAGTGCAATCTTGTGTTTCAATACAAAGGCCAAACGTTCGCCATATTGGTCATTTGGCGAGGCTCCGCCTCCGTATAGCTTGTATATCAACGGCCAGAAATGATTGCGGGGATGTCCGTAATATTCCTGCTTGCTCAAAGACAACGCCCCTGGCATCGATCCCAGCACAAGCGTTTTACAAGCTTCGTTCACGACCGGGGGCAGCCCTTGCAGACGAACTTCTTTGTCGGTCATTCCAATCCCTCCTAATATCCGGGCTAAGCCTGAGTCGATGATTTTCGCAGCTTCGCATGCTTTAAGGGCCAGTTGAGGAGCAGTAATCCGCCGATGAATAGTGCCGCTCCGCTTATAATGTATATCGAAATCGGTTCACGGAAGAACAGGTAGGACCATAGAATCGAAAATAACACACTGCTGTTCCCGACTAGAATAAGTACGGCAAAGCTCACCCTTTTCATAGCCTTGGCATACCAATTGAAGCTAAGCCCGGTAATCAATCCCAATAAAACTAACGCTCCTACACCCCATAGGCTGAACGGGCCGGTTGCATGAGCTTGGAGAGGCAGCGGCAAAGCCATGAGCAGTGAGCACCAGAAAAAGACCGAGAAATTCATGTTCTCAGAGTCCATCGACTGAATCAATACTTTTTGACTGAGGACGTGGAAGGACGTCCCTACAGCGGAAAGGACAAATAATAAGGTGGTGAAGCCACTGCCTGACACTATTTGATCAACCGGTTGACCGTTCCAGCTAATAAACAACACTCCGATTATACAGATGGCAGCAGCGGCCCAACCCCGTTTGGAAACATGCTCCTTAAAATAAAAGGCGGAGAGCAGCAGTAAAATAACCGTTTGGATCGGGCCGATTAGTATATTCCCATACGAATACCCGCTCGACAAAGCGAGGTTCTCAAAATAATAATTGCAGCACTTACCCAGCGCTCCAATCCAAATCCATTTGTGATTCAGACGAATCCGCAGCTTCTTATCTCTCCAAAAAAGCAAAAGGCCCAAAAAAACAATGCCCAGCGAAAACCGGGCAAATGTAATCGTAGCGCTATCAACCATTATTCCTGCTGTTTTGACTAGTATCCCTACAAAGCTCCATGATAAAATGGCAAGAAAAAGTAGAAAGTATCCCATGCTGTTAGTTACTCCTCATTAAGCGGCAAAGCCCGTCAGCTTGAATGGCTTGCTTTAAGTGCGCTAATCTTAAATATCTTCTTACATATTAATTCAAAATCCGCTATAAAACGATATTTTTATTGTATCACAGCTTATTAAGTAACTATATTAAAAAAAGTAATCCAAGCGGCAGCTTTTTACGTAATCACTCATACATGGGTTTTACGTTTCACAAGGAGGAAGTTATATGAATGAGTACTACATTGTTTATAAGAAAAAAATACTTCACGGGCCAATGAGCAAAGAAGGAGCTATTAAAAAGCTCTTTGAGATGAGTTCTACTCTTAAAGGTCTCCGTGTCCGCTCTTTTTACGGCAAGAAGGATATACCTTCCACAGAAGAAACCACGGAAGAACAGGAAATAAGCCCCGCTTCGTTTGCAGAAAATGACAATCAGGGTATGCCTTAGCTACCTTATTCTTCAAAACGGCAGTTCTACCTCTCCATGATGAGAAAAAGTCCCTAACACATGCAATCCATAAGATTGTATACATTAGGGATTTTATAATTTATATGATGCCAACTTGAAGCTACCCTCGCAGGAGCGATTCCGCACCGTCAATATAAATTTCAGTACCGGAAATATGAGACGATTCACTAGAAGCGAGGAACAGCGCCAAATCAGCTACTTGCTCTGCCGATCCTGGATTTCGTTCCAGCGGATGATCCCCTTCCGGAAATTCAACGGGAATACGGATTTCATCCACCTGAGGCATGAAATGAGTATTATCCCCAATACGGGTATGGATAGCCCCTGGGCAAATGGCGTTGACGCGTATTCGGTATCGAGCCAGCTCCAAGGCAGCCATCTTCATAAAAGCAACCTGCGCCGCTTTGGTTGTGCTGTAGGTACTGAAGCCGAAATTAGAAAATACGCGGTTACCATTAATGGAGCTGGTAATAATTACACTCCCTCCCTGTTTCTTGAGATGAGGAATCGCATATTTTACCGTCAGGAAGGTTCCCTTCAAATTAATATCTACCGTCTGCTCCCAATCCTGCACACTCATGTGCTCAATGGCATTCAGAACGCCATTGATGCCGGCGTTAGCATACACAATATCCAGCCGTCCGTAACGCTGTACAGCCTCATCCATCGCATGCTGCATTTCCTCCGGACGTGATATATCGGCATTGATGGCATAGGCTTCGCCGCCCGCAAGCGTGATTTCCTCTTGAACCTCTTTGGCGGAATCCAGTCCCCGGTTCAGGACGCAAACCTTAGCTCCATGCCTGGCATACAGCAGTGCCGATGCTTTCCCTATACCGGAGCCTCCTCCAGTTACAAGGGCTACTTTGCCTTGCAGCCGCTGCTGAATCTGTTCCTTAGTCGCTTCTCCTTCTCCCATATCCAGAACCTCCCTTAACAGCTAGCTAATTGCTGTAGCCGTGCAGCATAGCCCATTGTTGACGGGAATCATAGGACGCATGGAGCGAATTCGCGTTCCCCGCCTCGGAAGAATCCATATATGGGCGATGCGCCACTAAAGCATTCGGAGCAACAACGGCGATTTCATCTTCGTGACCTTCGATAACTGCACCGTCTTCAATAACCGCACCTTCTCCAATTATGGCATGAGAGATCGTTACACCACGACCTACTAATACGTTGGGCATCAGCACACTGTCGTGAATCCGGCTTCCTGCACCTATCCTCACACCGGCGAACAGTACGGTACGGTATAAGCTGCCATGGATTTCGCTGCTGCGATGTGCCAAGGATTCCACAATATCCTTTTGCGGAAATATGGAACGCAATCCGTCAGCATGCTGAGAGCGACTATAGGTTGGCCAGACCATCGGCTGAAGATCTAATGCCTGTCCACCAAGTAAATCCATATGAGCTTCCCACAAGCTTTTAACTGTACCTACATCACGCCAGTACCCTTCGAATTCATAAGCATAGAGCTTTCCTTGAAGCTGCAGCATTCGGGGGATTAGATCCTTGCCAAAATCATGACTGGAACGAGGATTCCGAGCATCCTCTATAAGTTGTTCCCGTAAATAGGACCAACGGAATATATAAATACCCATCGAAGCAAGGTTGCTGGTTGTTTTGGTTGGTTTTTCCTTGAATTCAGTGATCCGCAAAGTTTCATCTGTATTCATAATACCGAAGCGGTGAGTCTCCGCCCAAGGAACCTCCATAACAGAAAGCGTTGCATCCGCTTCATGCTGTTTATGAGCCTCCAAGATAGAGCGGTAGTCCATTGAATAAATATGATCACCGGATAAAATTAATACATGCTCAGGATTATGTTGATCGATAAAATTAATATTTTTATAGATGGCATCCGCTGTGCCGGTATAACAATTCGTACCTGTAGTCAGGGGCGATAATAAGGATACCCCTTCCTGCTTCTCCCTATTGAGCCCCCAAGGCTCACCACTGCCGATATGTCGGTGCAGCGATTCTGACTCATATTGTGTCAACACTCCAACCGTTTGAATACCCGAATTAGCGCAATTACTTAAAGGAAAATCTATAATACGGTATTGGCCGCCGAAAGGAACGGCGGGCTTTGCCAGTTTTTTAGTAAACGGGGATAATCTTCGACCTTCTCCACCAGCCAGAAGCATGGCAATACAATCCTTTTTTGTCATTTAGAATCTGCCTCCCATTGTCCGTTTGTATGGTTTTATTAAACGTACAAGCCCGATTTTGAAACATTTTCCTTTTTCCGGATGGCAGTTCCTACCATTGATTACATCTTCAAGAGGCGCAATATAATTGGTTAATTATTGCTCATTTCTTTAAAAATTACCGGATTGCTTGCAGTCCCCTTGTTTTTCTGGTTCGAGTCTGCCCACCAATTTGTCTAAATGCCGCTCAATACGGTCCAGTCGTTTTTGAATATCAATGTTTTCTTTCTCAGCCTGATAATTGATAGCGAAGCTTAATACGGATTCCTGCTTGTCTCGAGCTGCCTGCCGATTCTGACTCATCAAAATAACAGGGGCTTGAAAGGCGGATAAAGTCGACAAAAATAAATTAAGTAAAATAAACGGAGGATCATCGAATCTTAGAGGAATAACAACCAAATTCCAAATCATCCAAAGGGCCAAGAACACAGAAAAATAAACGATAAATGCCCAACTGCCGCCAAAGCAAGCAATTTGATCAGCCAGACGTTCTGACCACTTGCTTCGTTTTTCCTGCTGCTCAATTAAATGTGTCTTGATGCGCCCTTTATAGTCATTAACCATATCAGTGACGCGTTTTAACTGTTCAGCATTAAGCGGTTGTACATTCTCGCTCTCCAGCTCATCTACGAGCTTCTCCTGAAGGTCATGCTTGTCCTGCTCCTCGCTCAATGATTTCTCTAACATTAACATCCCTCCTTATTCAAAAGGTTATCCGGCTTTTCTTTTACAAATCAATCCGATTAAGGACTTAGTCCAAGCTGCGCCGCAAAATACGGTAGCCGAACCCCTCCAATTCAATATTCATCAAGCCATCAACGGGACGGACTTCCTCACCGGTTAGCGCATCGCACCAATCTTCTGTGTCCATCGGGTGAGACAGCAGTGTTGCTTCCTCCGTATTGTTCATCCATACCGTAAAATGCTCCCCGCTGCCTATCCGCTCATAAATGATCCTTTGATCGCCGCGGTCCGCCTTCAGAAACCGAAAAGCTCCATTTACCAAAACCTCGTTCCCGCGGCGCAGTCCGATCAGCAGTTTATAGAAATCATACAGCTCACGGTCCTGTTTCTCGGGATCCCATTCCATGCATTTGCGGCAATCCGGGTCATTGTCTCCAGTAAGTCCTATTTCATCCCCATAAAAGATACAAGGTGTACCCATATAAGTAAGCAGAAAGACAACGCACAGCTTTAACCGACGTTTATCCTCTGCTACTCGGGACATCACCCTGGGGGTATCGTGGCTGCATAGTAAATTAAAGATGACCTCATTCGTTTGCTGGGGATACCGCATTAAGAGCCCTCCCATACTGTTCGCAAACGTAAAGCCGTCCATACTTCTCCTACAATATAGGCATCCGGGTTAGCCGCTTTAACCACCTTGCGGAAATTCCTCCAAAAATGGTGATCAACCTCATTCGCTACATCCAATCTCCATCCGTCAATACCCATTTCCTTAATCCAAAATTCGGCTACATCCAGCAAATAATGCTTTACCTTCGGGTTGGCCGTATTCAGCTTGGGCATGTTGCCGAAAAAACCAAACGTGTCATAGTTGGGAAGGCCTTCCTTAACCTCTAGAGGATAGCTGTCTATATGAAACCAATCCGCATATTTAGATTTTTCCCCATGCTTCAGCACATCTTGAAATGGCGGGAACTGCTCGCTGCAATGATTGAACACCGCATCCAGCATTACACGAATATTTTTACTATGGCAAGCATCGACCAGCTTACGCAGCAGCTCGTTGTCACCGAAGGATGGATCAACCTTTTTATAGTCGACAGTATCGTACTTATGGTTGGAAGGCGCGTCAAACACCGGAGTTAAATAAATGGCATTGATACCAAGATCGGTCAAATAATCCAATTTATCGATGATCCCTTGCAAATCGCCCCCAAATGAGTTTTCCCAGGTTGGCTGCTCGCCCCAAGGAGCCGTGCCTTCAGGATCATTGGAAGAATCTCCGTTGCAGAATCGGTCAGGGAATATTTGATAAAAAACAGCGGATTTAGCCCATTCGGGTACCATATTCAAATCTATCTCATGAATATAGGGGAAGTCATAATAACCCCCTGCCGGGAATGGGCGGTCATGAGCAATATCGTTCTCGGTCATCCAAATGGTTTCCGAGCCGGCTCTCAACCTAAAGCAGTAGGAGACACGCCCATATTCCGGTTTGACCGCGACTTCCCAATAATCAAACATTCCGTCCGCGGCGGTTTTTACCATCGGGTACTCTGAATATGTACGTTCCCAGTCGTATTTGTCTCCCGTTTCCACCACTACCTCTTCCACATCATCTCGTTTTGTTCTAAATCTCAAATGGATCGTTTCTTTATCATACGCATACGCCCAATTGCTTTGAGCTACGTGGTAAAAGCATTCCAGCAGCATAACTCCGCCTCCCATCCGTCTTAACATCACATTAACCAGCTTAGGATTATATCCAAACATAGGAAATAACAACAAAGACCCTCAATACCCTTGAAAATAAAGGGCTTGAAGGTCTTTGTTCGGGTATATTTTATTTAATCTTTCTGTACAGCCTTTCGGTTTCGCTTATTTGCTCGTAGTACTGCTCGAAGCCACTGAACCGAATCGTCTCGCGCTCTCCGACAGCAAGAACTCCGAATTGGGCGAGGCTTTCATGGAATAGGCTGTGAACCCGCTGCTGCAAATTTCGATTGAAATAAATCATTACATTCCGGCAAAAGATAACGTGAAACTCATTGAAGGATTGATCTGTAACAAGATTATGCCCGGCAAAAATAACTTGCTCCAGAAGTGAAGGATTAAAAGTTACTTTATTGCCATCCCCTGAGCTAACCGTATAATAATCGGAGAATGAGGCTTTACCGCCTGACATCATATAGTTGTTTGTGTATTGCTGCATGCTGCCGATCAATACTCTGCCTGACTGCGCCTGCTCCAATGCCTCCTGATCAATATCCGTCGCATAAATCCGTGTCTTTTCGTACAACCCTTCCTCTTGAAGCAAAATGACCATAGAGAGCACTTCCTCTCCAGTGGAGCAGCCGGCATGCCATATCCGGATAGACGGATACGTATGAAGATACGGCACTACTTTGGTTCGGAATTTCTTGAACAAGGATGGAGTTCTAAACATCTCGGTAACGTTAATCGTCAAGTTGCGCAGCAGCAACTCCATCGAGTCCGGATCATGGAGCACCCGTTCCAGCAGCGCGGTTATAGTGGGTAAACCTTGCTGTTTCGTAGCATGCGTGATTCTCCTGCATATGGAATCATAAGCATAGTCTCGGAAATCATTGCCATACATTCGATAAATGCCTTCCAGCAGCAGCTCGATCTCAATTTTCTGTCTCTCTTCATCAATCAGGTCCTTAGCGCTATG
The DNA here is from genome assembly GCF_042676305.1 of Paenibacillus sp. GCM10027630. Classification (NCBI taxonomy): domain Bacteria; kingdom Bacillati; phylum Bacillota; class Bacilli; order Caryophanales; family Paenibacillaceae; genus Paenibacillus; species Paenibacillus sp. GCM10027630. Next base: position 36,819 of record NZ_JBHTGY010000094.1, on the reverse strand, counting down.
CAGATCGCTTAAGAAATCGGACACAGCCTTCACCCCCGTTACTTATATAACCAAACCTTTAACAAAGAAAGCAGCTTGTCCGTATTAATAGGTTTGCTGATGTAATCGGATGCTCCTGCGTCCATGCACTTTTGCCGGTCCTCTTTCATAGCTTTGGCTGTTAATGCAATAATAGGCAGCTGCTTGTACTCAGGGTTGCTGCGTATATGCTTCATGGCTTCGTAGCCGTCCATTTCAGGCATCATAATATCCATCAGCACTAAATCAATATCCGGATGCATCTCCAATACTTTCAAAGCTTCGCGCCCGTTCTCGGCATAGGTCACCTTTAAATTGTGCTGCTCAAGCACATTGGTCAGTGCAAATACGTTGCGAATATCATCCTCAACCAGCATAATATGCTTTCCTTCGAACACATCCTCACCATTTTGCAGGTTTTTCAGCAGCATTCGCCGATCCTCAGGCAATTGCGCCTCTACACGGTGAAGATATAAAGTAATTTCGGCGTATAACCGCTCTTGCGATTTTACATTCTTGACGATAATGCTCTCTGCATATTTACGGAGCTCACGCTCTTGATTCGAATCAAGATCTTTACCGGTAAAAATAATGATCGGCAGCGTGTGCAAATTGTCTATATTGCGTATCTGGTCCAACAGCTCGAATCCGGACATATCAGCCAATTCCAGATCTAATACCATACAGTCAAAATGTCCTTCATTTAACTCGTGAAGCGCCTCTTTCCCATAGCCGACAGCCGTAATATCTACATCGTCATGTTTAATCAGCTCAACCAGACTCTTACGCAGCGGAATGTTATCCTCCACTATCAGCAGCCGCTTGGGAGTCCGGTTCAGAATATCCTCAACCTTCTCGAATGCTTCCACCAGCATTTCTTTACTGATTGGCTTTTTCAAATAGGCCATTGCTCCGGAAACCAAACTTTGCTGCGGCTCGTCTGCAACGGAAAGCACGTGAACCGGAATGTGCCGGGTATCTGGGTTCTGTTTAAGTAGATCCAACACCGTCCAGCCGTCCATAACCGGCAAATGAATATCAAGCATAATCATGTCCGGCTTGTAGGCATAAGCTAATGCCAGCCCTTTATCCCCCTGAGTAGCGACTAACCCCTTAAATCCGCGAGAGCGTGCCATATCAAGAATGAACTGGGCAAAAGGAACATCGTCCTCCACAATCAGCATCAATCTATCACCATTCCCGATACTATCCCGATCATCCTTCACCTCTCCTGGTGTAAGCAGCTTAGGATCGGATAAGACCAACTGCGGTATAACTATTTCGCTTATATGTGGAACTCCTGAGCCGATACCCGCCACTGCCGGCTCTGCCGCTGCAGCTATTTCGTCCATCATATTAGGAATAAGCTCATCGGGCGAAGTAATTGCGGGCATATATAGCGTGAAGGTACTGCCTTGTCCTTCCTGGCTTTCCACGTCTATCTCCGCGCCGAGAATCTGAGCCAATTCACGGCTGATTGTAAGTCCCAAGCCGGTTCCTCCATATTTGCGGCTGGTCGTGCCGTCAACCTGCTGGAAGGCTTCAAAGATCATAGCTCGCTTATCTTCCGGAATCCCTATGCCTGAATCTGTAACAGCGAATGCAATGGCTGCTTGCTTGCCCCCGCCGAGTTTATGGGAGAACGCATATTCCGTCGAATAAATTCGTAGAACAATCTGGCCCTCTTCCGTGAATTTAAAAGCATTTGACAAGAAGTTCTTAAGAATCTGCATAAGCCTGTGGCTATCTGTATAAAAGAAGGAAGGAACCTCCGGCTCCGCCTCAATCCTGAACTGCAGGGCTCTCTTGGCGGCAACCGGCTGGAAGCTGCGGCGCATTTGCTCGCTTATTTCCTCGATTACGGTAATATCTACGTTCAAATCCAGCTTTCCGGCTTCCACCTTGGATAAATCAAGAATTTCGTCAATCAGGCGAAGCAGGTCACCGCCGGATGCATGGATTGTGTTTGCGAATTCAACCTGCTCGCTGCTAAGATTACCGTCTTTATTTTCCCCTAAAAACTGTGACAAGATCAGCATGCTGTTCAGAGGAGTTCTGAGCTCATGAGACATATTGGCCAAAAACTCGGATTTATATTGAGACAAGGCTGACAGCTCCTCCGTTTGCTTCTGGAGGGCTTCTCTCTGCCGTTCGATTTCTGAATTTACTTCCTCCGTAAAGCGCACCTGAGCCTCCAGCTGATACGAACGCTTGGACAGCTCTACGTTTACCTTCTCCAAATCCTCTTGCTGCCGCTGCAGCCTTTCTTCCGATTTTTTCAAGGAGTCATTAGAAGTCTTCATCTCTTCTTGCTGGCTTAATAATTCTTCAGATTGAGCTTGCAGCTCCTCCGACTGTGTCTGAAGCTCTTCGGTGAACGCTTGGGATTCGGCCAGCAGCCGATCGATTTCCATCCGTCCCAGCACACTATTGACAGCAATGCCAAATGAGCAGCGAATTTGCCGCAGCAGTTCTTGATGAAGCTCATTGAAAGGCTGCAGGGAAGCCAGTTCAACAACAGCCTCCACCTTGCCCTCATATTCAATTGGGGTAATAAGAATATTTTTCGGAGCAGCATGCCCCAAACTAGAAGAAATACGAATGTACGAGTCCGGAATATCCTGCAGCAGAAACATTCTGTTCTCCAGCGCAGCTTGTCCTACAAGCCCTTCACCCATCCGAAGACCTGGTTTGCCTATCGTTTCGCCGCCATCCCCCGCATAGGAAGCAATCTTTGTAAGACGCTGAAATTCGCCCCTTCCAGTCCTAAGGTAGAAGGCTCCATAGGATGCGTCCAGGATGGAAGCCAGCTTCCCGATGAACAAGGAGCCAAGCTCCGTAATATTGTTAACGCCTTGGTTCATAGACGCGACCTCAGCAATGCCCGTCTTTAACCAATCCTGCTTCCGAACGCTTTCCAGCAGCGTGTTAGCGGCATCGGCAAGCTCCCGGACTTCATCGTTCGTCTTCACCTCGATAAAGGTGTTCAAATCGCCTTCCGAAGACGCAATTTTCTGGAGAGCAGAGACCACCTGCTTAATCGTATGGACAATGGAGCGTGAAACCAACGTTCCCCCCATAACAGACAGGATAACAGCCAGCAGTGCAAGCAAGTACATGGTGGTTTGAAGCTCCGTGTTATTGGCTTCCAGATCAGCGACACGAGCTGTGGTCAGCTCCTTCTCCACGCTGCGGAAGGTATTCCATTGGTTGCGCATGAGATCCATGTATTTCTTACCTGGGTCTGTCTTATAATACTGCAGTATTTCTACCATTTTGTTCTCATTGCGCAAGGGAATGATCTTATCTCCGGACGCAGCTATCCATGTCTCGATGTTGGTTTTAATTGCTTCCAGAGCTTTGAGCTGGGCCGGACTATCAGTAAGAAGCTTATATAGCTCGTTGTAGCTCTGCAGCCATTTGCTTTTCCCATCATTATAAGGCTCCAAATACTGGGACTCTCCGGTAATAATATAGCCTCGCTGTCCGGTTTCCATATCCAGCACATGCTTTTCAATTTGATTCGATAAAGTGTGTACGGCCAGGTCATGATCAGTAATGAAGCTAACTTCTTTTTGCAGCGCGTATATACGGTCCATAAGGAAAAAAATAGACATACCCATACATAAAATAACTAGAAAATAGCCTAATGCAATTTTGGAACCGATGTTCCATTTCCTGTTCTTTAGCATCCTGCATCTCCTCTAACTATGTAGTCCAATAATACCCATCCTACAATTATAGCATAGCTGCAAAAACACAGAAACCAATAAACTTCCATTATTTTCATAATTTACTTCGATCACCAGATACTGCGGCCCTAAAACATCGTATATATGCAAACAACCACCGGAAATAGGTCTTATTGACCCTGCCGGTGGTTATTTGCTTGGCAATATTTACACCTTAAAGCGGTTAGCGGTTGCTTTCAATTGCTGAGCAGCTTCACTCAGCTCTCCTGAAAGGGTGCTGGTCTCCTCTGAATCATGAAGCTGTGATTGCGAGGCTTCCGCCATTCTACCTGCATACTCTGAGGTTGTACTGGCAATTCTGGCCATTTCCTCAATGCTGGCCGCTACTTCCTCGGTACCGGCTGACATCTGCTCGGCTGCGGCTGATACTTCCTCCATCTGTTCAGATGTTCTATGTACGGAATGAAGCATACGTTCCAGCGAGCTGCGAACCGTAGTAACCTCCTGTACGCCATCCTGCACATCGCGCCCACCGGTTTGCATCGCTGTAACGGTTGTCCTCATTGCCATCTGGATATCGGACACCATCTCGTTGATCTGCTGGGCAGAAGCCTCCGATTGGTCGGCCAGCTTGCGAACCTCGCTCGCTACAACCGCAAAGCCCTTTCCTTGCTCCCCGGCTCTAGCCGCTTCAATGGCTGCATTAAGTGCAAGCAGCCCCGTCTGTGACGCAATCCCAGAGATAACCTGCGCCATCTCTCCTACGGACTGCATGCCTTCCTCCAGCTTCTGGATGGCTGCTCCAACTTCGCTCGCCGATTGACTCATGGTTACCATCTGTTTCATCGCTCTCTCCGATGCTACATTCCCTTGCTCCACTTCACGTACTAGATGCTGTGTAGCTTCGGTCACTTGACCCGATGCTTCAGCAATACGCTGAATACCGAGCGCCATTTCCTCCATTGCCTTCACACTGTCCTTGGCACCAATCGCTTGATTGTGCGCTCCAGCAGCCATTTCACGAACGGTGTGAGAAATCTCTGTCGAAGTCAATGTCGACCGTGACGCCTTCTCCGACAAAATATTCGAAGTATCGCCCACTCTGATTGACATAAAGCGTATCGAACCGATAATTTCCTGTAAATGCTCAATGAACCGGTTAATCTCCTGGGATAGACGAGCCAGCTCGTCCTTGCCTTGAACCGGGATTCGGTAGGTTAAATCAGCCTCTTGTGAATTTAAATTCACAGCAGCCCGCAGTACAAAATCAAGCTTTCTTGCTACAATAATCCGTGAAAGCAGGAACAGCATAGCCAGCACGCCAACATACAAAATAGCAAGCTCCAGAGCGATCTTCCAGCGCTGCTTCGCGATCATTACTTCTATGCTTTCCTTGGACATAGCGATCCGCGCTGCTCCCCAATGCTTGCCCGCAATAGTTATTGGGTAGGAAACTACCCAACGCTCGACTACTTTGCCTTCAACGATTTGCGGATATTTTTGCAGCATCGATTTGGAAGTATCCTTGTTGGCTACATCAGCATAACCCACAGCATCATTAAAAACACGGTTACTGCGGTTTTTTTGACTCAATAGCCCTGTAGTGCCCCAAGCATCCTTGGAATCCTCCCCAACCAAGCTGTAAAGCGAATTATGTGTCGCAACAAATCCTGCGTAATCAGGATTATCCGAGTAGGCGGCAGCCACAGCGAACACGATACTATTATCGGTCATGAAGCTATCCATAACCTTCTGCCAGTGGTCGTCTGTATAAATATCATAGGCACTTGTATATTTCTGCTCATATTGTGCTAGCGGAATCTTCCTTCCATCAAAAAGCGTTTGCGTCGCCTCAGCATAAGTTTTATCTTGTGAACGCTTTTGCATTTCTTTATCGCTACCAGGCACAGGTTGCAGCTTATCATTGAAAAGGTTTGCACGAAGTTCTTCGCCTGTCCATTTACCCCCCCCCTTGATGAGGGTACCGTCGCGGATATCATCATCCGCTATGCTCTCCAGCGATTTGGCCAGTGAAATCGCCAGACTGCTGCCTTTTTGATACAACTGATCTTCGGCGTCCTTTCGGATTTCCTGCCACTGATAAGCATAAATACCGCCTATTAACACCAACAGAAGCACCCCTGTAAATAACATAAACCTTACAGTAATAGAATGTATCCATTTAAACATCGGGAGCACCTCCGCAATAAAAATCAAATTTTACCCATTATACAACGATAAATAGGAAAATATACCCGATTTGATCAGCAATTAATGACAATTTATTTCAAAATTCTTCACAAATAATTCATAATGCCAGAATGGCGACGGTCGGGAGTGCTGGCCATCGACAAGACGGCTTTTTTCCCTCGCTTACCGACGTTGTCCGATCACAGAAAATAAGAGCGTTCCCACCATTATCAAAGCTAACACGATAAAAAAAGCCTTGAAAAAACCGGACCAGAAGGAAGGCTCCGGTTCATCGTCAGGCGTTCGCAAAAAACGTTCATACACCCACACTGCAACAACTGTCCCTAGAGAGAGCTTAATGGCAAATCGCAAAAGCGTAAGTATGTACTCCCGCATTGGCAAAGCTTCACTTGAATAAAGACCTCTGCCCGGCTGGGTAGTGACGGTATCCGCACAAAACAGAATGGCCAAAAACAAACCTACAATAAAACCATAAATTCCAGCCTTGACCAAAAGGCGTTCCATGTCCAATTCCCTCCTTCTGTCAGCTCCGTTCCGCAGCCGCTTCCAGCAGCGGCCCCAGCTCATCACGCAGCGCGCGCTCCAAATACGGCTCAGCCTGCAAAAAGCTGCGGAAATCCACATAGCTGCTTACCATCTCAGCACGTTCGGCTTTAGATGGCTGCTTCCCTTTTACAGCGCGGATCAGCAAGTTTTTTGGGGTATGCTCCATGTCGATGAACTCCAGCAGCTGTGTTCGGTAGCCGACAATGTCAAGCAGCTTCGCCCGAATTGCATCCGTTGCCAATGCAGAGAATCGCTCCTTCAGGATGCCATGCTGCAGAAGCGGGGCAAGTACATCATTGCGGACCTGACGGAACAGCTCATGCTGGCAGCAGGGTACCGACAGGATAACATCCGCCTGCCAGCGTACCGCCTTCTCCAGCGCGGCGTCTGTAGCTGTATCGCAAGCGTGCAGGGTAACCACCATGTCCACGCGTTCCAGCTCATTATATTGCGCGATATCCCCAACCAGGAACTGAAGCTGATCGTAGCCGAATTTCTGAGCCAAGCCGCTGCAGTGACGGATCACATCTTCCTTAAGATCCAAACCAATCACACGGATATCGAGCCCTTGCAGCTCTTTTAAATAGTGGTACAAAGCAAACGTAAGATACGATTTGCCGCAGCCGAAATCAACGATATTCAGCGTTCGGTCTTGCGCCAAATGCGGCACGACGTCTGCAATAAGTTCGATGAACCGGTTGATTTGCTTAAATTTGTCATACTTCTGGGCCTTTACTTTTCCTTCTGCGTTCATGATACCGAGCTCCACCAGGAAAGGTACAGGTGTGCCTTCCTCAAGCAAATAGTTCTTCTTACGGTTATGAGTAAGCTCAGCGGCTTGCTTCTTAGTAGGCGGTTTCTTAAGAATACCGGCCTTCCCTTTCTTGCTGATCAGCACTTGATAATCAGCATCCCCCGCCTGCAGCAGCCCTTGACGGAATGTATCCTGCAGCAGAGCATTTATTTTAGAAGCCGCTTCTTGGGGCAGAACATTATCATGCAGCACCTTAGTGCCGCAGTAAGAGCTGAACTGATAATGCAGTGTCCCTTTCAGCTCTAGCGGCTTGACGGTTACTTTACTGCATCCGGCCGGATCGTTGCGCCTTACTTGGCTGAAAGTCCCTTGAATCAATGAGCCTTGAGCGATCAAATCGCTTATTAACGTATCTAACTCTAACGATTGCATTCGTTTCCATTCTCCGTTCTTGTTGTAAATGCTAGAAAGTGGGCTTCAACCGGATCAGTTGGTCATCCTCCGCGCCTGGCTGGCCGCGTCCGTCACGGTTATTCGTCATGATGTATATGGAGCCATCCGGACCTTCCACCACATTGCGGATGCGGCCCCATTCATCCTTGAACAGCGGCTCAGCCTTTTGCACCGAAACCTGGTCATTCCCAAGCACTACCCGCTGCAGCTGCGTCCCCCGCAGATTGGCCGCCAAAAGGCTCCCCTTCCACGGTCCTTTGGTGATAAAGGTGATGCCGGAAGGAGCCCAAGTGGTATCCCCGCTATGCAGCAGCGGCAGCTTCAATGGCCCGGGACCCTTCTTGGCGGCATCCTTGGCCGGCACCTGCGCTTCGTCGCCTTGAACGAGCGGCCACCCGTAATTAGCACCGGGCTCGATCAGATTAAACTCATCATGAGCCGTTTGACCGTGCTCTGTGCTAAACAGTCTGCCTGTTGAAGGATGCCAGGCCAAGCCCTGTGGATTTCTATGCCCGAGGCTGTACACAGGCGATCCGGGAAACGGGTTGTCGCCAGGAATCGTACCGTCTGTGCGGATACGAAGAATTTTTCCCCCAAGCTGAGCGACGTCTTGAGCAATCGACGATTTGGCGGCATCGCCATTCGTTATGTATAACAGCCCGTCCGGGCCTATCTTCACTCGGCCGCCGTCATGAATGCGGTCACCTGGCAGCGCGTCCAGCAGCACCTTGTCCACCTTCGCTTTGCCGCCGCTCTCCACCATTCGCAGCAGCCGATTATAAGCTTGACCACCCTCTTGGTACGTATGATACACGTACATGTAATGATTGCTGCTAAAATTTTTGTCCAAAGCAATTCCCAGCAAGCCTGCTTCCGATTCCGTATACAGCGGCGGCTTCTCGAAACGAAAGACAGGTTCGGGCTTCAGCAAGCCCTTCTCAATGACCCGAATCCCGCCTCCGCGCTCGGTTAGGAAAATGCGCCCATCCGGTGCGAAATCCATATCCCATGGGACATTCAGCTTAGAGGCGACAATCTCCCTGGTATAAGGAATAGAGGAGGGAGCTTCTGCCCCTGAAGCAGATGTCTCCGGAGCCGTTGAAGTCGGAGGTTTGCCTGCCGGTCCATTCTGCACCCCAAAGCATCCCGTCGATGCAAGCATTACGGACATTACTCCAAGAGCCATCCATACAGATAAGCTGCCCATACCCTAATTCCTCCTCTAATGAACTTTCATATCGATTTTTCCTTATTATACCTAATGCTGCACCATGAATGCCAATCTGAGCCCTGCCTCCAAAAGAAAAGCTTCATTCAAAACCCTCTCGATGAAGATACATTCGTGTCTAAGTTGTAGCTTTTCTTATTATAAAAAAAGAAACGTCCCATTTGGCAGCCTGACCGGCTCCCACTGAAACGATTCCCATTTAAGCTAGTACTATGGACAGCGAAAGGCCTCAGCACGTCAAACCGAGACAACGCTATGTACTCAACGCTTTCGTGCTATTATTTTAAGCTTCTCGCTTACTTCACCTTGGCCTTAAGCAGATCGACAAGCTGCTGCCCGGCATTCGCTCCACCGCCACCCGGACCGCCTGCCCCTTGACCGCCTGCTCCTCCGTTTCCCGGATTCTGCATCCGGGCTCCATCCTTGCCATTATCCGGATTCTGGCTTCCGCCTTGCGCTTGCCGCTGCTCCTTCATGGCGTCCCGCTGCTCCTGCGTCATAGTTCCCTTAGACGGCGCACCGTTGCCATCTGTTCCGGCTGAGCCTGCGCCGCCCGCTCCGCTCATTCGCTGCTTCATCTGGTCTGCACGGCTTTGATACAGCTTCGTTTGTTCAGCCGTGAGTATTTTCAACATCGCGTCCTGCTGCTCCGCGGTCAGCTCTTTCTTCGCAACCGCTGCCTCAGCTAAAGGAAGCAATTGCTCCGCCTGCTGTTTCGTAAAAGCCAAGCCATCCGTTTTGTCAATGGTAATCAACGACTGAGAGATTGTACGCAGACGCATTTCATTCTCATTCATCGGCGTCCGCTCCGAACGAGAGCCCGCCGGGTTCTTCTGCTCACCGGCTTGCTGCTGATCCTTTCCCTGGCCCTGGCTTTGTGCCGATGCGCTTCCACCATTTGCATTCACTGAAGCCGCTTCATTAGCTGCCGGCTTGCTGCCGCACCCGCTGAGCAGCAGCGGAACCATAATAAGACCCGCTATAAGCTGGTTGCGGTTTACCCTCATGTTCATATTCACTAACCTCCATGTGTTCATCCCGGAATTGAGGGACTCGAGCTGCGGACTTTTGCCGATGGCAACTAGTCCACGCCCTCCAAGCGTATAGCATCAAGATGAATAGCATCTGAAGGTTTGCTTAAAGATTACTGAAACTTAAATCGAAGGTGAAACCGTCTATCTTACCTAGTAGCAGCGCATGCATCTCCCTACATCTGACCCATCCCGCAGAGCTCACCACACTCCATTGTTCGAAGATTGCCTCCAAAAAAAGAAACCTCCGAGCAGAGTGATTTACCACTCCATTCAGAGGTTTCATGGAACTCGTTTAACCCAGGAAAGAATTCAGCATCCATGTATGCTTCTCTAAGCTGGCGTGAATAGCCAAGAACAGATCACCTGTGATCTCATCGCCGGCCTTCTCGGCAACATCCATGCCTTCCTTTAATTGCTGGTTGATTTTATTGAAATCAGCAACAAGCGCACGGACCATGTCCTCTGCTTTTTCATTGCCTGCCGCTTCCTTAATTGCAGAATCCTTTAGCATTTGCTGCATAGTAGCTACAGGCTTTCCGCCCAAGGTCAGCAGACGCTCGGCCAATGCATCGAAATGCAAGGTTGCTTCATTATACAATTCCTCAAATTTAAGATGCAGTGTAAAAAATTGAGAACCTTTCACAAACCAGTGAAAGTTATGTAATTTAATATACATGACTCCGAAGTTAGCCACCTGTTGGTTTAACGCTTCATCTAATGCTTTCGACTGCTCTAATACTTTAGCCATTTTGTACACTCCCTTGTATCGTTGTATTTTTAAAAGCATTCCTCTGCTGTTTCTCTATGAAACCATCGTTTCGTTTCTCTTGACGGGCTTCAAGACATTTGCTTGTCCTACTACTGTTTTACCCAAACTCATGCCAAATCAAACAATCCCCCACTACCTATTTAGAAATGGAGGCCTCCTGTTAAGAGTATCCATTAGCACTTATATCCCAAACAAAGCATAAGGCTCATCTTATTACCGTTTGAAATAACGGTAGCCTTTCCTTACAGCTGTAAGCATCCATTCCGGCACTTTCAAGCGGCCTATAAAAACTGGCGAATAGAACCGGCCATACGCCTTTTTCAAATCATCCCACATGAAGCAGGGCTCTGCTTTCAAAAAATCCGATACATCGACAACAACCCCGCGGCCATCCTTGAGCATGACATTTTTACCGTGCACGTCGTGTGGGTTCAAGCCTTTACTTCTAGCAAAATCAAGCGCACTATCTATATCTTCAATAACCTGATGTGGGATTGGCACGCCTCGCAGTACACAATTATATAAAGTTATGCCGCTCAATCTGCGCAAAATTAAATAAGGGCTTCCCGCATGATAACATTCCGAATAGGCCGGGTGCTTCCCCAAGCGCCGGTATACCTCAACCTCTTCCTCCAAGCCCGCCCTTCCTGGAGCATACACCTTTACTACCAGGCCATTAAAATCGGGATGGCTTAAGACAGCCGCATAATTACCCGCTCCTACCAGCTTCCACGGCTTGGGCAAAAATTGAACCTCTATAGGATCATGAGGATCAACACTTTCTATGCGGAGCTCCTTCAGCAGCTCCTGCTCTATAATATCGATAAATTCACTAATCATAACTACCCGGTATCCCCTCCGGTTATCGAACTCTTACATTAGTTTCCTTTTTATTGTAGCATACTTTCAATCAACAAAAACGCCTTGCGGCGTCCCTTGTGTACAATCTACATTTGTCCGTGTGGAGTGTGATGGAAGTGGGATTACGGTGGCTGTTTAACGCCTCTTCGTTGATGCAACCCGCTAGCGGGAAAACCTCCCGTTAATTTTGTCTTTATTCTCGTAATCGACCATTTAGTTGGAAAACCCACCTCTATTTGGGGCGAAATGCCGCATATAGAAGATGAAGTACCGATTTAGCGCCAGAAATTCCAGCTAGATATGTCCTGCCAAGAAAAACGGGGTTATTTAGAAGGAGGTTTTCCAGGTATTTTTTTGCGAATCCGGCACGTCCTTTCGGTGATTTGAGCAATCCCTGAGATACCCCACAAACCACTACCCCAAAAGAAAGACCTGCTTCACGGCTGCGAACCGTTCGGCAGGTCTTCCTTTGTGTCATTGCTATAGTTGCATAGCATAAACGAGTGCAACCGCTAGCTCTCTAAATCTTGCAGAGCGGCTTGATCCTCCTCCAAATCGGAGCGAGCTTGATCAACCGCTTGCTGATTACGGCTCAGCCCAGCCTGCTCAATAGCGTTCTCCGCTCTTTGCACCGCAGTCTCCGCTTGCTCGATTAGCTGCTCGCTCGGATGGCTCTGCGCCTGAGTCACCGCATTATGCGCTGTATTGACGGAGTTCTGCGCTTGTGATATCGGATTTTGCGATTGTAAGCTGGAATCGTCATTGCTTCTCATCGCCCATTCGCCTCCTTTCCATTCCATACCTCAGTTAATATGGATGAAAAGCGAGCTTTCTATTCCCTATAGCTGGGAAGTCATTCCCGATGTATCTCTGGCTTCAAATGTATGAGAATCATAACCGAATAACTGCGGATTCGAATGAAAGTGCAGCACCTCTCCAATCCGCTTCGGAAGTGGAGGATGTGTCGAGATAAGCTCGTACCAGGCTACAAAAAAACCTCGTTCCTGATAGCTTTGATCCAGAAATTCGTTGATGTTCACTTTACGGTACAATTGCTTGCCTGCCGCCAATATGGTGAGTGCATGGACCGCAGCCTCTGCATTGCCCGTGTAAGCTGTAGCGATGCGATCACACGTAAATTCGCAAGCTCTGGAATAAGCTTTACCGATAAATGGAATCCACATTGCTGGAAAAACAAGCACAAACTTACTCACATGCTTTCTCTGGATATGAGCCAGCTCATGCGCGATCACAAAGTTAAGCTCCTCCTCATCCCCCTGCATAATAAGCTCAACAATGTCTGAATAGAGCACAACGAAATTCCGTCCGGAAAACCGGGTAGCAAACGCATTAAGCACTCCGCCCGATTGAATAATGTACACATCCGGTACTTGAGCCACTCCCATTTCACGGCACAATGCCTGTACCCGTTCATAGATTTGTGGAAACTGCCTTTCCGACAGCTTAACACCGGAGCTCCGGATTCCTGCTACCATTAAGCCATGCATAACAAGTGCTACTACCAGCCCGATTCCTATGTAGACGATCCCTATAATTGAAACAATCAAGCTCACATAAATCAAGATACTCGTTATCAGGCAAACGATATACCAGGTTTGTTCGTCTTCGTGTACCAATCTTTTATTCATTTTTCGACTCCGCTCCCATTTTCTATTTTTATAGTCTTTTATGCATGAAGCATCTGGTGATGTTTGGAAATCATTCGGTAAAATGAGTACTATTCCCTTTCTTTGTCGAATTTTAATTATTTCTTGACTTTTTCCTATTCAAAATAAGTAGGATTATGTCGTACTAAAGAAGAAGTAGTATTATTTAGCTCTTTTTTACAAGGAGGGGTGTCAAATGGTGCAAGAGTTTGTTACAGGGATTACTTTGATATTTGTGTTCATGTTCTTTTCAAGCCGGCTTCATAAAAAACATACCTTGACCCCCTCACCATCTGTGTTCATGAAAAGCGGCCTGGGAATTGTTCATGGGTTGATGGGCATAGTTATCATGTTTTTTAGTGTACATATCCATTCTGCAGCCCTGCTCGACATGAGACATATCCTGCTTATCCTCGCCGGGCTGTCAGGGGGACTGCTTTCTGCTATCATCGCCTCTGTATGCATGTTCATAGGACGCAACTTGATTTTTGGTCCCATGGATTTGGCTAATTTCATGTCTGCGCTCACTATTCTAATTATCGGCTTGGGCAGCGGAATTATTAGCATCTGCGTTAAATCCTACTGGAAGAAATGGGCGTATAGCCTTCTCCTTACTATGGCTGTAATATCAATTGGTCTGCACTGTCTTCTTGGCTTCAACGATTGGCCAATTCTTGCACCGTATTTGACGGTGGTTCTGGTAAGCGGAATAATGGCAGCCTGGCTGCTGCATTTTTTAATCAAAAGCAACGAAAGGACCACCCTCAACGAGCTTATTGCCGATCTGATCCCCAAAATGAAGCGAACGAACAGCTCCCTCGAGCTGTTTACCCTTACTATGAAGGAAATCGCCGAGCTTTTTTCTTGTGACGCCGGTGAAGTTGTGCTGACAGAGAAGAACCGGTATAGAACTGTTTTTCGTTATATGGAGGACTCCTATGAAAGCATAAACCAAGTGTTAGACTCCAATGAATTGGAAGGAATGTTAAAGGTACTCAACGGTGGTCCTATCCTATTTGATGATTGGAATAAGAAGCTGCCGCTTGGAAGCGCCCATTTGCCGCTGTTTGAGCAGGGAATCCGTTCTTCCTTGCATCTTCCAATATCGTATAACAACAAGCTTATTGCTATCATCACTCTTGCCTCTAAAACCCCGGAGCACTTTAGTCATAAGGAAATGATTATCGCCCAACAGTTGATACCACTTATTAGCATAACCATGGCTTTAAAAAATGCCGAAGGCACATTCTCGTCCGTGTTTAACACTTCTCAAGATGCTATCATCGTTTTGGACAACGACTCGAATATCGAGCTCTGGAACGATGGTGCAGAGCTTATCTACGGCTATTCCCGGAATGAAGTAATCGGTCGTCACGTCACCATTCTTATTCCCGAACGATTGCATTCCTTTTATATGAATACGTGCTACCAGCTTCGTCTTCTGGGGATGAATGCGCACGCAGGCAATACCATTGAGCTTACCGCATTGCGAAAAGACGGCTCAGAGCTACCGGTTGAAATGTCTCTCAACTGCTGGCAAGCAGGAGGCGTCTTTTACTTCAGCAGCATGATTCGGGATATAACTGCACGCAAACGGACTGAACACGAGATTTCGACTCTCAAGCAGGAGCTGGTCGAAACGTTACGGTATCAGCATGGCATGATCATGAAATTTAAAAAAATGGACGGGAAGTACGTTTGTACCCTCGCTGACGGTCAGATGCTTTATGATCTGGGATTCACCCCTGAACAGGTTGTAGGAACATCCATCAATGACATTGTAGGATCTAATAACGCCTCTTTGGTGCTGGATGCCTACGATCGCGCATGGAATGGGGATCCCCAGCAATTCGAATACACGTATTCTAACCACACTTATCTTACGTCACTGAACCTCATCTTAGATCAAGGGCAGGTCGTAGAAATCATTGCCACGAGCAGCGATATTACCCATCGCAAGCAGATGGAAAGCGAGCTTATCGAAAGCGAAGAACGGTACCGTAAGCTCATTGAGTTTATGCCTGACGGCATTATCATTCATTGTGATGGAACGGTTGTACATGTGAACCAGATGACGCTGGAATTGCTAGCCGCATCCGATGCATCCGAGCTTATTGGCAAGAGCATAACAGAGCTGCTTCACCCTGATTCGGCGGAAGATGTGATTACCCGAAATCGGGAGATTCTGTTAAATCAGTCCTCCGCTCCGCCTTCTGAGCGTGTATATATTCGGTTGGACGGCCAATACATGAATGTCGAGGCTTCCGGGGCTTGGGTTTCTTATAAAGGCAAGCCGGCAATTATGACGGTGTTCCGTGATATTACGGAAAGAAAAAGAGCCGAGCTTCAGCTATATGAAGCCAACGAGATGTTCAAGAAGCTATCCATGATCGACGGATTAACCGGTATTGCCAACCGCCGCTATTTCGAAGAAAGCTACCAGATGATATGGGAACAAGCACTCCAGCATTCCAATGTCGTTTCCATCCTGCTGCTGGATATTGATTTCTTCAAAATTTATAACGATACGTACGGACATCAAGGCGGTGATACTTGTTTGAAGCAAGTAGCTTCAGCTTTGGAGCAGATGGCGACAAGACATGGATACTTTGCCGCACGTTATGGCGGAGAAGAATTTGTCTGTATTCTCCCCGATACGCATGAAGCTCAAGCCCGTGAGTTCGCCGTCAGGGTAAGGGAAGAAATAGGGGAGTTAGCCATTCCTCACGCCGCGTCCACCGTCAGTTGGCATGTAACCGTCAGTATTGGTATCGCAGCAGAGGTTCCGAACCCACTGATAGACCGTAACAAGCTCATAGAGCAAGCCGATCAAGCCTTGTACAAGGCCAAAATGAACGGTCGTAATCAAATCGGTTCCTAGCTTACAAAATCGGGGAAAGCAGCCTTGCCATGGATTCCGCTGCTCGCGTCAACAGCCATCTTCGTTCAAAGTTCTCCAAAGTCAGCAGCTCGCTGTTCTCCATATCCTGCTCGAATGTGGCTTCCAAGCGCGATGTGATTTCCGAGCCGTACAAGAACGCCGTAATTTCAAAGTTGAGCTCAAAGCTGCGGTGGTCCATATTCGCCGTTCCCACTGCAGCCGCCTGGCCGTCCACCATGATCGTTTTGGCATGAAGAAACCCGTTGTCATACAAATAGCAAGTGGCCCCCTCGCGCAATAAATCACCCATATAAGCATAAGAGGCCCATTGAACCAGCATATGGTCGCTCTTCTTCGGGATCATAATGCGTACATCGATTCCCGACAGGATAGCAATCCTGAGAGCATTAAGAATGCCATCGTCCGGTACAAAATAAGGGGTCTGCACATAAATACGCTTTTTCGCCTCAAAAATTAGTTTGATATAACCATTCTTAATTTGCTGTTTATCGGAATTGGGGCCGCTTGATACAATCTGCACAGCAGCCTTTTCCGCAGCCGCCAGCTCAGGGAAATAAACAGGCTCTATCTTCAAGGATTCATTCGAAGCGACGTCCCAGTCCAGCATAAATTGCACCTGCAGACGATGTACCGCATCCCCATAGATCATGAGATGGGTGTCGCGCCAATACCCGATTTTGCGGTCTAACCCCAAATATTCATCGCCAATATTGAATCCGCCTATAAATCCATATTTCCCGTCAATGATGGCAATTTTCCGATGGTTCCGATAATTCAGTCTGAAGTTTAAATAAGGGATTTTCGATGGAAAGAACGGACATACCTCGCCTCCAGCTTCCACTAGCTCATAGAATAGCTTCTTATTAACCCCGAGCGATCCGATACCGTCATAAAGCAGCCGTATTCGTACGCCCTCTCTCGCCTTTTGGGTGAGCGCTTTGAGCAGCCGTTTTCCCGTTTCATCGTTGCCCACCTTGTAATACAGCAGATGGACATGCTCCGTTGCCAGGGCAATATGATTAAGCAGCGCCTCGAACTTCTTTACTCCGTCAATAAACAAAGTGACTTCATTATTTTGCGTCAGTGGAGAGGCGCTGTTCATTAAGTTCATATAAATGAGATGCTCATATTGCTTCACGATATCATCGGTATAATGAAAGGTTCCCTCCTGGATGGTGTGCTCCTGCACGGCCATTTGCTGACGAACCTGTCTCTCCATTCTCGCTCTGATCCGATATACCTTCTGCCTGGCTAGATTTTGGCCCAGAAAAATATAGATGATGAATCCAAAAACCGGCAGCAGCAGAAGCAGCATCAGCCAAGCCCAGGTTACTCCTACATTGCGTCTTTCGAGGAAAATAATCGCTGCCGCAAACAGCAGATTAATGACCGGAATCCAAATATTTATCGTCTTCCATACCCCGACGACCCAGCTCTCCATACAATCCTCCACCTCACGGCATCTTTTTGCGTTCCGTTTGAACTATTCCTATTGTTACCATACATCAAATGAATCAGTAAAGAAAAATCAACATTTACTTTCGACGAATTATCACTGTATTTTACACACTTTGGAAATGCCGACAGGATTTATAGTTCCACATATCGAATTTTGTCTTAATGACGCGTAATAAGGAACACAATTTTCACATTACATACGACAGATTGTATGAATTTAGGGAGGTTTGCTACTTGAAAAAAATTGGGCATTTTCTGCTAGCCGTCTTAATCCTTAGCAGCTTATGGAGCGGGTCGGTAAGAGCCGAAGCAGACGAGTTCGGCGCATCTTCCGCCTATACATCAGAACCGGGCGCCATGAACCCATTAACACAGTTTCAAGCTTTTGACGCAACCACATCGAAGGCTCCTGAATTTACAGAAGCAGAACAAGACCAGATAGTCCCCGGCCAAGTGCTCGTGAAGTACAAGAAGGGTTCTGCTGCCAGGACTAGCGGCTCGAGAACAGCAACATTCACGGCTAAAGCTTTGGAGACGGATGAACAGCTGGAAGCAACCAAATTCGAATTGCTTCCCGGAGCCACAGTATATCAAACGATTAAGGAATTGAGTGCTGACCCGAATATTTCATATGTACAGCCTGTCTATCGGTATAAGGCATCTTCAACCAGCGTCTCCAGTGCCGTCTACAGCAATGATCCATGGTTGCCGCAGCAGTGGGGGCTCGATGTTACCCATATCTCTTCTCTTTGGGCAAAGGTATCTGAAGCACAGCGCAAACAAATCAAAATTGCTATCGTAGACACTGGAGTGGACCTCAATCATCCGGATCTCAAAGACAGTCTTCTTGCCAATGAAGGAGCTAACTTCATCACCCCTTCATCCTCGCCCAATGATGATCACGGTCACGGTACTCATGTTGCAGGAATTGCTGCTGCCATCACCAACAATAGTTTGGGTATCGCAGGGGCTGCCGGAAGCGCCAGGATAATCCCGATAAAAGCCCTGGATAACGCTGGGGACGGAACTACGCTCTCCATCTCCAAAGGAATCATCTGGGCGGCAGACCATGGCGCCAACATCATTAATTTAAGCTTGGGCGGTACGAACGCCGATCCCTATTTGCAGGATTCGATCTTGTACGCGCAGCAAAAAGGGGCAGTTATCGTTGCCGCATCCGGCAATTACGGCAGTGACCAGGTCGATTATCCAGCCGCTTATCCGAACGTAATCGCTGTTGGAGCACTGGCTAAGCCGTCCGCAGCAGATATGACTCATCCGGAGCGGTACTCGTATGCTTCCTTTTCCAACAAAGGAACTGCGCTTGATGTCGTTGCCCCCGGCGATGCTATCTACAGTACGCTGCCTAATGGACAATACGGGACGAAAGACGGGATCTCGATGGCTACGCCATTTGTCACCGGATTGGCGGCTCTGCTGAAAGCGGCTGACACCACTTTGACAGCGGACCAGATACAGAGCATCATAACCGCCACATCTGTCGACCTGGGGACTCCCGGTAGAGACAACAGCTACGGTTACGGCTTAATCGACGGTGTCCGATCCTTTGACATTCCACGCTTGTCCTTACAGTCAGGCGCAACCGTGGCAACGGCAACCTATACGTACTTGCCTTTAATCGTTCATGCATTAGACTATTCAGGGCATGTAAATACCGCAATCTCTTCAACCGCATCCGGCAGCGTGCTGCTGAAAGTGGAACAATGGGATGCAGCAGCGGGACAGTGGCTTCCGGCTTCGTCACTTGATCAAGAGGTCAGTCTATCTGGAGGTATATCTTTAAAGGGAATGGAATTGCCGCTTAATCATATGTACCGTGTAAATGCCTCATCCAAGTCATCTGATAAGCCTTATGTATCATCGGGAAAGGTTTACTCCAGTACGAGTCTGCCTTCAAGCAATGCTAATCTGCAATATATCAAAATCAATAACGGTCAATATACATTAACACCTGCATTTAAGGAGGATCGTACCTATTACGAGACGCAAGTCGACTATTCCGTAGCGTCCATTTCGGTTAGTGCAGCTGCTGCTGTTCCCTCAGCGTCCCTAACTTTGAAGGGTATCGCCATTCCGTCGGGCGGATCCACAGCTGTAGCATTGCATACCGGAGTGAACTTAATTCCAATCACAGTTACGGCTGAGGACCATTCGACACAAACGTATACTTTGTCTATCTACAGGCAATATTCGGCTGATAATAACTTTATTAGTGATATTTATATCAACTCCGGGGCGCTATCCCCTGATTTTAATAAAGATCTTATGAATTATACGCTCTATCTGGACAATGCGGTAAGCAAATTCGGCATAGCTGTCCTGCTGGAAAATAAAAACGCAAAGCTGGCCTTCAATGGCCAAACGGTTCCTGAAAAGACACTCCTAACGAATTCAAATCCCTATCTTGTAGGAGCCTCCACTCTGACTATTTCCGTAACAGCGGAGAATGGCTCTGTTAGAAATTACGTCATCACTATCAAACGTCTGGAAGTACCCTTGCAGAGTACGATGCTGAAGAGCCTGACCTTGAGCGGCGTCGATACATTCAGTCCTGTATTCAGTCCCGAGGTTTACAACTATCAAGCTGCGGTTAAAAGTACGACAAGTCAGGTGACCCTCTCTGCTGCAACCGTAGATCCCTCTACCTTGGTCACATTAAACGGTAAGACTATGACCCAGGCAGGCTCTGAGACAGTTAACCTTGATCAGGGAACTACAACCTTAAGATTGGCGGTAAATGGCGACTCAAAAACTTACTCCATTAGTATACTACGCCTAAACGTAACCTCTGGAGTCGATGGGGGCGGGGGCGGTAGCAGTGGCCGTAGTAGCGGCGGAGGTGGTGGTGGTGGTGGATTTTTCATTCCCCCAGCGACTGACACAGGTAATGAACCCGTTGTGGTGAAAGCAGACAATGCACAGCTAAGGAAGTCGCTTGAAGACAACAAAACGAACCGGGTTACCATCGATGCTACTACCGGAAGCTCAGCTTCTGCAAAGACAGTTGAATTCGGAGCTGACATTCTGAAGCTCGCCACGGACAAGAATAAGCCTATTCTTATTGATACAGGACGCCAAACCATTGAACTGTCCCCAGGCTCAGTGCCTGCCCAGGATAGTACAGCTGCAGCCAAACAGGATAGTACAGCTGCAGCCAAATTGGTTGTAACACGCTCGTCTGGAGAAGCAGCCTTAAGCAAGAAGCCCGCTCAAGCGAATGATGTCTCACTGGTCTACGACTTCAATCTTTCGGTTGGAGATGAAGTCATTAGCCGCTTCACCAAACCAGTGACCATTCAATGGAAGCTCGGGACCATCCAGTCACAGCTCTCCAAACTTGGCGTTTACTATTACAATGAAAGCGGGCAAAGCTGGGTATATATGGGAGGTAAAGCAAGCGCGGATGGAATGATTACATTTACTACCGACCATTTCTCCCCATATGCTGTGATGGAATACAACAAAACATTCAACGACATGGCGCAGCACTGGGCTAAAGAAGAGGTTGAACTGCTCGCCTCGAAATACATTATAACCGGAGCAACGGACACCGCCTTCGTGCCGGAGCAGAAATTAACCCGAGCCGAATTCGCCGCGCTGCTCGTTAGAGCACTAGGTGTTAAAGCCGTCGGTAACACCGGCAAATTCCATGATGTGAACCCATCCGATTGGTTCCATGATGTGGTGTACCAAGCCTATGGCGCAGGACTTATCGAAGGAGTCGATACCTCTGTCTTCGCACCAAGCCAGCCGATCACCCGTGAACAGATGGCTGTAATGATAATGCGTGCATACAGTATCGGCACAGGTAAACAAGCAAGCGATATTGCCATCGCGCAAGAGGTAAAATTCACCGATCAGGCTCTGACAGGCAGTTGGGCACGAGACAATGTGCGGCTGGCCAATGGAATTGGTTTGATGAGCGGTTTTCCGGACGGTTCCTTCAAGCCTTCCGAAACAGCTAACCGTTCACAAGCAGCGGTCGTTATCAAACGACTGCTTGATCTAACACAGCAGTAAGCTTGCTCTTGTATCAAAGTCTCCCATCACTCCCGCAATACTTATGAAGTCAGGGAATTAACAGAAGGACCACTACTCCATTCGAGCACGTGGTCCTTCTGTTTAGGGTCTAATCCTTATTTGCCAACATTCTCAAGCTTATCGAAATGAGGTGCAATAATGAATCCCGCGCCCTCGCTCTCATTACTAACTCTAATCTTCGCTTGATGAGCTTCCAGAATTTGCTTGGCGATAGCTAAGCCTAGCCCAAACTGACCATCCGGCCCGGTCTGGAATTGGTCGAACAGGCTGGCTTTCAGCGCTTCTTCAATCGGCGGCCCATCATTCCACAATCGAATCTCTGCATTCCCAGACGCAGCTGCCTGGTCTGCATCCTGTGATCCGTTAGCTCCTTCTTCAGAGGGGTTTAGCGTAATAGAGATTTTCGCTTTGGCATATCTGAGTTGATTATCAAGTACGTTCTCGATAGCAACCCCCCATTGCTCAGCATCCCCCTCAACCTCCAGCACAGGCAGCTCAACCTCCCAATCGAGCTCCGGCTGACGATAACGCAGCCGTTCAACACAATCGCCAATAACAACGGACAGGTCAAAAGTGAATACTTTTCTTTCCCGTGCCGATAAATAATTCAGCTTGTTCAAGTAAAGCAGATCGTGAATTCGTTTTTCCAGCCGTGTCGCTTCACTCTTGATGGTCTCAACACTATTTGCAATAGTCCCTTTTGGATAAATTCCATCAAGAATCGATTGCGCGTAGCTGTGAATAACCATGACGGGCGTTTTGAGCTCATGGGAAATATTTTGCAGGAAAAACTGCTGGGATTTATCCTGTCTAACCAACCGTTCACGCATCGCTTCAAAGGCCAGTGCAAGCCGCC
Source organism: Paenibacillus sp. GCM10027630 (assembly GCF_042676305.1). Lineage (NCBI taxonomy): Bacteria > Bacillati > Bacillota > Bacilli > Caryophanales > Paenibacillaceae > Paenibacillus > Paenibacillus sp. GCM10027630. The sequence continues at coordinate 14,308 of NZ_JBHTGY010000094.1, read as the reverse complement.
CCATCTCATCCTTGCGATTGAGTACAAACGGCTCATGCCAATCCCGCTTCGCAATCCTTCCTACCTGCTGCTCCATCAGCACAAGGGGGCGGGACAAGTAACGGGAAAGCCACAGGCAAGGAATCCAGCTAACGACAATAAGAACCATCATGAGCAATATCAAGCGTTGAAACATCGTCATGACCAGATCGTTACGATAATTGCCCCAGGCATACGAAACCATAAAACCCGGTTGCCCCTGCAGCTCCTCTTTGCGGATAACGTAAAACATCGTACGGTCATCAATATTGCGATAGTAGGTCTGAACGGCATCCAACTGCAGCTCCGCATCCTGCTCAATAGCTTCAGCAAACGGGATGGGAACCGTCGTTTCCGTGTTGCTAAATAAACCTCCGTTCAGCATAACCATATGTTGAATGCCAGGTCCTGCAGGCGGTTTAAGGGTCATGGTGAACGGCTGCCCGGCAGTTCGGATTACCCTCATTACCATGCTAGGTTCCGAAGCTGTTTCAGAAGGAAGCTCATCCATCCGTTCATTTGTTGGCTCTGCATAGTGCATTACGCTGCTGGCTTCCGTTCTTGGCCCAGCAGGTATCGAGTCAAGGCGGAGTGATGCCATAGTTTTCGTTCTCTGTAGAACCTGCTGGTCATTTGGCAAGTCCTTAGGCACGATATTGACAGCGCCTATACTTTCTACAGGTCTGGCCGCCGTAATCGATACAGACTTCATCTCACTAGGCACCGTCCGCTGCGAATCGAGCAATAAATCGTAAATTTGCTCGGTAAAGAACCCCTTTAAAGTCCAAGGCAACAAAAAAGCAAGCATTGCAAACAAACACAGGGTGATCGCTGTGATGACGAGCCATATTTTGAGGGCTAGCGGCACATTTTTCATAGCTTCAACACCATCCTATAACCATAGCCATACACGGTTTCCAGTCGGAGATGAGGCATTTTCTTGCGCAGCCGTCTGACCAGATCGTCAACTACGCGGTCCGAGCCATAATAATCATCCCCCCATACTGAATCCAGCACTTGCCCGCGTTCCATAAGCTGCCCTGCATGAACAGCAAAGTATACCAACAGGTCGAACTCCTTGGAAGTCAGCTCAAGCTCGCGATTCTCTTGTTCATCCAGCACCCTTCTCTCCTGCTCGTCGATTCGGTAGGGGGGCAGCATACGAGTCGTATGTAAACTGGAAGAATCAACGGATAGTTCATGACGATCCGTGTAAATGCGCTCCAACAGCTTCCGTGTCCTAATCACCAGCTCGCGCGGCAGGAACGGTTTAGCCAAATAGTCATCGCTACCGAGCTCCAAGCCTACAACCCGGTCTATGTCAGCATCGCGGGCAGATATGAAAATAACCGGCAGCCTCTCCTGATCAGCCTTAATTTCCCTGATCAGCTGGTAGCCATCCACCCCCGGAAGCATAATGTCCAGAATCCACAAATGAGGGCGATTTCTTATCGCCTTGCGAGCTTCTCCACCGTCAACAAAGGCCTCTACTTCCCAGCCCTCATTACGTAAATAAGAAGCCAGCACCTGATTTAAATTCGGTTCATCCTCTACCAAATAAATACGATACACCATTGCTCTCCCCCTTACCTATCGCTCCAAGGATAACCATTACTTCATTATCAAGGACGAACGTTGTTGTCACAATTGAGCGAAGTAAAGTATAACCGCACATACTTTCTATTCAACCATGGAAAAAAAGACGCAACTGTTACGTCACGTCCTTATTATCGAATTGCCTACTTCTGGCTCTCTTGCTTTTGCTTCTCTTGTTGCTTCTCTTTAATTTGCTCTAACGCTTTAGTCATCTCTGCAGTCTTCTCTTTATAGTCGATCAACAGCTTGGGAAGCAATTCCTTGATTGCTGCGCTATCATCAGCTTCCACCGCTTTGGCGAAATCCGTTTGCAGCTTGAGTTCAGGTGGCGCCTCTGATTCTTTTGCATTAATTATATCATCCGAAACTACTGCTTCCAATGGAAAAATTGACCCGGGAGCCCCTTCCACGCCTTCGGCGTTAGTTGTTTTATTCACTCGAATGGTGAATAGCTTTTTCCCTTCCTCCCCCTCAACCGGAGACATGGTTACCGTACCATTCTCCACGCCCTCTGTTAGGGAAGGTACTGCATCCTTGTCCAGCTTCTGAATCGACACAGCATTGGTCATCTTGAATGCGCGGGTCGCAGCCATCTTAGGGAATTGCTCCTCAACCTTCTTACGGCCATCGAATGCCGCTAACCAAGCCGCTTCATCCCCCGGGGTGTAGGCCTTTGCAAGCAATTGCAAATACTTACGCTCATTGGCTTCACTCTGCAGCAGCCCGGAATGGCCCATGCGATACATGAACATACTCTTCTGGTTCCCATTCGGCAAACTCGTTGTCACACTGGCAGCCTCAGTTGCCTGTACCTTTGTAAAATTGCCTGCGGCCTCTTCAGCCGAGGCACCTCCAACAAGACCTAAAGTTAGTGAAAACATTAATGTACCTGCGGTTACATAATGCCATGCTTTTTTCATTTTAAATGGCTCCTTTTCGGTTGAAGTAGTGTAAGGACTTGCCTCTCACAACTTCATCCTATCAAAACAATGCGGGAGCAATATCGCAACTTTATGGGAAATTATGTGGCTGGCCCCAACCTTTCTATAACGGTTTATCTCAAATATGTTGGGTAAATAGTAGATTGACAGGTTTACAACCCGGTAAATCCGGCAAATCTAGTAAAAGAACTCTATTAATGACTCTATTATTACGATTTGAAAAAGGAGGATTTGAGATTATATGCTGCAATTAAGGTTCATTTTCATACTTACTGTTCTACTTGTTTTTATGTCAGGTACAGCCTTGCAAGCTTTCGCTTACTATTATGATGAGGATATGTACGACATAAATGAGCTTGCTTATGGACCGATCTACTGTCCCTGCTCTATTCCGGAACCGGAACCGGATCCCGTCCCGGAGGAACCCGCAGTTGTCGTTCCGAAACCTTTGAATTATCAGGTCAATGCCGGGGATACGCTGTATAAAATTGCAAAGGACTTCAATGTTTCATTGTCCTCCCTGCTTGCTTTAAACGATATTGCAGACCCGAAACGGCTAACAATAGGTCAGCAGCTGCAAATTCCCGACTCGGAGGCGGCTATTCCATTGCCGGACGGGCAGCGGAAAACGATCAAAAAAGTATTAAGCTCCACACTTACCGCTTACACCGCAGGTATTGAATCAACCGGAAAAACAGCTTCCCATCCTCAATATGGAATCACTTATAGCGGCAGTAAAGCGGAGGAGGGAAGAACTATTGCAGTTGATCCCTCCATTATCCCTATCGGAACAACGGTTTACATTGACGGGGTCGGCATTCGTAAGGCGGAGGATACGGGCTCAGCTGTCCGAGGCTCGCGAATCGATGTTTTTATGGATGATGTTGGACAAGCAATCAATTTTGGCGTCAAAAGAAATGTGAAGGTATATGTACTATCCGCTGAAAATGCATAGCAGGCCAAGAACGACACTTGCCCCATGAAGCATGGCATGTTGTTCAGCAGCAGCAGTAAGGATTGGAAAAGGAAGCCGACTTATTTGGCAGCAAAGCTGCCCAAAAAGATCGGGAGCGGGAAGAACAATAACAGTTTAAGAGCTGCTCTGGCAGCTCTTTTTTTGTACAGGCTTCCCATCATTGGCCAAAAAAATCATAGATTCAGAGAAGCAACCATTATATTTCACGGCGTTTTTGTGTATTATATGATAATAAACTATTACGCGAGGATAAAGTATAAAGCAAAGCTTATACTTTCTTAATCTACAGAAGAAAGGTTGATTGTGTTGGAGAACCCGTCTGCATCATCTAATTTTATCAAAAACATTGTTATTGAAGATTTAAATTCCGGCAAAGTCGATCATATCGTCACCCGCTTTCCTCCTGAACCTAACGGCTATTTGCATATTGGGCATGCCAAGGCAATCTGCATTAATTTCGAGTTAGCTGACGAATTCAAGGGCCGGGCTCATCTTCGTTTCGATGATACGAACCCTGTGAAAGAAGATATCGAATATGTTGAATCTATCAAAGAGGACATCCGCTGGCTCGGTTTCGAGTGGGATGCTCTGTTCTATGCTTCGGATTATTTCGAAGAGATGTACGATCGTGCTGTGCTGCTGATCAAGAAAGGCAAAGCCTACATCGACGATCAATCTGCTGAAGAAATCCGCATTACCCGCGGAACCTTAACGCAGCCAGGTCAGGACAGTCCTCATAGAAACCGCAGCGTTGAAGAAAATTTGGATCTGTTCAAGCGGATGCGTAACGGTGAGTTTAAAGACGGCGAACGGATACTGCGCGCAAAAATCGATATGGCGTCTCCGAACATCAATTTACGTGATCCTGCGCTTTACCGTATTTCCCATACCCACCATCATAATACCGGTGATAAATGGTGTATTTACCCGATGTACACATTTGCCCACCCACTTGAGGACGCGATCGAAGGAGTTACCCACTCCCTCTGTTCGTTGGAGTTTGAGGACCAACGTCCTTTTTACGATTGGGTCATCGAAGAATGCGAAATGTCTAACCAGCCGAAGCAATACGAGTTTGCACGGCTTAACATTACCAATACGGTCATGAGCAAACGATTTCTGAAGCAGCTCGTGGATGAGAATATCGTAGACGGCTGGGATGATCCTCGGATGCCGACCATCTCCGGCTTGCGCCGCAAAGGCTTCACTCCTGAATCGATCCGTACTTTCGTTCGCGAGGCTGGAGTTACTCGCAGCAACAGCATTGTTGATGAGAGAATGCTGGAGCATTTTATCCGCGAGGACTTGAAGCTGAAAGCGCCGCGGACTATGGCTGTGCTGCGCCCACTGAAGGTTGTCATTACGAATTATCCGGAAGGTCAGGTCGAGCAATTGGATGCCGAGATTAATCCAGAGAATCCGGAAATGGGCAACCGCCAAATTTCGTTCTCACGTGAAATTTATATTGAGCAGGATGACTTTATGGAGAACCCGCCGAACAAATACTTTAGGTTGTTCCCCGGCAACGAAGTCCGCTTGAAGAATGCTTATTTCATCAAGTGCAATGACTTCATCAAGGATGCGGAAGGCAATGTAATAGAGCTTCATTGTACCTATGATCCGGAAACAAAGAGCGGCAGCGGCTTTACCGGACGCAAGGTCAAAGGAACGATCCATTGGGTGGAAGCTACGCAGGCAATCCCTGCTGAATTCCGTCTATATGAACCGCTCATTATGGATGACGCTAAGGAAGAAGGAGATTCGTTCCTCGACCGGATTAACCCTAACTCCCTGGAAGTTATCAGCGGCTATGTGGAGCCTAATATGAAGGATGCTAAGCCTCATGATAAGCTGCAATTTTTCCGCCATGGCTATTTTAATGTCGATCCAAAATACACATCTGCTAATAAACACGTTTACAATCGTGTTGTATCTTTGAAAAGCTCGTTCGAAATCTAATATCTACACTGCAACAGCTTTATTCAGCAAAGAGAAAAGACAGCCGTTTCCCTTCTTTGGGAGCTGCTGTCTTTTTTCGATATGACTATGAATTAGAGCTGATACATCGATCAGGATAAAATTATTACGCAGGATGGCACATTTCCCTCTGAATCTGCATATAATGTTTTGTTGAGAATATTTTCATATTGGAGGGATTGTTCGTGCTAGCTACAGAGGAACTTTGTGAAAAAGAGCTGGTCATGCATAAACTGCAGGACATGGGGCTCGATCAGATCTCGAATTGGATTAATGAACTGCCGGAAGACAAGTGGAAAGATAAGTTCGTCCTGCATTGGCCAACTTTGGTTAAGGAATGCGGCATTCGGATATAGTTCTGGCTACATAACGGCATGGCTGGCATTGCTATTACCGATTGACCCGGCAATAACTCGTATGCCCTTTTTGCAGCTTAGAGCGTAAAAAAGAAGGCCCTCTATTTGGAGCGGCCTTCTTAATCATGAGCGCCCCTACAGGGACGCCAAGTACAGCAGCACCGCCAGCAGCAAGCAAAGCGGGCTGTAGAGCTTTGTATCCATAGCGGAGAACCGCGTGCTTTTTACACGTTTAAAAAAACCTAGGTAACGGAAGTCACCGATAGCCCTCAGCAGAAATGCCGCCGCGCAAATCGTGCAGCTCCAGCTTGTGACTACATTGGGACCAAAGCCCGGCATCAAACCGCCTTGAGCCAGAAGCATGATTGAGATCGCAAAGAGAATGACGGCGACGGCAGTCGTTCCTGCTGGCCGCGGCTGGAACAACGGCTCGGTTTCCCCTTCCCTGACCGGTAGCACTCCCTTCGCTCCCCACTTGCCTCCTGCCGCCCAGTAGAAGTGGATCAGAGCAAGCAGCAGCAGTACACCTGAACCTGCCAAAACTGCAATCATAATCATAAGCCGTCCCTCCGACAAAACCTTGATTGGCTACCCTGTACCAGTATCTCTGACGTTTCCATTTGTATATTATAATTATTAAAGCACATTTAGGTGACGGGTGGATACAAAATATCCCCACAAAGTGGGGTCTTGCTTCGAGGTTGATTCAGATACTTTGCGGGCAGCCCCGAAACATATAAATTCTGGCGTGTAAAAAAAGCATGCTCTGGATTTCCTGCCGCGGTTTCGCTAAGATGGAAGCAACTACGATACATTTTTCAAACAAATGGAGCTGGAATAATGGAAATCGGTGCAACAATAAGAACGATCCGTAAGAAGAAGGGCATTACCATTGGGCAATTATGCGAAGCTACCGGCCTGTCACAAGGGTTTATGAGTCTGGTCGAAAATAATAAAACCTCGCCTTCCTTAGCCACCCTGGATTCAATTGCCGGAGTATTGCAGGTTCCTCTTGCCTTCCTCCTGTTAAAGCAAGAGGAGCGAATGAAGGTAACACGCAAGGAAGAAAGAACCTTTAGCATGTACAAGGACCAATTAAAAGTAGAGCATCTCAGCGAAGAAGGCGGACTTCGAATGCTGCTGATCGAGGTGCCCCCGGGTCTTCCTCCTAGCTTGGAATTAAGCGTCCATGAGGGAGTTGAATGCCATCTGGTTCTAAAAGGAAAGCTTCTCGCAAAGCAAGGGGAGGATGAATATATCCTTGAAGAGGGCGATACCTTCTCCTGGCAATCCTTCGTTCCCCACCAAGTAACCAATATAGGTAAGGAAACGGCCGTAATATTGATCGCCAGCTATAATGAGAGCCGAAAAGGCTGAACTATAAGAAAAGCTTCTGATCGAAGCCCTTTCGAGGAAGATACATTCGTGTCTAAGTTGTAGCTTTTCTTGCAATATCAGACTTGTTCAGCTCCGCTGAAAACTTATAAAGTCTGGTATTATAAAAAAGCACCTTGTGGCATCGAGTCGAGAATTGAGTGGAGATCACCAGCAAATGCTTCTACACACCCGCCAGTACAGCTTTCATGTAAGTGAAGCCGCAGGGTTCTACCGACACCATGCAACGCCATGGCGCGTGCTTTGGGGTCCGCGCTTGTTGGAAAAGCTAGAGGAAGTAATTCTTCCTCTAATACCAGGAAAGCCCAAAAAACAGAGTGATAACGGAAGAATTAATTCCGTTATCACTCTGTTTTTGTTTATAGCGCTCCTATTCGTCCAGTATAACGGAATTCCGAATTCCGCTATCACCTTAGATTAGAGGCAGTTCATGGAATAACGGAACTCGTAGTTCCGCACCTTCCGCACAAAATTTCTTCAGGGCTCATCGCAGCTGCAGCCCAGCTGCAGCCCAGTTGCCCCACCACCATTAATATTAGTAATACAAATATTAATTATATTTTACATATATTTATGTTGACACCGATACTAACATTGTGATAAATTTTATTTAAAGTAATCAACTTACTATTTTAAAGTTATATGGAGGAGAAAATAATGAGCTCAGGAAGCAGTATTATTTATACAATTGTACGTATCCTATTAGGTGTTATGTTTATTGGTCATGGGATTGCTAAATTCCAAATGGGATTAGGCAATACAGCAGAATGGTTCAGCAGCATCGGCTTGCCGGGATTTTTTGCTTATATTGTCGCTTATTTAGAGTTAATTGGCGGTGCCGCGTTACTCGTAGGCTTCGCTACTCGCTATATATCGATCGCGTATGTTCTACTAATGCTGGGCGCTATCATCATCGTGAAGCTTCCAATGGGACTTTTGGGCAACGGCCAGGCTGCTGGCTTTGAATTGGAGCTTGCCTACATGCTGGCAGCGCTTAGCCTTACCGTTGACCCTGCGAAGGGTTGGGGGATCGACCGTATTTTGTCTACACGGAAGGCGTAAGACAGCTACGGCCACTTGTACTATTGAAGTTGACTGGAATTGATTAGTATGAATCGATTTAATCGATATCATGTGAGGAGGCAACAATAATGGGAGCATCTTATTTTATCGGCCACGGATCACCTATGCTCGCTCTTCAAGACATCCCTTACACCCAAGACATTCGTCGGTTGGGAGAACAGCTCGGCAAGCCTGAGGCCGTTATTTTGTTCAGTGCCCACTGGGAGAAAAGAGAGCAATCGCTAACCTATACGGATTCAACGTATGAAACGATCTACGATTTCGGCGGTTTCCCGGATGCCTTATTCCGAGTGAAATACCCGGCTGCCGGCTCGAAGGCAATTGCTGAGGAAGTTCACGCACTGCTTGAATCCGCTGGAATTGCTTCACAGTACGATACTACACGAGGCTTGGATCATGGGGCTTGGGTTATACTGAAGCATTTGTTCCCTGAAGCAGACATTCCGGTAATCACATTATCAGTGAATCCATATTTGCCGCCCGCTCAACAGTACGGCATCGGCCAAGCATTAGCAGTGCTCGCTGAACAGCGTAATATCGTCATTATTGGAAGTGGAGCCACGGTTCACAACTTCCGTAAACTGGATTTGCGCGAGCCGGACCGCGTTGACGACTGGGCCAAAGAATTCGATGATTGGATGATTCAGCACATACAAAGCTGGGATACAGCCTCGCTCTTCGACTATGAACGACTTGCTCCCCATGCCCAAGATGCTACCCCGGATCAAGAGCATTTCCTGCCTCTATTCCTGGCCATGGGTGCCGGAGACAAACACCGGAAGCCTGAGTTGATACATCAAAGCTACCAATACAGATCGCTCAGCAATATGATATTGAAATTCTGATGTCTTAGACTACCGCCATGAAGGCGGTAGTCTTTTGTGCTCTTAACGGGGCCGTCTTCGCTTGCGATACTAGTACTAGTTAGCCTTCTGATTATCAAGGTTATTCAACCTGCCTGTCTCATAATAAGGGTAATCCATATTTTGCTGTACCTTCTTAGCTATTTCAGTATTCGTTAAAGATTCAATTACATACAGCCCTAAGTCAATTGACGCCGATACTCCCCCACCGGTAAAAATATTTCCATCCCTCACCACTCTTTGCTTTACCACCTCAGAACAATACGGTACTAATAGCTCATAGGCTGATGGATTCGTTGTAGCTCTTTTTCCTTTTAGAAACCCAGCCGCACCCAAAAGCAGCGCTCCCGTACAAACGGAAATTTTATATTTTACATTCTGAGCTGTTTGCAGCCAAGCTACGAAATCCTTATCAAATTGTAATTGTCTCGTGGCCATTCCTCCCGGGATAAACAACAAGTCATAAGCAGATAGATCGGGTTGCACATGATTTATTTTTATTGTCATGCCACGATCGTCCTTAACTTCTTCGGTTGTAGAACAGAGATGCCACGACACATCATCCATTGCATTCAGCATCTTCAACCACGTAATTGCTTCGAAAAAACCACTAAAATCCAATGTTGTCATCCGATCAAATAGTACAAACGCCATTTTCATTACGAACACCTGACCTCTCGTTTTTTATAAAAGTGCGCGCTCAAAAATTTGAACTACCTCTAGAACAAAAAAAAGCACTTGATCATTGATCAAATACTTTGCCCAGGCGTACGGCCGATTATCGGTGTGCTCCCTCGTGGTTATCCACGTTTACGCCAGTAACCCACCGTTTAGTTGTTAGAAAGATTTTATATGAATTTCCCAGTTTTTTCAATATTATTTTATGCTGCCTTATTAAAAACATTATTAATAACAAATCAGAGCCCCACTGCATCTGTAAATTCATTCAGCTCGATTCGTTTTTTGCTTCTGTTTATGCTTACGTTCCCAGTCAATCCATATAGCCATCTGCAGCGCCGCTGCATCCTTGAACACTTGCGGGTCACAGCCCGTAAGCTCCTTAATCCGCTTAAGCCGGTAGATCATCGTATTCCTGTGTACATAAAGTGACTGCGCGGCTTCCTGGATGCTCATGCTGCAATTAAAAAATACATCAAGTGTCTCAATGAGAGGCTCCGGCAGCTCTCCAAGTAGCCTTTCCACAAATCTGTGTTTACTGCCCGCATCCGACTGCATAACAATTGCGCGAGGCTCGAAACCAGCGTAAGACATCATCTCGTTCTTGCCCTCCCCAAATTGCAACGCAAATTCAGCTTCCCGAAAAGCAGCAGGAATTTCAGTGCGATCCCTCGTCGGCAGAGAATACCCTATGCGAAATGAGATTCCCGAAGAATTCAGCATCTCCTTCAGCCGCTCCCTTTTATCCGCCGCTTTCTTCTCGGTAATCCCGTACAGGAGAAGGATGATTTGGTGAACGCCGCCTACGCTTGCCAAAGCCTGCCCCTCGCCGGCAATTTCCTCTATTTTTCTAACAAGCTGTTCGTTATAAGCCATGTCCTGATACGTTTCCAGAATACAGGCATAATAAGAAGGCTTTAATCGAAGGTCCAACATCTGCAAATGACCATCGACTCTATCAAAATCCGAATCCATCTTAACCAGCTCTTGCAATATGGCCTCTTTTGCGCGGTTCCGCCATTCTTGCTGGGACGTCAAAATTCTCTGATTGAGCATCAGCTCCGTTGTCATCTTAACGATTTCACCGAATTCGGAAACTTCCTCAGGCTGTCCTGTAATGCCGATAGCTCCAACAATCTGCTCCCGAAACACGATGGGGACATTAATCCCGCACAGACTTCCTTTCCAATGTCCCCGGTTCGCTTCATCAATAACAAGAGGTTTGCCCGTACGAATCGCTTCCAGCGCGCCTTCGTGCCGCTCCCCCAGTCGCTTGCTGTCACCGGAAGCAATTATTTTCCCCTCGATGTCCATCATATTGATATTGCGGTGCAAACGATGCATCGTCTCCCGCACAATGCTCTCGGCTATATCTTTGGTAAGCGTTCTTATCACCTCTATCTTTCATTGTTTATTAAATATAAAAATATGTATCGGCATCACTTTATTTTTGTTTATTATAACCAATTCATTCTGATTTGTCCTCCTATATAATAGCGGTATATGGAAAGCGCAGTTACAGCGAATTTCAGCTGGGCTGCTGATAAAAAATAGAGGAAGGCGGCGTTCCGATTGAAAATTATTATCGCTCCCGATTCTTTTAAAGGCAGCATTAGTGCAGCCGATGCCGCAGCGGCTATTGAGCAGGGCATTAAGCGGTATCTCCCGCAGGCAGATACCGTGAAAGTGCCAGTTGCCGATGGCGGAGAGGGCACGATGGACAGCCTCATCCATGCCGCAGGCGGCAGGAAAGTAGAGGCCGTCGTAACCGGCCCGATCGGTTTGCCCGTTGAAGCAGCCTACGGCCTGATAGGGCAGGAGCAGCGCGTGGCGGTAATAGAGATGGCCAGTGCATCCGGCCTCTATCTCATCACCCCCGAGCAGCGCAACCCGCTCATCGCGACCACCTACGGCACGGGCGAGTTGATCAAGCAGGCGCTGGACGCCGGCTGCCGCGAATTCATATTGGCGCTGGGCGGCAGCGCCACCAACGATGGCGGCGCTGGCATGCTGCAAGCGCTCGGAATGCGGCTGCTTGACGCGGCAGGCAGCCCGGTCCGCTCTGGCGGCGGCGCGTTAAGCGAGATCGCAGCCATCGACGACAGCGCGTGGGATCCGCGTATTGCCGAATCCCGCTTCCTTATCGCCTCGGACGTGCAAAATCCTTTCATCGGCCCGAAGGGGGCATCCCATGTATATGGCCCGCAAAAAGGGGCCACGCCCGACATCGTGCAAGAGCTGGAGCGGAATATGGCCTCCTGGGCCGATACCATTGAGGCAAAAACCGGTATCCGCGTGCATGACCTGCCCGGAGCCGGTGCCGCAGGGGGAATCGGCGGTGCATTTCTCGCCTTCTTCCCCACCTCGATCAAACCCGGCATCGAAGTAGTGATCCACTATTCAGGGCTTCGCGAGCACTTGAAGGGCGCGGATCTGGTGATCACCGGTGAAGGCCAGATCGATTTCCAAACCGCCTTCGGCAAAACGCCGATGGGGATTGCTCTCGAAGCCAAAAAATTGAACATACCGACAATTGCGCTTGCCGGTTCGGTAGGCAAAGGCATTGATTCGCTGCATGACCTTGGTATTACGAGCGTTCACAGCATCGTAAACGGACCGATGACGCTGCAAGAAGCAATGGAGCGGGCAGCCGAGCTGCTGGAGCTGACAGCCGAGCAGGTTGTGCGCACATATGCCCCTGCGATCCATAAGCAGCTTCGCGGCAAAGAGTAACAACAGAAGGAGTGATTTCATTGAAAACAACGCTGTTATATGGAAAGCATGGCTTATCTGTTGAGGTGCCCGATCATGCAGTGCTTGTGGAGCCGCACGACATACCGGGCGTGGCCGATGAGAAGCAGGCCGTCCTTGAGGCACTGCGTCAGCCTATCGCCTCCCCACCTTTACGGGAGATGGTAAAGGCAACCGATCGGATCGTCATAGTCATAAGCGACATTACGCGGCCTACCCCGAATGATAAGCTGGTTCCATGGATTATTAGCGAGCTCCCTCATGTTCCGCTTGAGCAGATAACGATACTCAACGGAACAGGAACTCACCGGGATCAAACCCGCGAGGAATTCGTACAAATGCTGGGTGAGTCAATTGTTGACAAGGTACGGGTAATTAATCATCATTGTCAGGAGCCTGATGAACTGGTCAAGGTTGGCCGGAGCTCGTTCGGCTGTGATGCCTACTTGAACAAAACCTATGTGGAGGCAGATTTCCGTATCGTCACCGGCTTCATCGAGCCGCATTTCTTCGCCGGATTCTCTGGCGGATGCAAGGGGATCATGCCTGGAATCGCAGGTCTGGAAACGATTATGACATTCCACAATGCACGGATGATCGGCAACCCCTTGTCCACCTGGGGCAATCTGATCAACAATCCGTTGCAGGAGATGGCCCGCGAAATCAACCTGATGTGCAAGCCCGATTTCATGCTGAACGTCACGCTCAACGGGCAAAAGCAAATCACCGGCGTCTTTGCCGGCGAACTGTTCGCGGCGCATGCTGAAGGCTGCGCCTATACGAAGCAGCATGCTATGGCTCGCTGCGAGGAAAGGTTCGATGTAGTTATCACATCGAACTCTGGATATCCGCTTGATCAGAACCTGTATCAAGCCGTTAAGGGCATGAGTGCCGCGCATAAAATCGTCAAGCAAGGAGGCGCAATCCTCTGCGCCGCTGAATGCTCTGACGGTATCCCTAACCACGGCAACTATGCAAAAATTCTACAAATGGCCGATACACCCCAGCAGCTGCTGGATATGATCGAGGACCCGAATTTTCAAATGTTCGACCAATGGCAGGTCCAGAAGCAGGCAGTCATTCAAGTGTGGGCCGATGTATATGTACAATCGAGGCTGACGGATGAGGAAATCAAAAAATCCATGCTGAAGCCTATGAGCAGCATTGAGGAAACATTAACCGAGCTCCAGAAAATATATGGCGAAGGAATGAGCATAGCCATTCTTCCTCAGGGGCCGCTTACTATTCCCTATGTGGAGGAGTAGCTGGCTCGCAGTGTGTGATGACTTGGCTGTGGCTATGGACTGTGACCATGATTCTTACTTTACTCTGACTGTGACCATGATTCTTACTTTGCTCTGACTGTAACTATGATTCTTACTTTTACTCTGACTGTGACCATGATTCTTACTTTGCTCTGACTGTAACTATGATTCTTACTTTACTCTGACTGTGGCTATGATTGTTACTTTACTCTGATTGTGGCTATGACGGTTACTTTACTCTGACTGTGACCATGGTTAGCGGGAAATCATCATGTTAATTTCTCTGATTTAACGTATATCTATGCACTAGCGTTGCATCAGACCTTACACATCATCAACTTAGTAAATCATTGTGTGAAAATTCACAAAGTTTTTCCATGACATAGTTAAAACACAACCCCACCTAAGC